>CAZWMY010000023.1:0-40280 GCA_964635025.1 uncultured Desulfobacula sp. | reverse complement strand
GCTCACAGGTGCCGCAAAAAATACATTTTCCCATATCGATTTTTTTTAAACAGACGTCAATGGCATCCTGAGGACAGGCAGCGGCGCACATTTCCACCCTCTCCAGGGATACATCCTGGTGAATGACGGGTCTCCCTCTATAACGTTCAAAAACGGCGGGTTTTTCCTTGGGATAATTACAAGTCCTGTATCCCTGTTCAAATCTGTTTTTAAGTACGCTGAACATAATATCTGCTCTTTTTTTTAAATTCCCATCAAAGGTCAAACCCGCAATAGGAAAGATTAAAACTTTTATTATTCAGGGGAAAATCCGATATTCCTGTATTCCGCAATGCCATGGCAAGACCGTTCCAATTATGAAATGAAGGATCTTTAACCTTGTACCGCAGGATTTTCCCGTCTTTATCGGTTAACAAGAGATGGGAAACTTCCCCCCGCCATGCTTCATTTAATGTCACAACAAAAGATGATGCGCTAAGATCAAAATTCGAAACATTCACGATTTGTGTTTCAATCGGTTTTAAAATCAAGGATTCAATGATACCGATGGACTGGAGAACTTCATCGTACCGGACTTTTGCACGGGCATGGACGTCACCGGCTCTTTTTTTAATTTCGGAAATTCCCACCTCGCCATAGTGTTCTGTCGGAAAACAGCGCCTGACATCATAGGAAAGACCGGATGCCCGGCCTGCCGGTCCCACAAGTCCAAGATGTTCCGCATCTGGCAGACTCACACGGCCGCAATCTTCAAACCTGGCCCGGACCGTTGAAGCAGAAAATAATAGATCAAGAACGTGCTCGACCTCAGGTTTTAATCCCTTGAGTCTTTCATGAAGGGTTTTTTGAATCTCATCAGACAATGTGAACCGGACTCCGCCGGGCCGGACCAGTCCTTTTCCAAACCGGTTGCCACAGATAAGGAGAGTAAGATTTAAAAAATCCCCCCTGAGTCTACCAAAATAATTGGCTGCCGGCAAAAAGGCCACATCCCCGCTCAAAGCCCCGAGGTCCCCGATATGATTGGCCAACCGCTCCAGCTCCAGGGCAATGGTACGGATGATCTTTGCACCCCTGTCCGGTTGAACCTGGGTCAGGGCCTCAACCGCCTCTGCCATGCAAAGGCTGTGACCAATGGTGGTATCCCCGGCTATATTTTCAGCCAGAATGGGCAATCGTTTAGCGCCCACATCATGAAAGAGATTTTCAATGCCCCGGTGCTGAAAGCCAAGCTGAATTTCCAGATGAAGGACCTTTTCCCCGATACAATTAAATCTGAAATGACCGGGTTCTATAACACCTGCATGAACAGGGCCTACGGCAACTTCATGAATTTCACTGCCATCCACCTGATAATACTCGTAATTGCCGGGGATATCCTCTTTATAATGATTGCCGAACACATCCTTTATCTTGCGGCAATTGGGATGATATCTCACCATTTTCATCCAAGGGTGGTCTTCAGGGTGTATGCCGAATTGTTCTGCAATTTCCCTTTCAAACAGATGAAAGGGTTCACAGGTTTGTGTCAAAGAGGGATAGGACTCGGGTGCGTCACATCCGGCCACCCATAACTGGTCTGTTCTGAGCACCGTCATGAGTTTCAGGGCGGGACTGTCCTGATATGCAAAATAGTGAACAACCTTACCGCCTTTTTTCATCATATCCAGAACATTTTTACGGAATTCTTCAGAGGAATGATGGGGAATCCTTCTTCGTTCTATTTTTTCGCCGTTTGATACCCTTAAAAAAGCACTCGTCATCAAAAGCCTCCGCCAAAAGCTGCGATTGCATCAACAATGTTTTGATACAGGGGTTCCGGGATAAAAAAACATAATGCAAAAGAGGTCAGCAACAGCACATACTGCGGCCAGACAAGGCCTGCCTTTTCTTTCAGACGAATAGTTTTATTTGAATTATCAAAGGATATTTTCATGGCCTGGTTGGCAAATCCAGCAAAAATCACACACAGGCTTAAAATAAAAAGACCAGCCGTAATATAGCGGCCTGCCCGGAAAGCCCCAAGGACAATGAACAGTTCACCGATAAAAATGCCAAAGGGGGGAAATCCGGATATACCGACAAATCCGGCAAAAAATGCAATAAAGGTTTTCGGCATCCGGCTGATCAGGTCTCCTGTATGTTTGATCATGCGGTCTCCATATCCCAGAAGAATATTCCCGGAAGAAAGAAATAGGGAGGATTTGATCAGACTGTGATGAATCATACAAATCACGGCGCCATAAAGCCCAATTCCGCCGATGCCGGTTCCAAAGGCGATGATACCCATGTTCTCGATGCTGGAATACGCCAAGAGTCTTTTGTATTCGTTCTGTTTGATGATAAAGGTGGCTGCCGCCAGAATGGACATGAGCCCGAATACCATTAATATGGTACCGGAAAAATCACCCAGCCCTGCTGCATGCATAATTTTATTGGTTTTAAAAATACCCAGATAAGCACAGTTTAAAAGCACCCCGGAAAAAAGGGCCGATGCCGGGCTGGGGGCTTCGCTATGGGCGTCCGGAAGCCAGGTGTGCATGGGGGCAAGCCCCATTTTAGTCCCATAACCGACCAAAATAAAAATAAACCCGGCTTTCAGCCAGAAGGGATCAAGTTTTTTAGCTATCCCGGCAATTGCGGAAAAAGAAAGCGGTGCATCCACATTCCCGATATCCATGGATAAGGTAATAAGGACCGTTCCTAAAAGGGCCATGGCAATTCCAACGGAACAGATGAGCACATATTTCCAGGTAGCTTCAAGGGAAGCCGAAGACCTGTGAGTATAGATCAGGGGGGCACTGGCCAAGGTGGTGGCTTCAATGGCGATCCAGAAAACCATGATATGATCGGATACGGTTACCATGGTCATGGTGGCCAAAAACCAGAGCATGAATCCTGTAAAGACATTTTCAGTCTGCATGCCGCTTTCTTTCAGGTATGAAACCGCATAAACGGATACCATGAAAAACAAAAAAGAAATGATGAGAAGGGATAACAAACCCTCCGGGGTCACAGCAAAATAATAATTAAAAAGTGCTTCCGGTCTTTTTTTCCACAAGAAAAGAGAGAGAATCAAATGAACGGCCCCGGTTCCGGTGAGAATCATCCTTCCAAAGTTTTTCGGAAGGAAAAAAGCCAGAATGCCGGTTATAAAGGGAATCAGAAATACGATTTCAACCATGCCGTCTTCCTTTATTCCTTTAATGTTCTCAGATGGGCTGTATCCACATCATCAAAGGTTTGCTTGATGCTTTGAAGAATAACGGCCATGATCATAACCCCGGCCAGAACATCAAGAAGTATCCCGAATTCAACAATATGACGGGCACGGGCTGAAATTGAGGTTCCGGCAAGAAAAATTCCGTTTTCCATCATGATATAGCCAAGAACCATGGCAATGGCATTTCTCCTGGCCATCAAAAAAAACATCCCGGTCACAAGAAGGGCCATGACCGTCGGAAACAAAAGGGTGTGTGCTTTAATGGCCGGGATATTCAACTGGCGGCCGATCCAGGTTGCCGCCACAATCAATAAAAGTCCGCAGAGAACAGAGGCATGATATCCGATGATGGGTTCCACTGCTCGTTTAATGGCCACTTTTGTTATGGCCGTGTATATGCTCATGGGGATGATGATGCCTCGAATGGAAAGGGTTGCAATGGTAAAGGCGATCCCTCCGGCCGTCATGTCATGACCCAGAAAAAAAGGAATCAATGATACGACAATCCCCTGGAAGGCTACCAGATTGATGAGCCTTGGCAGCCGACTGGAGCCGAATGAGAATAAAACAGACAGCAGCACCAGTGTTAAAATCGTGTCCACCTGAAGAACATCCATTTTAGATAAACTCCAATGTGATGATGGTTGCAAAAAACGCCAAAGCAAACGTCGTTAATACAAACTGCGGGACCTTTTCCATTCTGTACCGGGCCATGACCGATTCCATCACCCCCACAGCCATGGAAACAGTGGCAAGCCCGGCAAAAAAGAAAATAAAGGCGCCTCCCGGGATATTGAGGTCGGAAGGCAGCATCAGCCTCGATATAAGACTGGAATAAAAAAACAGTTTGCAGAACGACCCAAGTTCGATAAGGCCTAAATCCGGCCCGCTGTGATCCAGAACCATGACTTCATGGATCATGGTCAGTTCGAGATGGGTGGCAGGATCATCCACCGGCACTCTTGAATTTTCAGTTAAAAGAATGATGAAAAAAGACATTACCACAAATAATAAAGGCGCCCCTGCAAAACTCCACAAAGACAGGGTGTTCCGGCCTTCAAAATAGGAGGAAAGGGAAAGTTCTCCGGTCAGCCGGTAAAATAAAATCAGGATCATGAAGAAGGCCGCCTCGCAGATAATCGGGAAATAGGCTTCTCTTGCCGCCCCCATGCCCTCAAAGGGAGAGGCGGTATCCATGGCTGCGGCAATGGTAAAAAACCGGCCAAGCCCCAGAAGATAAAGGACAAGGATCACATCCCCGTGAAAGGAAATAACCGGAGGGCGCCCGGCTATAGGAAGAAAGAGAAGAACAGTAAGGGCTGAACATAGGGAAACAACCGGGCCAAGTTTGAACATGGCGGTTGTGGAGCAGCTGTAGACCGATCCTTTTTTGAAAAGTTTGATCAGGGTATAATACTGGATCAAAACAGGCGGTCCTTTTTTTCCTCCGAAAAATGCTTTTATCTTCAGTATAATACCCGAAAAAAAAGGCGCCGTCAGAATGGAAAGGATAAAAAGAAGGATGGATTCAATCATGGGTTATCACCTGTTCAGCCTTAAATAAAAAAGAACAACAACACGATGGCCAGGAGAATATAACCAATATACAGGTGAATATCCCCGTGCTGGATCCATCGGAGTTTATCAAATAAAAACATTACCGGATCGACAATCGTTTTATTTATATGGAGCGCTGCAATATCATGGACATGGCTTTTGTAGCGCGTTTTCAAAGGGAATCGCCCTTTTATGGCCGGATGCTCTACCGACAAAGGTGCCACAGGCCTAAAAAGATCAAGGATAAAAGCGGCATAGGATGATCCGGTATATTGCATTTTGAAAGTGGGCTGAGCAAACCCGCACCCCCAGGTGCTTGATAAAGCAATGCTCTTTCCCCTGTATCCCAAAAAACGGATGATGATCACGACACCAATTACAAAAGCAAATACCATGGCTGCAAGGGTTAGATTTTCCGTAATTTTCATAACAGGTTCGAACATAGACGGTTCAAACCCCAGCCCAAAAACCTGAACTGCTTTTATCGGCAATTGGATAATGAGCGCTGGAAAGATGCCGAAAAGGATACAGACGGCGGTAAGGACGGACATCGAAAACAGCATGGTCTTCCCCTTTTCATTCGCATTTTCTGCTGCCCTGGTTCTGGGTTCTCCTTGAAAGACAATACCCACGACCTTTGTAAAACAGGCCAGGGCAAGCCCTCCGATAATCGCCAGGCTGATGATGGACACAATACTCATGATAAAAGCAAATGAGTCCAGATCCACACCTTTGAATCCACTGATATAGATTAAAATTTCCCCCACAAAACCGTTAAAAGGAGGAAGACCGGAAATGGCAAGGGAACCGATAATAAAAGAAGTCCCTGTGATTTTCATGCTTTTTAACAGGCCGCCCAAGGCATCCATGGAGCTTGTTCCGGTTTTATGGAGCACCATACCGGCCCCCATGAACAAAAGGGACTTGAAGATGGAATGGTTCATGATATGAAGAAATCCTCCTGTGAATCCGAGAACCGCCATCCCTGGGTTTCCCGATGAAACCCCGATCATCCCGATACCGAGCCCCATGAGGATAATGCCGATATTTTCAACACTAGAATACGCAAGAAGGCGTTTGAGATCCTGTTGTCCCAATGCATACACCACTCCAAGAATCCCGGACACAGAACCGGCCAGGACAAGCATGGCTCCCGGAACGGATGTATGGATGTGTAAAATTGTATACATTCTTATGATGCCGTAAATCCCGGTCTTGATCATAACTCCGGACATGATTGCTGAAATATGACTTGGCGCGGCCGGATGGGCCTCCGGAAGCCAGATATGAAAGGGGAAAACCCCGGCTTTTGATCCGAACCCGATAAATGAAAAAATAAATACCAAAAGCTTAAGGGGTTCAGGAATATCCGCCAGGGGCACCAAGCTCAAATTACCCGTGTGGCCGTAAATCAATCCGAATGAAGCAAGAATGAACATGGCGCCGACTTGGGAAAAAACAAAATACAGATAACCGGCTTTGCGATTTTCCACAGCCTCATAATTGTAAATGACAAGGAAAAATGAAGACAAAGACATGACTTCCCATGACAGCATAAAAGCAATAATATTGGAAGCTGTAATAACAAGGGCCATGGCGCAAATCAGAATGCTGAAGAAAAAATAATTAACAGACACCCGTAAAGTTTTCTTTTCATGATCCATGTAGTGGTAGCTGTAAATGGCGGCAAGAAGACAGACGGCAAAAATAATAACGAGAAAAAAAGCCGAAAGTCCATCTATTTTAAATGACACAGGTAAAATATTCAGGTAATGAAGCGTACTCTCAATAACAATAGAATGGATTAGTTTTGCGGTTGCATCGATCAGACCCAAAAGACATCCAAGACTCAAAAAAATAATAGTAATGATTCTTGCTGATTTGATCTTTCCCGCTGTAATCAGGGATATCAAACCGCCTGACAGAACGATCAATATGGAAATAAAAAAAAGATTCATAATGTTCCCGATCTTGAACCTTTTTTTCCTGAAGTTCAACCCTTTTTCTTCAGGTCAAAAAACTTCACTGCCATGGTTTTTATTTTAACTTTGCAGCTTTGCCAAAACCTTGTTGTCAATATCGGAGCGTAATTTTGAAGCGTAATATTTAATTCTTGCAGGATTAGACATGATCATGTCCAATTGACGGGTGTGTATGGTCAGATAGCCAAGGATTTTCAGACGCTCTTTCATAAATTCGGCAGGAAATCCTTCCATGCGTGCAGTCAGTGAATCTTCTTTGATTTCAACTTTGAAACCATATTCTTCCAGGATTTTCTTAATAAAATGAACCCGGTTGATTTTTCTTTCATGGTCGGCTGCCCCACCTTTAAATCGAAAACTGATATAATTTTCCAGATCCCTCTCACTGACCAGGGCTTCGAGGGTTGAAAAATGAAAACCCAGCCTTGAACTTAAACTGCAATAATTTTTGGAAATCATAAAATAATTCTGGTCATTGTATTTTGAACGAACACCCGTGTTCAAAGCCGTATTGGCAGTGGCCTGAAACATAACGGACGCAAGGCCTTTTCCGTCAATGGGCGGCCCATCCCAGTTAACGGCAATGATACCCTGCCAAAGTGCAAGCATGGGGACGGAAACAATATTTTCGATTTTTACATATTTACCTTGAATTTCTTCATTAAACCCATCATCAAGATTCAGAATCCACCATTGCATGGGCACCTTGTAAAATAATTGCTTGGCAGACCGTTCGGCAAAATGATGCTCTTTCCCAAAATTAAACATCTCAAAGACGGATTTTTCATGAACAAAGCGGGTGATATCGTGAAAGGTTTGGCAGTTCCCGGGTTTGAAATCATGTGCATCCGGGTCTAATAAATTTAGAGGGACGATAAGATCGCCGACCTGTTGTAAGATGTCATAAACCGGGCTTCCCTGCATGAGAATATGTTTTTTTTGCCCACCTAAATCGAGCAAGGCATCAATGCGCCCATGATAAATAGAAAGCCCTTTTGCATCTACGGTTATCGTGTCACCGTTTTTTACCTTTGATGTAATTCCTTCAATTCCGAATAAGGCAGGTACTGAAAATTCCCTTGCCACATTTGCCAGGTGGCCGGCAAATCCCCCCTGTTCCGTCACCACGGCGGCAGCCTTGCTTAAAACCGAAGCCCAGGCGGGAAGCGCCTGCTGGGTGACTAAAACAGAGCCTTGTTCAAACCCCAGGATGTCCGATCCTTTAACGGCAAGGAATACCGGTCCGCATGCAATACCCGGACTAGCAGTAATTCCGCCTTTGGCAATAATGGTATCAGGCGAATCAGTTAAATGTCTTTTTAATTCTTCAGGGTATTTGTCCGATGGTTCATCCATTTGCTGCAAGGGACGGCATTGCAGAAAATAAAGCGAATTGCTGGCATCAATGGCCCATTCAATGTCCTGGGCTGATCCATAGTATTTCTCTACTGAAACTGCATGTTGAGCAAGTTCTACAGCAATCTCATGAGTGATTGCCGGCAGCAGTTTGTCTTCCCCGCTTAATTCCATGGTGCACACACCGCTTTCCGGAAGGCAGACATATTTTTTTTCTTTATCGGCAATCTGTTCGTATACCACTTTCATGGAATCCCTGGAAACCACAGTTTGATCGCAGGCCACACTTCCGTCAACAACCGCTTTGGGGAGCCCGAGCGCAGAATTCATATAAATAGAATCATCTCTTGCATCTACGGGATTTCTTGAATATACAACGCCTCCGGCCACTGCATCCACCATCACAAGACATCCCACACACATGGCAATATCTTCATCCTTAAACCCTTTATTTAAACGGTAGGTGATGGCAGGAATACTGTATTTGCTTGCAATAACTTCTTTATAGGCCTTAAATTTATTGATTTCACTTACGTTTAATTCCGAACGATACTGGCCGGCAAAAGAGCTTCCTGAAGAATCTTCACCAAATGCACTGCTTCGCAGTGCAACGGAAACCGGCCGCCCTGCTTCTTTTTCCAATTCGTTCCATGCAAAATTGATTTCATCTTCCAATTCTTTGGGAATTTTTCCCTTCATGATCATGTGCTGGATTGTAACGCTTGTGGTATAAAGGTCTTCCATATCGTTTGCATCTGCATAATTGATGAGCTTATCAATTTCTATCTGAAGATTGTTTTCATGAATGAATTTCTCATATGCAGCCGCAGAAATCACAAATCCGCTGGGAGTTTTAAGCTGAAGTTTGTTTTTTAATTCTCCGAGATTGGCCATCTTGCTTCCCACAAAATCAGCCATTTCCTTATCAATATTGCCCAAAGGGATTACAAGCCTGTTGTCTTCTTTGATGATTTTTTTACTGTTGATAATATCCAATATCTTTTTTTGTATGTCATCAAACCGTTCAAATAAGGCTGTATATTTCTGGTTTGATAATTCGTTCAAGTTACGGATAAGCAAATATACATTGACGGAAATTGAAACACAGCAGCTTTTAATAAATGACATACCAAAAGGACGAATGCCGATAAGTGCTTCTTCAAGACTTGCCATGACTTCCAAAGCTTTGTTATTGGCGGTTAAAATGAGTTTAAAATTTTGATATCGCCCTTTAAAGGCGATGCGCAGGTCTTGGATATCGGCGGGGAGGTCTTCTTGTTTCTTTTTTGAAAAAATATCTTTAAGTTGTTTAAGGATGTGTTTCATATATTTTTGGATGATAAAGGCAGGCTGAAAAGATTTTCCAGCCTGCCTTTATCCATCAGTGTCCGATATTTAAACCCCATCCTTCAAAAAGGTACAGGATTGCATAGCCGTACCACATGGTATAAATGACATAAAACACAAGAGAAAAAATAACGATCCAAGCTTGGCTTGAAATGCTCTTAGCTTCTACCTTATAATAGTTATATGCACATTCCACGCCTTTTTCCTTGATCACCGTGATGTATTTTGCCTCTGCAAATTTCTTTTGAGCAGTAAGCGCTTTTCCCATACCTGTCAAAGCGGCATGCCAGTTAAACAGAACCAATTTTCCATCATAACCGTATTTATTTTTCAGGTCATCGCCTTTGTTTAGATACAAAGCTTCAGAATCTTCAAGACAGTTGGCCAGGATGGCACTCAAATCTCCATCAATTTTAACATCCGTTCCTGATACGGAAACCGTTGCCCCTGATTTTGTCAACAGAGGTTCGACTTCTTTAGCCTGTTGTTCGCTTTTCATGGCAAAATTGACAGCTACGGTCTTTCCTTTTGTCTCAACGACTTCTTGTATCATCATTTTAGGGATATAATGAGCCGACCCTTTTGAAATGGAATTATAGAGATCATCCATATAATTCAAACCGTTTTGACCATTAAAAAGCGGCATGAAAATCAAAACCAGGACAATAAAAAAACCTATTAAAAGAACCCAACCCAAATAAAGCGCTTTTTTTCTATCTTTTTTATCATGTGACATAGTATTAAGCCTCCTTTACCATGAGCTTGCCGATATTTTTAAAGAATGTGCCGATAACCCAAACGGCAAAAACGGTAATAACGATAAAGAATGACACCATACCAATCGTATCTAAAGTGCTGCCGATATTTTTGGGAAGCGAAAACAAACCTGCAGAAGAAAGTTTTGCAGGTAGTGCAAAAAACCGATTCACAAAACCGGCTAAAACCGCCATGGCATAGAATCCGCGGATGGTGATGCCTTTTACCACTTTGGTTGACAATGCCCCTATCTGGATGCCGACAAGAGATCCTAACAACATACCCATTGCCAGAGTATAGAAGATAAATCCATGAACGGCATACTGGGAAATACCTGCATAGCCAGCAGTAAAAACGATCTGGAAAATATCGGTTCCAACGGTTGTAAGAGAAGAAACACCAAGTACATAAACAAAAACCGGGAATGTAACAAATCCGCCGCCAACACCCATAATTGAAGCACAAAGCCCTACAAGAGCGCCGCTGGCAATAAGAAACCAGGCAGAAATCCTGCGTCCGCCGGGAACAACATTTTCGTCAAATGTAAGCATGGGAGGAAGATTGATCGCCTGAAGTTTTGCAGGCAGACTTCCGAGTTCAGCACCTTCAACACTTCCATCATGAGAACCCCTGTCTGCTTCCGGTGATTTTTTGGATTTAATATAATCATACAGGGAATAGAAACCTAAAAGACCCAGCATTAAAGAATAGACGGTTGTAATAAAGGCATCACTGATGACGGGATTTAAGTCATACAAAAAGCGGTTGATCATCCCACCGACGGTTGAACCGACTATTGCACCTATAATAAAGGTAATGGCCAGCGATACGGAAATATTGCCCATTTTTCTATGAAGCACACTTCCCATAATGGCTTTGGCAAAAATATGGAAAAGGTCTGTTCCAACCGCCAAGATACCTTTGATCCCGGCACTCATGAGGGCAGGAGCAATGATAAACCCACCGCCGGCACCAATGCATCCGGTAATAAGACCGGCGCAGATACCAATCAGAATGGATGCAATAAAAATAGTCGGTGTGAAAAATGCCGGGCTATAGGCTGTTTTTCCACCAAGATACTGTGGTAATCCGGCCGTCCCGACCTGATCAGCAAATACAACACCGCCGATGATTATCGGAATCAGCAAAAGACCTAATACAAACATACGCTTCCTGCTTCCCAGTATATTTCTGGACATTTCCATTTCCCAGTCGGCATGCGCCCTGGAAGCCGTCATCATGAAATGTCCAAACTGCCTGAAAAAATTCATTCAACTTCTCCTTTTTTTGATTAATAATTAAAAAGTTAAACAACTGCCTTATTTTAAAGACTTTCCGTCTTTAGTTTCGTTTTTTGTCTTTTATCTCTTTTTTCCGGTATGCATCTTGGATTTTGAACAAAAGCGCTTCCATACCAACAGGTTTTAATACAAAATCAAAAGCCCCTAGTTCCATTGCTTTCTGAGAGTCCTGAATACATAAATGACCGGTTAATATAATGGCTTCGGAATTGATATTTTTCTTTATCATTTCCTCAAGAAATTTAATACCGTCTATGCAAGGGGTTTTCATTTCCAGAACAATCACATCAACCGGGTTCGCTTTCAAAAATACAAAGGCATCTTCCATATTTTTAACTCCGGTAACAGTAAGATGATCCTTCATCCAATCTGTTACAAGATTCAAAAAATCTATATCATCGTCAATAAACAGCAGGTTAATCATTATAAATTATCCATGTCTGACTTCATACTGTTTCCCTCTCACCATAAAAGGTTTGACAATCTTGTCAAAAGCCCAGGGTGAAGTAATTATCCGAGTATCCTGATTATTGTCAAGAAAAAACTTGTTTCATAACAAGACACATTAGTAAAGGGTAGGAATCTTTTGAGTAGTTCAGAAAGATTAAAGAAAAAAGAAAGGTTTTTCTGATCCGGCAACTTTTAAATCATGTTGAACCCGTTTATTCAGTCTGAGATTTCAGTTTTCAGTTTAATATTATATTTTTCAATTTTGGCATGAAGGGTCGGTCTTGAGAGCCCAAGGAGCTTTGCTGCCTGAGTACGGTTGCCGTTTGTGGATTTCAGCGCTTCAGATATCACAATACCGGAGACCGTATCCATGAATTCATCGAACGTGGTCTTCCCGGCAGGATTGGCCAGCGATTGTCTTACCCAGTCCCGGATGCTGTTGACTTCAGTCTCTTGAGTCAGCCGGGTGTTGTCTTTTTTCTCGATGAGTTGCTCAAGATCTGAGGTTGAAATCGGGGCTCCCCGGTTAAAAATCAATGCTTTCTGTATCACATTCGATAACTCTCTTATGTTTCCCGGCCATTCGTAGCGGTTCAGAAGTGCCAGAGCATCTGCCTGGACGCTTGGATTATCCATCTTTAATTCTATGGAAAATTTATGAAGATAAAAAGAAATCAATGCATCAATATCTTCTTTACGATCCCTTAACGGCGGAAGTTCAATCATCACAACCTTGAGGCGAAAATACAAGTCTTCCCTGAATTTTCCTTCCTCAATGGCCTGCTCAAGATTCTTATTGGTGGCTGCAATAATACGGACATCCACTGGAATGGTCTCTTCACCCCCCAAGCGTTCAATGCTTTTTTCCTGCAACAATCTTAAAATTTTTGCCTGGATATTCATCGGCATATCCCCGATTTCATCCAGAAAAACCGTCCCCCCGTTAGCCTGTTCAATTTTGCCGATATGTCTTTGGGATGCTCCGGTAAAGGCTCCTTTTTCATAGCCGAACAATTCACTTTCCAAAAGATTTTCCGGTATGGCCACACAATTGATAATTAAAAAAGCCTTGCTGGATCGAATCCCATGCTGATAAACAGCTCTTGCCACCAGTTCTTTCCCTGTTCCGGATTCGCCGCGAATCAGAACCGTTGCATCGGTTTGAGATACTCTGCCGATGGATTTATAAACATTCTGCATGAGTTTGCTCTGACCGATAATGGCATCCCCTGACTGTTTACCGGGAATTGCATCCACGGCTACCGGCGACCTCATAAAATATCCGGCCTCTATGGCCTGCCGGATGAGGGTGAGCATTTCCGGAACCTCAAAAGGTTTCAGCACATAATCGTAGGCGCCTAATTTTGTGGCTTCAATGGCAATGTCTGTTGTTCCATAAGCTGTGACAATGATGACGGGCAGTTTTGAATCGATTTCTCTTATCTTCTTAAATGTTTCCATACCGTTCATGCCCGGCAGACGCATATCAAGGATGACAAGATCCAGGGTATTCTGACGGACAATTTCAATGCCGGCCTCGCCTGAAGCCGCACTGATGACGGAATAATTTTCTTCTTTTAGCAGTTTACAAAAACTGATCCTTAACTGGTCGTCATCGTCTATTACAAGGATGGTATTCATTTTATTTATCCTTTACCGGCAAGGTGATGAAAAAAGAAGTCCCTTTTCCCTCTTCACTTTCCACATCCAGCCATCCGCCGTGTTCATGAATGATATTAAACGCAATATTCAATCCAAGACCGGTCCCTTGTTCCTTAGTTGTAAAAAACGGATCAAATATCTTGTCCCTGTTTACCTGGGGAATTCCCTCGCCGTCATCGCTGATCCGAATCACATCAACCTTTCCCAGAGACTCTGTGTCTGTTTCTTCTTCATGGATGATGATGGAGCCTCCTTTTTTCATGGCTTCACAGGCGTTAATGATAATATTGACAATAACTTCCTTAAGTTGCTCCGGGTCAATCAGGGTTTCGGAAAGAAAACCGTTGCGGACTATTTTAGAGGTCACATGATAGGATTTAAGTCTCTGCCCTAAAAGGTAAACCGCACTATCCACCACAGCCGATGGGCTCATTTTTTTCATCACAAGTTTGGGAGGGCGTGCAAATTCAAGAAAATTCTCAACAATTTTATTAATCTGCACAATCTCGCCGGATATGACATTCAAGTCCTCTCTCTGGGCATCGGAAAAAGCAGCAGACCGGTTCAGGGAAAACAGCCTCATCTTGACCGAGGTCAAAGGATTTCTGATACTGTGAGCCGTACCGGCGGCAAGTTTTCCAATAAGGGCCATCTTTTCAGACTGTAGCAATGATTCCTGGCTTTGCTTTAATTTTATATGAGTTACTTCAGCATTTTCAATAAGCCCGAGGATTCCTTTTTTCAAGGCATCCACTTCATCCATGGGTTTATCGGACACCTCCCCTGTATCCACCTGCAGAATCAATTTACGTATGGGGCCCATGATATGCCGGGCAAAAATAAAATTCACCAGCAGACTTAAAAGAGTAACAGAGACAATGGCCATCAGCGCGATGTATCTTAGCCGGTTTGCTTCTTTCCGGCTGGTTTCAATGGCGGTTTCTATCTTTTCCTTATGAAATGTCTTAAATTTTTCACATAATTCCAGTATACCAAAAAAAATCTGTCTCACATTCTGATGAAGGACAAAACCCTTTTGTTTATCCCCTTTTTTATATAATTCTATAACTTCATCCCTGGCTTCAATTAATCTTCTGTAATCTTTTTCTATCTGATGAATGGCTTCTTTTTCCCAGGGCTCATTAACAAGACTTTTTACCTCTTCCAGCTTTGCCTCAAACAGGCTTCGGTATTTGGCCAATTGAACCAGCCAGTCGGTATTCCCGTCCTGAAAATAGTAGGTTACATATCCTTTCTGGTTGACCAGAGCAGTTCCCAGTGATTCAGCAGATTCAAATATCACCACATTTTTGCTGATGATATTTTTAAAGACATTTTCGATCTTATACGTATACCAGATCATCAAGACGGCACCCACCAAGGTTATGCATAAAAGGATGGCATTCACCAGGTATACCCTGGTTTTAAGACTCAGGTGGATTGAAAATTTTTCCTGATTACTGCTGCCTGTTTTCCATAGGCTCATATCAATTTCTGGTCCTTTTTTCTCATTCACCGCAAGTTATCATTCAACGAGGTTACGTCAACGGTTTCTTTTCTGCAACAGAGCCGCAGGCCTCCTTGATTTTTTCAATCAATTCAACAAGCTCGCATGGTTTGGTCAGATAATCAAAAGCCCCGGCTAAAATCCCTTCTTTTGCGGCTGTATGCGATCCGTGACCGGTTAAAAGGATTACAGGAAGATCAGGCACCATCCGCTTTATGACCTTTAACACTTCAATGCCGTCCATATCTTCCATTTTCAGATCCAGGACCACGACGTCAAAATCCTCTTTTCGTAAAATCTGTATGGCTTCTGTACCGCTGAAGGCTTTGGTGGGAATAAAAGACCTTTTTGAAAGTCTGTTGGAAAGTACATTGAGATATCCTTTTTCATCGTCCACCAGGAGGATCTTTGTGACTTTTCCTTCTGTATTGCCTTGACTCATGTTATTCCTCATTTCATACATACAAAATTACATATTTTTCTTCATGCGGGCTTCGCTTATTTTTTCTTCATGAATTCTTTTTTTTGACACTGCTCCATTTACTTTTTCTATCAATTCTTCAATATCACAGGGTTTCATCAGATAATCGAAGGCGCCGAGTTTCATTCCTTCGATTGCCGTTTCCATGGTGGCATGACCGGTCAGCATGATCACTTCAACAAGAGGAGCTATTTTCTTGATTTCGACCAATGTTTCTACCCCATCCATTTCCGGCATTTTTACATCAAGAACGATGGCATCAAGATCTTTATTATTTTTAATTTCAGCCAAGGCCTCTTTCCCGCTGTAAACAGCAGAAACACACAATTCCCTTTTTTCCAGCCGCTTGGTCAGGGTGTCAAGAAACCCTTTTTCATCATCTACCAGCAATAATTTTATCTTACTCATTATTTTTTCCTTTAAATGATTGTTGTGGTAAATTCGTTATCCTGATTTTCAGAAAACCCTTCCTGAAAAGGCATTAATATTCGGAACTTGGTCCCGATGCCGACCTGGCTTGAGACGTCAATTTTCCCGCCCATTTTCTGAATGATGCCGTAGCATATGGAGAGCCCCAGACCTGTACCTTTCCCCACTGCTTTGGTGGTGAAAAACGGATCAAATATCCTTTCAAGATAGTCTTTGGGAATACCCGGACCATTGTCTTCAATTGAAAGCAATAGATGATTCTTTTGAATTTTACTCCTTTTTGTTTCAATCTTTATGATACCGCCTGTTTTTTCCATGGCGTCAATGGCATTATTGATCAAATTCAGAATGACCTGCTGGAGTTCTGAAGGAGATATACGGACAAAGGGGAGTCTTTCCTCAAGTTTTGTCTCGATGATGACATTGTTATACCTTGCCATCTGGGCTGTAAGAGAGACTATTTCCTTTATGGCATCATTGACCTGCACATCATTGACGGTGGCATCGGTTTTCCTGGCAAAACTTAAAAGTTTATGTGTGATCTCCTTGCACCGCTTCCCCTGTGTATTAATCTGCTTTAATGCACGTTTGAATTCCCCAAGATTCTCCGACTCTTTCAGATCTTCTTCCAAAAGAAGGTCTTCTATCCAGCCGGCTTCTTCAACCATGATGGCCACAGGATTATTGATTTCATGGGCTATGCCTGCAGCAAGCTCGCCGATACTGGCAAGCTTCCCGCTTTCAACCACCTGTCGGTTCATGGCTTCGCTCTTTGTCTCTGCACTGGATATAAGGGTTACGATATATCTTGGCAGAGTAAAGGCAACTGAAATGATAGCGATACACCCGGCAATGAAAATAATAACCGTCAGGAGTTGTGTTTTTCGAAGGTCACTGAAAACGTCCCTGATATCCTGACGAAAAACAACGCTCCAGTCTATGTTCTTAAGTGTAGAAATCACATATAAATATCTGTTCCCGAAGGTGTCTTCTTTTTCCGTAATAATAGTTTCATCTTTATTATTTTTATGATCTACCAGTGATGCAACAAAAGTCGGATTGATTCTTAAATCCGCTTTGGTCTGAAGCTGCCCTTTGCCATTCAGGATATAGGCTACACCGGTTTTCCCGATCTGTATATTCTCCACCAGAGAATTGAATCTTGCAAAATTGATGGTGGCACGCAAAATATATTCCATTCCATCGCCTTTGACTTTAACTGCCATGATAAAATGGGGATGCCCTCTTAAGCCGGCGAATACATCGCTGATATAAAAAGGCTTTTCCATGGCATTTTTAAACCATTCGGCATTTTTATAATCTGCGTTTTCAAGATTAAAGGGACCTTCATATGCTATTTGCAGCCCTTTTTCATTGACAAGCCCGAGATCGGTAAAAGCATCTCCGTATTCTTGTTCCAGTAATCTCAAGTTTTCCTTCAGAAACGCATGCGGGTCTTGCCGTCCGCTTTCAAATTGATTTGCCAAATAACGGATATTCCCTAGTTTTTCAGATAAAAATGTATCAATATTCTGAGTATGCTTCTGGACCAGTTCGGAAATATGAGCCTGAATTTTTTCGGTATAGGTAAGATTAAATCGATAGAAAAGGATGCCGGTAGTCAAGGTCATGGGGAAAAAGGATACCACTAGGATCAAAATTCTGATTTTTTGGGACAATTCATGATAAAAGGCATCTCTTCCTGTTGAAATTTTTTCCATTCTTTTTTTCTCTACTGCATCCATATAGAAACAAACCTGTTTATCCAAGAGCAAGAGACATGCCAAAAAAAACAAATGGATTGTTTTAGGCAACTGCTTGAATATTAAATGAATATATTTTTTACCAAATAATCATGCACCCCTAACTGTCAGTTTTTTTTACATAACGTAAGGAAAATTAACAGGATGTCGGTTTTTTAAAAAAGGTTCCTTGTTTTTCAAAATTTAAGCAAATATTATTGGAGGTGGCTGTGATTTATCTTTTCGATGCCGGACAGATAGCTTCTGTAAGTCGTTAAATAGAATGACAGGGGCCGGGAAAAATTCCTCCCAAGGATACCATCAACAAAAAGTCTGCTGATATGCTGTTCCTGCTCCAGTATTTTCTGGGACTGTACAAATATGGTTCTCTCTTCAGGGGTCAGCCGGGATACCATATCCAATATCGTCATCCTGGCCCGTGGCAGATACATCCAGAAATAAAACAGATCAAGGGAATTGATAATGATCATAACGGCAAGGTCTCTCACTTCAGAATTTTTGCTGGCAAAAAGCTTTTCCGGCTTTTCAAGTATTTTCAATTCTTCTTTTTCCGGAAACAGAAGCTCAAGCTTTGTATAGGATTCAAACAGGTCTGAAAATTTTTTGCTGATATCCCTTTTCCGAAGATCAAGATTATAAAATCTGTCTACTGTTCCTTCGATGAGGCCTGCGACCGTATCAGATGCCGCCTTTGAAATAATGGCGGCCCATTTCTGAAGAACTGCATCAATGGCCGGGATATTGTAAAATGACAGAATCGCTCTAATTATGGTATTAAAAAGTACGGCAACGGGTATGGAAAGAATGCTTCTGAAAAAATTCCCGGTGATCATACCCTTGGGAAGCCCTCGGAATGCATTATGCGAAGACAAATAAATTCCATTGGCAAGGCCCATGATGGAATAGAGGATTAAGGGGCTGGTGGATATATTAATCCCGAAGGCCCGGTCCAGGATAAGGGTTTTAATCAGGTAATCCAGAAGCGGTACGGAAAACCCTGTGAATAAAAGCGCATCCGTCAATCTTTCCCAGCTCACATAATCATTCCATTTGGTCAAAGATGACCGATTGATGCCTCCACCTCCCAGGACAGACTGTAAAATCACCCTGAACCCGGTTATACCGAACCAGATAAAAGCCCCGAAATAGGCCAGAAACCACCAATCTTTGGTCAGAGAAAAACACAGGAAGGCAGGGGTAAAACCCATCAGGATTTTAAGGGTATTTTTAAGTTTTGTGTTCAGATTTTTCCATGAAGCCAAAGTATTTCTTTTTTCTCTGCCTGGTAACTCAAGATGGATATTATTTTTCCCTTCTTTCTGTAGACTGCCGAGCGTGACGATATTCCCACGGCTTTTCATGTCAAGATAAAAAGACTCAAATACCCATTCTCTTTTTTTTACCGGCAGGACCTGTTCAAAACCAGGAAGCCATTTCAAAGTTTTGATGATCCATTTAATGAACGGGGATATTTCATTTATGGCAAAGGAGGTGAGCCTGTGGCTGACGTTGATGCTGGCGGGCAGAATCAATCTGTCTCCTTTATTTTTCCTGATTTCTTTTTTGGCTTTTTTGGACAAGGTATTGATAATCCCGAATCCCATGGAATATGCCTGGTGCGCTTTGCCGGTCGAATCGCTGCCGATCCTGGATTTGAGAGGTCTGACCATATACATGTTTTTCAATGTATCAATGTCATGGAGGATATTGATCAATTTTTGCAGCCGATCATCGCCATCCGGATAATCGGTCTTTCCCACGGATAGAATGACTTGGCGCACCACCCGTTTGAGTTTCAAAAGGCTTCCTGAATTAATCGCTTTCTGAAGTTCGTTGATGGCAAAAATAGAATCTTTTTCCTGCGTCAGGAAATCTTTTAAATTTATGATTTCAAGCCGGGTGATCAAGCCGTTTCCATCATATAGAATTTCAACCACATCCTCAGGTTTTAAATTTCCAAGTTTCAGTGTAATTCTGAAATCATGATGAAGCTTCTGAATTTTTACAAGAAGCTCCTTATAATCAAGCTTGAGTCGATCAGGAATATTTGTATCAATGCTTACGGAAAACGGATGCGGTATTAAGGGGTGTTTCTGAGGGCTTAAATAGGTGCTGATAATATCCTTAACATTAAAATCATCCATTCTTTGCACCAGGGTTTCGATCCATTTACGTTCAGTTTTATCTGTCTTTTCAAATAGTTGGCTCAGTTCTTTTATTCTTTCCTGCATGGCGTTGACGGCAAGCGCATGGATATATTCACCAAGGTGCGGAACAGAAGGAAGGCCAGGAGATGCAAATTCTAAAAATTCTTCAGGGTTGAGCGGCTGGATTTGGATATCAAACTCCTTGCACATTTCATCCAGAAATTGTTCGTTAAAGCTTGCAAGAAGGCGGAGTACATATTTTTCCTGGTATTTCAAAACCGCCCGGCCCTGCTCCATGAACTCCACAACATGGGGTTCTGCCAGAAAACAAAGAAAGGCTTCGGTATCAGGCAAGCCCCTTGACACCCAGATAAAGGAAATATAACGGTCCCGGTAGCGGGCCCAGAATTCAATACCTATCCGAAGATCGATTTCCATGATTTTTGCCGCCTGAATCAATTCTGCGGCAAACCTGGGCTCAATACAATGGTAATAAATAACCCGAAGCCGCCGGATTCCTTTTATCCAGGCATCCATGATCAGATGGGTTGGGGATTTTCTGCCCGAGGTATTGGCATCATGGACATGATCATCAAATGCAATCTGATTCCATTCTTCCGGCATTTCAAGAAGATGGTAATGCTTCAGGAGTTTACGGATGACCCTTGGTTTACCGAAAGCCGCCATACGGAAAGTATGGGCCAGCTGAAGTTGCAGAGAATCGTCTCCCTTGGCTCTCACCAGTTCTTTCATGATCTGGAGAAGCACCCTTGCCGTATTCTTCGGCATAGAGCCGGATGTGGTGTTCAGGATTTCATCTTTAAGTCCCTGGAGTGCCTGGATGCGATTCTCAATAGCCCCCCTTTCCATGGATTCCAGAAGATGAACAATGGCATAAGCCGTACGAAGCCCTTTGGATTCCGCAAGTTCCTTGATCCCCAGGGGATGGAAGAACGGATAATACAGTTTGCGCGTATATCCCAGAGACTTATCGGCATCATAAACAGAATTGACAATTCTGATCAGATCATGATCGCGCGAGTCGAAAAATAAATGTTTGAACTTCAAAATACCGTATAATCCTTATCCGTTCCTCTTATTTATCCCCTCTCTATACCATGCAAAAATGATCTATTCAATATCCATATCATCTCTTTCAATAATGAGTTCGTACTCTGACCCTTCAGGTGTACGACTTCTACTGAACCCGAGTTTTCTGCCAAGCTTCAGCATCTGGGTGTTTTCAGCCAGCACAATTCCGTTTACACGCTTCAGCCCCTTATCCCATGACGCTTTTAAGCACTGTTGCAGCAGGGCCGCACCCATACCCTTTCCCTGCCATCCATCCGTTATGGCCATGGCAAATTCACCCTGCTCACCGTCAGGGTAATCCGTTACCCTGCAGACCCCGATGATCTTCCTGTCCTTCTCCGTTCCGATAAGCGCCACAAGGGCTATTTCCCGGTCATAGTCAATCTGCGTCAACCGGATCAGCATTTCTTTTGAAAGTTTTTTCAAGGGTGAAAAAAATCGCATATACACACTTCTAGACGACAGGGAATTAAAATGGTTGATCAAAAGATCCGCATCACTGGGACGGATGGGGCGAATAAAAATTCCCTGTCCGTCCACACTTTGCAATTTTGATTCATACTGCCAGGGATAGGAACTGATAATCAGATGCCTGGGGGTTTCAATCCCTGCCGGACCTATCAGGACCCTTGCATCCACAGCAGTGATTTCACCATCTCTGATCATCAGCGGGTTAATATCCAGGGCCTGGATTTCTGGGAAATCCGTGACCAGTCTTCCAACTCTGATTAAAAATTCCTCCAGAAGCGAGATATCGGTTTTGTGAAGATTTCTGAATCCATTGAATACCCTTGAAATTTTCGTCTTTTCAATCATCTGCCGGGCAAGAGACCGGTTCAAGGGAGGCAATCCCATGGCAGTATCCTTATATACTTCGGTCAGAACCCCTCCCATGCCGAAAAGAAGCACAGGACCGAAATGAGCATCTTTTTTTGCACCGATAATGAGCTCATAATCCGCCTTTGGCTGCATTTTTTGAACCGAAACCCCATTAATCTTTGCATTTGGCGCGAAATCTTCGGCATCCTTCATAATTCGGCCATAGGCTGACCGGACATCTTTTGGTGTCCTTAAATCAAGGGCCACACCGTTGCAATCGGATTTGTGCGGTATATCCTTTGAACAGATTTTCAAAACCACCGGAAATCCGATCTGTTCCGATATTTCCACGGCCATTTCTTCTGAATCTGCTATTTTTGTAACATTGGTCGGAATACCATAAGATTTTAAAAGCTCTTTGGCGGTTGTTTCCGTAAGGCTTTTTTCCCCTGCTGAAACCGCTTCGCTGATGATCTGCCTGGCTCTTGGCCGGTTGATGACAAGCTTTATATCGGTTCGGACAGGGATTTCATGAAGCATTTCAATGTTTTTGCCATATTGATACAGATTTTTAAAGGCTCTCACAGCCCTTTCCGCTGAATTATAGGTAACAATCCCGGCCTCATTGAAAACCTTTCTTGAGCTTTCGACATTAATTCCCCCAATCCAGGCGGTAAAAACCGGACAGGGGTAGGCTTTGACTTCCCCGGCAAGCGCTTTTGCTATACTGAGGATGTCCATGGTGCCCACAGGCGAACAGATCAAAAGCAAGGCATCAGTTTCAGGTGCATCGGCACATATCCGTGCTGTTTTAAGAAAGATCTCTTTTCCAGAATCCCCCATGATATCAATGGGGTTTTCCCGATTCCAGTTTTCCGGCAGAATTTGATCCAATTGCCTGCGGGTTTCTTCACTGAGTTTTACCGGCTCAATATCGTGGGATGCCAGTGCATCCGCTGCCATAACGCCGGAACCTCCTGCATTGGTAATAATCGTAAGCCTTGGTCCTCTTGGGCGTTTTTGTTTTGCAAGAAAATCAGCACAATCGAACAATTCTTCAAATTCATTGACACGCAGAATACCGGCGCGTTGAAAAGCTGCATCATAAATCGCATCTTCCTTGGCCATGGCTCCGGTATGGGAGGCTGCTGCCAAAGCCCCGGCATTGGATCGGCCGGATTTTAATACAAAAATGGGTTTAATACGTGAAACAGCTCTTGCTGCACTCATGAAATTCCGGATATGGGTGATGTTTTCCATATACATGACAATGCTGTCCACTGTACTCAAAGACCCCAAATAATCTATCATATCGGCAAAGTCCACATCCACCATGGAACCCAGACTCACAAAATGACTGAAACCCACATTGTTCCTAAGGGAAATGTCCAGAACCGATGTGCATACAGCCCCGCTCTGGGATAAAAACGCAATGTTGCCGGACAGAGGCGCCTGATGGACAAAACTTGCATTTAATGATATGGCTGTATTGACAAACCCAAGGCAATTGGGTCCGATGATTCTAAGATGATATTGCTTTGCCGTTTGGAAGATGTTTTCCTCCATCTTTCTGCCTTTTAACCCAATCTCTCTTCCGCCTGAAGATACAATGACAACACCGGCAAGGCCTGCCTGGCCACAGGATTCAAGAATATTTGGAACCGTATGAATAGGGGTTGCGATCACGGCCATATCAATCATCTGATCCACATCTTCTATACGGGAAAAAGCTTTCTGACCCAAAACCTGTTGATACCCAGGATTTATCGGAATAATATTTCCCTCAAACCCTTTTCCCACAAGATTGTTCATTATTAAAAACCCGATGGAGCTTTCTTTCTCGCTTGCTCCAACAACAGCAACAGTTTTAGGGTTAAAAAGTCGATCCAGATTGAATATGCTCATCCTATACCTTTCATCCTTATTAAATAACCATAGCGCAAAAACAGGTTAAGGAATAATCCATATGGTCATCTCTCTTGCACCCTGGATGGCCTTCCAGGGAATAGAGCCGATATCAAAATTATCGATATTTGATTTACCCTTACGACCAAAGACAAGGGTATCGCATTTTTCTTCCATGGCCGCGGAAATAATTGCTTCTGAGCGACTGTCAGCTCCTTCTATGAGTTTAACCGTAATTCTTTTTTTCTGAATTCCGGAATTTTCCAAAAGAGTTTCAGCATTTTTAATAGCGGTTTCGAGTTCTTCAAATACAGCTTTTACAAAACCTGCCGACTTTTTCTTTTTTGCTTTTTCGTCATACAGGTTAAAATCTCTCAACACACTGCACAGGACAATCCTGCAATCAGAGTCCTTAATCATCCCTGCCGTGAATTCCACTGATCTTTTTGAGCCGTCCGAGCCGTCAATACCAAGAAGCAGAGAATGATTGACTTTCTGTATCCCTGCGAGGATCACCGGAATATTGTCTGCTTTTTCAACAAGTTTGGTTGAAACACTCCCCATGATAAAAGGCAAAAGTGTCTGGGAACCACCGCGTCTTCTGATGACAAGGGCATCATAGCCTTTTTTTGCCTCATCCAGGATATCCCTGGCAATCCCGTTCTTTCTGTCGGCAATAACAATACTGATATCTTCAGGCTTAAATCCTGCGGCAATCAATTGCATACGCGCCTTTTCCATAAAATCATCCATCTGCGCCTTGTATGAACTTTCCCAGGCATACACCTCGGAAGTAACATTTGCACTGAAGGGGTCTTTTTTCAGATCATAATAACACAAGGGAACCTTTGTGATGATATTGTGCAAAACCAGTTTCCTTTTGAGAAAAGGTTTAAAGCTACAAAGATAATCAATGGTTCTGAACGCCCTTTCCGAACCGTCGAGGGCCACGAGCAGTTTATCAGTATTGGTCTTCATTAAAATCCTCCTTTTTTTTAAAAGACTGTGATGATTTTTTTTATCCAATTCATGCCTTAGACCTTAGACTCATCACCGGGACCGGTGAGTGCCTGAACAATTTTTCAGCAACACTTCCAAATAAAAACCCTTGTAGATTGGATCGCCCTTTGGGTCCAAAAACCAGCAAATCAATATTCTCCCTGTCAATGGCTGCCAGGATTTCCACATATGGGGCTCCATGATCAATTAATAACTTCACTTTTTTCCCTTCCAGGCTGCTGATGTTTTTAATCATAGCTTTAAGTTTCATTTCGCGGCGGCCTGTTTCTTCAGCCAGGTGTTTTGCCGCAATAAAACTGTCCGGCCGAGCTTTATTTACTTCTTTTTCAACCTCATCAATTCCTTTCTGGTTGATGATGTGGATGACACAGATGGATGCGTTTGTGATTTCCGATATTTCTCCTGCATATTCCAGCACCTGCCTTGAATAAAGTGAAAAATCAACAGCTGCAAGAATGTTTCTGATTTTTCCTGTTTGCTGATACATTTTACTTCTCCCGTTTAAATTTTGCCTTTTCCCTCACACTGACAACCGGAACCGGGGAATGACGAAACACCTTTTCTGCAGCACTTCCGAACAATACCCGTGAAATATTGCTTCTGCCTTTGTTGGCCATTACCACAAGATCAATATGTTCGGTTTCAATGGCTTCTAAAATGCATTCAAAAGGAATACCGACACTGATTTTTATCTCCATCCTGGATTTTTCATTGAAAAAGCTCTCCTTGATCATTTGTTTCAGTTTTTCAGATCTTTCTTTTTTCAAATCTTTTACATAATCCTCGGTATTGTAAATATTTGCAAAAGAACCGGGGTAATAGCTGAAAACCATTTCTGCTCCGGCAATATCTCTCTGGTTGATGACATTGAACACCACAATCTGCATATTCGAACCTTTTGAAAGTTCCACTGCATATTCCAGAACCATGGGTGAGTATTCGCTGAAATCGACACAGGCGAGGATTTTTTTAATGTTTTGATTCATGGCTTATCTCCTTTTTTGTTATGCCTTATTGAACAATTTAAAAAATCATCCTGCTTTGAGGAAAAGATTTTGTTCCTTTGGAAATCTCATGCTCAAAACCGGAACAGGCGAATATCGAAAAACTTTTTCAGAAACTGAGCCGGACAAGAACTGGGGATGATCGGAATCACCTTTCTGACCGATGATCAAAAAATCCGAATTACCGGTTTTAAGAAATTTCAGAATTTCAATGGATGGGATTCCTTCTTCAATCCTGATTGTTAAGGTAAAATCGTCGGTCCGGTATTCTTTGACAATGGCCTCAAGTTTTGATGCACATCGTTTTTTTTCCCGGGCGACATATTCAGCATAGGGAAAATATTCCAGATACTCGCTTTCAAATTGTCTTCTGATACAGTCTATGGCTTTTCGATTGATGATATGAATAATGGTAACCCCGGATCGAATCCGCCTTGCTAAATCAACGGCATATTCCAGTGTCGGTTTGGAATAATGCGAGAAATCAATGGCAACCGCAATATTATTTATCTTTTGAGGCATCTGTTGTTTCCCCTTTATCCATTCATCATTTTTCTTAATCCTCTTGACAGGTCTGCCACATAAAAAAGGTCCCCTGCTTCATAAAGCTTTTCCACCAGGGAATCAAATCTTGACGGATCAATATCAAAGGTATGAAAAAACACTTTCCGATATCCGTCTTCAATATCATCATAGGAGGTCATGATGCTGCAAAGCCTTCCGCCACTGCTCCGGATAATATCACTTAAAACCTTGATCACTCCCGGCCTGTCCTGAAGTTTAAAAGCGAAAATCTGGCCTTTGTTTGAAACTCCGGTAAAAGAAACAAAACATCTGAAAATATCACTTTTGGTGATAATGCCCTCGACCTTTCCTTTTTTGTTCACCACCGGCATACCTGATATTCCTTTTTTAAGCATGATCCCGGCTGCTTCATCCACTGTATGATCACATTGAATGGTCACAACAGGACTTGACATGACAGTTTCAACTTTTACGGAATCAAGCAGTGCCGGCATTTCAAATCTGTCCAGGGACGTAGCCTCTGAGGGCATGGCCTTTTTGATATCACCATCGGTCAGTATGCCTGCAAGCTCTCCATCCTTTAATACCGGCAGCATGGATATCACCCGGGTCTGAAATTTTTTTGCCGCCTCATTCAATGATTCATCATGATTGATCATGATAACCGGTTTACTCATCCACTCTTTTATCAGCATGCCTTTCTCCTGTATAAAATCTTTTTCAATTCCTAATTAAAACGTCTTTCAGACTTTTCCATATCTTTAAACAATTACAGAGCAATTGCCGTGCCAGTTTTTTAAATTTTCTTGGAAGCTTTGAATATCAGGCCTTTCGTGCGATGGAAACACTGAAAAACTTAGGACCGGCAATAACATTCCCATGATATTCTATCAATCTGTAAAAAAAGCTGACACACTTAAAAACATATTCATTGAGAAGGAAATCTAATTTTTTTACAAAATCCCAAACCGTAGGAGCCTGAAAGCATCTTGAACATTTTTAGAGACTTTTTTCCCCATCCTGACCATAAATATG
Source organism: uncultured Desulfobacula sp. (assembly GCA_964635025.1). Taxonomy (GTDB): domain Bacteria; phylum Desulfobacterota; class Desulfobacteria; order Desulfobacterales; family Desulfobacteraceae; genus Desulfobacula. The sequence goes on along the minus strand of CAZWMY010000023.1, from coordinate 12,919 downwards.
TTCTCAGGTTTTAAACAAATATTGGGTTCATTGGTTTTAAATTCCACAAATCCGCAAGGGGAATAGAGCGAAACCAGCATATTTCTGTAGGCTTTAATGGTAAAGCCGGAATAGGAAAGATCCCAGATCCAGGAATAGGCATTAAGACAGACGATTTTTTCCTCTATAACCGGATCTGAAAAAAGATGAAGCATCAGCTGCCGGGCAATACCCTGATTTCGAAATTCTCTCAACACCTCAACGGCTTTTAATTCCATTACCCGTTCATAATCTGAATTTGCCCAGCGTGATTTTTCATCAGGACGATCAAGGATGGCAAACCCGACAATGATTTTATGTTCAAAAAGGGCGAGAATAAGACTCCCGCCTGTATCTATAAATTCTTCAAGGCTCTTTTTCGATCGATATATAGGTTTATAGGAAGATGAATGAAAGTCCTCAAAAGGAAAAATCAGATCAGATAAGAACCTTTGATCTATTTTTGACTCAATGTAAACATTGCCCTTCTGTGTTTTAACAGGGTTTTGAATCATTTTTTCAGAGTTGCATTCATTTTTTTTTCAATCCGAATTTCTGATCAAAGGCACAGGCAACAATAACGGCAGCCTGGTAAGGCCCTTTGAGATGATCCATATTGATGACAAGATCGAATTCATCCAGGCCAGCCTCTTTTTTCTGATAAACCGCCTTAAAGAACTCCTGCTGTTCTGCATCAAAGATTTCCATTTGCCGCTCAGCTTCGGATTTGCCAATGTTCATCATACGGGCAAGCCTGTCTACTCTGAATTCCCGACTGCAGATAAACCGAACAGACAATATCGTGTTTCTGGGAAGGATAAGATGAGTCCCTCTTCCCACAAAAATGGTGGGTTCACTGGCAGCCAGTGCAGTTACGGTTTTCACAAGCTGTCTTCCATAGTCGCTTTTGATAAAGGTTTTTTCACTGATGAGCATTGAAAAAAGCTCACTTGCGCGGCCTGAATACCGTTCATCATAAAATTCAACCATTTTCTGGGAGAGATTGGCATCTTTCGCCATATATTCCATTATTTCCCGGTCAATCACCCGGTAGTGAATCATGCCGGACAAAAGGTCTGCGATCTCCAGGGCACCAACGCCAATCTGTCTTGAAAAACAGACGCTGAACTTGGGTTCTGTTTTTTTAACTGCCTGTTTTTTATCTGCCTCTTCTTTGCTGAATCTTTTTATATGCATGTCTGCCCAATCAGCTGCTCCCTGTCTTTTTTTTCCATAATATCCGGGCCGATAGCTTATCCCTTCCACATTGTCTTTCATCTTTTATCTCCTCATCAATTAAGGGTCAAAGGTCTTTGTTCTTGCTTTTATTTTTTTTTATACCAGTCCTGATTTCCATACATTTTATCCATACAGTCCTTACAAAGTCCGTGGGTAAAGGACACATGGGAACGCTTCTCAAAAAAAGTTTCAAGGCTCTGCCATTCATTATGTTCATCTCTGATTTTTTTACAGGAAGCACAGATGGGAAGCATCCCTTCCAGTATTCTGATTTTTGACAGAAGTTCCATTGTCACCTTTACACAAAAGATACAGATGAAAAGTATGATAATGGATTCAAAAAGGCTTTCAACTACATTGACAGGAGTTTCCATTGCCTTGAACAAATGATGGGGAAGATCCAGAATTTCGTCTATCCATAAAAAGACTATGACGATAAAAAAACCAAAAATCTCATAGAAAACAGCTGCTTTAATTTTCTTGGCATTGTATTTCCCCTTTTTATTAGTCATAAAGACGGATCTCCTTTAACCTCTTTATTTTATACTACGAGCAAATGGTGTGCCAGAGGCGGGTAAAACTTCAATTGCCTCGCAACAAATGCATTTGTAATACGTATAGATCAAAACCAAACCATCATAAAGAAAATGATGGAATCAAATCCTATCAAACTGTAAAAAAACCTGACATTTTTTATACTTGTCTTTTGAAAACCATTTTCCCCGGACAAAAATTGCCTGTTGTCCCGATTCAGGCTTTTGCTTTTCCACAAGAGCTGGCATAGTTCTTAAAAAGCCGGGAAACTGAGCCTCATCCTATATGCCTGTTTGTATTTCTTTCGGCATGGTAATTGCTGTTCTGTGTTCGTAGATATATAATTTAAAAAAAATCTTTTGAAAAAACATTATTTCATGGGGGCAGAGAATGCAGGATCGAATAAAAGTTTTACTGGTGGATGATGAGGACCGCTTTTGCGAAACAACATCAAAACTCCTCAATAAAAAAGGGTTTGACACTACCATCGCCAATAATGCTGAAAAAGCTCTCCTTATACTCAAAGAAAACAAAAAAGATGTCATTGTTCTGGATATTCAGATGACGGGAATGGACGGCCATACCGCCCTTCACGAAATTAAAAACTCAGATCCGGACGTACAGGTCATCATTCTTACAGGGCACGGCAGCCGTTATTCAGCCATGCGCGCACTGGTGAGAGAGGCCTTTGACTATCTGGCCAAACCTTGTGATATTGAAATTCTTGCATCCAGAATCCAGAATGCTTTTATTGCAAAAAACCGGGGGTTTAAATTTGATGATAAAAAAGCTTTGAATATCATGATTCCCCTAGAAAAACTTACCACCATCCCTGCCGATATGGCCCTAAAAGACGCCATGGCATTGAATGACGGATTTCTTGCCGTTGTGGATGAAAGAAAAATACTCACCGGCATCTTGACTCAAAATGATATCATCCGTTCGGTACGTCCCGAATATATTGCCGAAGATGGTTGTTTTAATGAAGAAAGTTCCCGGTTTTCCTCCATGTTCTGGTCTGGTTTTTTTTCAGACCGGGTTAAAGCCGTTGCTCAAAAAAAAGTAAGGGAGATTTTATCGGAACGGCCTCCTGCCATCAGTGAAAATGCCAATCTTCTGGAAGTGTCCCACATGATGTCCGGGACTTTAAGTGGTGTTCTCCTGGTAAAGGATATTTCAAAAATAATCGGGATTATCCGCAATCAGGATATTTTTTCCGAGATATCATCGTTCATAGCAAAATAAAAGATTGAAGCCGGATATTTATTGTCCGTACATGGCAGGATAAAAAGCAAAGAATAATAAAAATTGAAATGAAACGGTAATGATCAGTATCCAGACAGCCGGTTTCCATGCAAGTTTTCCGGCATTCCTGAATCCGGTATATAAGAGCCACCATTTCCAGAGTTCCGCAAACCAGAAGAAAAAAGACACCCAGGACATGAGAAGAAGAATACCTGAAGAAAATGCATGGATACTGAATATATTTTTAAACTCTATTTTTCGTCCAATCGACATTATCATCATTAAATAGCTTACAAAGGCTGAAACAAAAACCATTCCCATGCTTTTCAGAAAAACCAGACTTCCCGTGACAACCGGGTTATCATAACTGCCGGTTAAAAGGCTTGCACCGGTATAAAAACTGCTGCATAAAAAACAAAATCCAAAGGACTTCACCATGGATGCATTATCCGGTAATTCCGAATAAAACCGTTTGGGTTCAATCAGAATCTGAATTAAGGCATACCCGTAGAATTGAAAAGTTTTCATTATGTATCCAATCATTGTTCAATCCTCTGATGCGTTTGAAATGCATCCAATGCCTTTTTTAAAATCTGATCCAGATCGACAGGTTTTATGAGAAAATCAAAAGCACCTGATTTGATACCATCCATTGCAGAATCCATCCCAGCATGGCCTGTAAGTATAATAATTTTCATTAAAGGATAAAGTTCTTTCACAGCTTTCAAGGTCTCATTGCCATCCATGCCGGGCATCTTCATGTCCAGAACCATGACATGAACCTTCTGGGATTTTAACGTCTCCAGGGCTTCTTTTCCGCTCTTTGCCGTCAGGATCTGGTATCCTTTTTTTTCAATCAGTTTTGCAGTTGTCTGGAGATACCGCTCTTCATCGTCCACCAGCATCATCGTCATCTTTTCCATAAATTTTCTCCGGTCGTCTTTATCCGGTTATGGCCGGCAGGCTTATGATAAAAGTCGTTCCGGCATTCTGTTCGCTTTTTACATCCAGGGTCCCTCCATAGCTTTCAATTATTTTGCAACAAACCGAAAGCCCAAGTCCTGTACCTTTTCCCACAGGTTTTGTTGTAAAAAACGGGGAAAAAATCTTGGTCATATTTTCCTGGCTCACACCTGTCCCGTTGTCGGTGATTTTTAATATCAGAAGGTCTTCATCCTTGATATCGGATTCAATTTTCAGCATCCCTCCCATGGATCCGTGACGATCGATGATGGCATCCATTGCATTGTTAAAAAGATTGAGCAACACCTGCTGAAACTGGGTAGGATCTCCCGTGAAAAGAGGCGAATGCTCGGATAGATGCCGGATTATTTCAATACCGTTCACCTCGGCTTTTTTTTCAATCATGCGGACAACCTCGGGAATGATAAGACATGGATTGAGCTCCTGAAGGCTTGTCTCGTTTTCCCGTCCGAATTTTAAAACCGCATGGGTGATTTCAGAGCACCGGTTTACCTGGAGTTTTATCTGGCTGAGGGAATCATGAATTTCAAATAATTCCTGTTTTCCTTTCGGCTTTATTATAGTTGATATATCATCCAGAAGGCTTTCGATCATAGCATGTTCACTTTTAATGATCTGCAAGGGGTTATTGATCTCATGGGCAAACCCGGATGCCATTTCTCCAATTTCTGCCAGCTGAGCTGCCCGGATAAGCTGATTTCCAAGATTTTTCTTTTCCCTGTCAAGTTTTTCAATCTTTTTTACAATATGCCCGGTGACAAATCTTGCGGTTAAAACGATGAGGATTCCGCCAAGAGCCATGATAATCAGGTTAACGTAAAAGGCAGTATATAAAATTTGATATGCTTCATCTTTTTTCTGCCGGACCACCAGGATCCATTCCTTGCTTTTTAGCCGGGTGGTAGCATAAAGATATTTTATGCCGGAGGGATCGATTTTAACAAAGGTGGAAATCAGATCTCCGGATTCAGGGAATTCTGAAAATTCAGGGTCTTTATCCATTACCCAAATGTCCGAAGACCGCCTCTCAGATTGGGAAATACCATCTTTATTCAAGATATAGGCCTCGCCCGTTTTTCCGATTCTCACATCAAAAATCATACGGTCAAAATATAAAGTATCAATGGTGGCCCTGAGAACATAGGTTTTATCTCCGCTGCCCTGACGCACGGCAATAATAAAATGCGGGATATTTCTGAAACCAAGAAAAATATCGCTGATATAAGTGCCGTTCTGCATCACCTGTTTGAACCAGTGCTCATTTCCATAATATTTTCCTTCTAATTCGAATTTACCCGAATACCGCACATGGATTCCGTTAGAATCAAACAGCCCAAGATCAACAAAGGCCTCCGACTGCTTTTTTAAATTTTTTAATATGATATCAATGGCATCTTTCGTGTTGATTTCATCATAATCGATTACTTTTGTGATAAATTCCAAGTCTGCTTTTCGTTCCACTAGAAAAGATTCGATCATATCCCTGTGATCAGACACGATACGTTTCATGCTGGTGCTTGTACTATTCTCAAGAGAAATTGTGAAATAATAAAAACCGACTCCAAGGGCAAGGATAAAAGGAATAAACGGGACTAAGATCATATTGACCAGGATTAATCGTTTTGCCCTGTCTTTTGGATTTATGGGCTTTATTGACTTATCCATTACCATCTGCCTTGGCCCTCGTGCGTTTATATAAAATGCTGTCATCGGTTTTTTATTACCAACAGAGCAACTATAATGCCGACGATTTTAAAACCTGGCTGGATATTTTATAACAAATTGAATTGATAACGATATTTTGATGAATTGGACCAAACAAGACAGGAATTTCTTCCCAAAAAAGATGTCAGCTATTTTTTCATGCTGTAAATTTCATGATTTTTCAAGACCCAAAACCTTGCGCATTTTTTCATATGCCCAGGTGATGGGGCCTTTTTTCTTTGATCCTTTTTCCGGGTTGTTTTGCTCTGGGGATAATTTTTGTTGCCGGATTCTAAAATCATGGGCCGCTTTTATGGTTTCAATGAGAGTATCCATATCCACGGGCTTTGACAAAAATTTAAATGCATTGTACTTACCGCTTTCAATTGCCTTTTCAAGACTTCCGTGTCCGGTAAGAATGATGCAGGGCAGATTGGGCTGGAGATCCTTAAGCCTTTTCTGGACTTCAATACCATCAATGCCCGGCATTTGAAGATCCACCACAGCCACATCAAATTCTTCTTTTGAGGCAGCCTCAACCCCTTCTTCTCCTGAAAAAGTTGTGGTAACTAAAAAGCCGTCAAGGGACAGACGCTTGGCAATGTATTTTAAAAATGTCTTTTCATCATCTATAAAAAGAAGTTTCATCCCGCATTCTCCATTCCGTTAAGGACTTTTTGCTTTTTCATAAGGGAGCCTGATTCTGAATGTACTTCCTAAGCCGGGTGCTGTTTCAATCTCAATGGTTCCCTTATGTTCTTCAATCAGTTTTCCGGTCACAAGGAGCCCGAGCCCGGTTCCTTTATCCCCCTTGGAGCTGAACATGGGCGTAAAGAGTTTTTCTCTTGTATCCTCATCCATTCCACACCCATTATCCCTGACTTCAAAACAGACCCTGTCGCTCTTGTCTAAAAATATCCTGACCCCAACCTCATGCTTTTTAGAAATATCCTCATCTTCAATACAGGCGTCTATGGCATTGTTGATGATATTCAAAAGCGCATGGTGAATGGTTTTGGGGTCAGCCAGGATATAACCGACGGCAGCGTCTGATTCAGTTGAAATGGTGATATTTTTTGATGCTGCAACATCCTTTAATAATTCCACAAGTTCACGGATGATGTGATGGGGGGAACAGCTTTCCATCTCCGGTTCTCTATGCTTGGAATAGGTCAAAAGATCCTGGGTCAGGTCTCCGATCCTCTTGATATTTTTTTTAATGGTTTCCCAGCCGGATTTGAATCTTTCCCCATCCTTTGTCCGAATCCCTGTGTCTACGATATAAGAAGCCCCATGCAAGCCGATGAGGATATTTTTCACATAATGGGCAAGACCGCTGATGGTCTGACCCACTGCTGCAAGACGCTCGGACCGGACCAGCTCTTTTTCAAGACGCTTGAGTTCAGTCAGATCCTGGAAAAAATTAACGGTTCCCACAAATTCATTATTCTCAAACAAGACATTGACGGCATATCGAACCGGGATCTGTCTTCCGTCTTTGGTGTAAATCACCTGTTCTCTCCAAGGAAAAGTGACCTGGCCTTTTTCATTTTTGACCTGATTTTTAAATACCTTTGCAATTTTCGGAGTATAAAGCTCATCAATGGTCATCTTGTTTCTTACATCCTTTGCTGCCTCACCAAATATCCTTACCGCCTCAGGATTATACACAACGACTTTCCAGTCGCTGTCAAAAGCCACAATAGCATCATTTGAGCTTCTGATTAAAAGTTTCTGGAAATCGGATTTCCTCCGGATTTCCTCTGTTGCCTCGGATACTTTTATTTCAAGCTGGGCCGTATATCCTTCAAGTTTTTTACGAATAGCAATTCGTGATTCCGCTCTTTTAAGGGCAATGGAGAGGACTGCATCCCGGGCCGGCTTGTTGATGAAATCGCTGGCCCCATACTGAAGCGCCGTGATAGTGGAATCAATATCGCCATGGCCCGTTACAATGATGACCTCTTTTTCAGGGTCGATTTCCTTTATCTTTTTTAAAAGTTCAAGTCCGTCCATTCCCGGCATCTTAATATCCGTGACCACAATATCCGGGGCTTCGGCTCTGAAAACCTCCAGGGCTTCTTTTCCGCTGAAAGCGGATACCGTTTGATAGCCGTCACTTTGAAGGGACATAGACAGCAGTCTGACGATCAGTTCTTCATCATCAACAATGAGTATTTTGGTGACGGACACAGTTCATTTCCTTATGCTGTTGCCGGAAACCGGATAATAAATGTAGCGCCTTTGCCGTATTCGCTTTCCACCTCAATGGTGCCTTCATAGTCTTTAATGATGCTGAAGCTGATGCTGGTGCCGAGACCTGTCCCTTTTCCGGTTTCTTTTGTGGTGAAAAAAGGTTCAAAAATCTTTCTTTTCACATCCTCGTTCATCCCAAGCCCTGAGTCTGAAACCTCGGCAACCACCTGGTTGTCCTTGGCATAGGTTCTGATCCGAAGCTCTTTTTCAGCCCTGCCGCCTTCTTTTTCTGCTTTTTCAGCATTTTCATCCATGGAGTCGATGGCATTGGTCACAAGGTTGATAAACACCTGTTCCAGCCGGTTATGTTCTGCCAGGATTTTCGGAATATCAGGATCAAGTTCAAGCGATACCTGAATGGAATGGACACTGATCTGATGCCCCAATACCTTAAAAACATCCTTTATAGGATCATTGATTGACAATTTTTTAAAATCTCTTTCCGACTGCCTTGAAAAATCCCTGACATGTTTGATAACGCCGGCAGCTCTTGTAACATTATCAATGATGTCCTTGGCCATCATCACAAGCTCATCGTTTGGAATGGACATCCCTTTGTTAATCATTTTCAATATGAGGTCGGCACAAATCTGGATAACATTCAAAGGCTGGTTGATTTCATGGGCCATGCCGGCTGCCATGGTGCCGAGGGTAGCCAGTTTTCCGGCCTGGATCAACTGTGTTTCTTTTTCCACGCTCTCTGTTATGTCCGTTGCCGAAGCGATAAGGACATCCCTGTGGCTGTAGGTGGCATCCACAACCTTTACATTGACGAAAAATGATGTTTTATTTTTCTTAAAATGTTTTTTTTTGGTAAACAGAATGGCTTTGTCAGGCGGAAGTTTTTCAAGGGCCTGCCGAATGCTTTCATCAGGTCTTTCCCAGAGATTAAAAAAGGATTTGCCGAGAATTTCCGATTTGCTGTAGCCGTATTCATTTTCCACTCTGTGATTTACATCCAGGATTTCAAGGGTTTTGCGGTCAATAATAAAAATCGGATTGGGGTTGTTGTTAAAAAGGGATCTGTATTTTTCTTCTGATTTTTTGTATTTCTGATAAAGGGTGGAAAGTTCTTTATCCTGAAGCTCCAGTTCTTCCTTGGCTTTTTTGTCTTCCGTAAGATCCCTCAAGGTTTCAATGGCCCCGATGATCTTGCCGTCCGGCGATTTTATGGGTGCGGCTGTAAAAAATATCCATTTGCCGCCATCCCCGAGATGAGGGAAAAATTCTTCTGCTTCGTAGGCTTCTTTGATCAGGGCGGATTTTCTCCAGGAAGAACCATAATATTTTGAGACTTCTGCTTCCGACATCCCGCCTACAATGACATCGGCCATGGTGGGTCTTTTGGCCGATCGAAAAGGAACCCATTGGCGGTCTGTTCCCACCAGTTCATAAGCCTTTTGACCGGTCAGATCCTCGCAGGCGGTGTTCCAGTGCGTTATGATATGCTCATTATTGATGATAAAGGTTGGGATCATGCTGCCTTGTATAATCTGAGAGAGTTCTTTTTCAATTTCAATCAGATTCTCTCTTTCAGACTCAAGGTATTTGTTCTCTTCTTTTGCATTCTCCCTGATTCTCCTTGAATGGGCATCAAAAAGATCAATTATTTCTTTTCGATCAAAGTCTTTTGCCTGAATTTTTCTTTTGATCTTTATTTTTTCCTCTTCTTCCTCTAAAAAATTGAGGAATGAAACCGCCCTGCGGGTATCAAGATCAATAATATTAACCGCTTCCGGATTCGCTTTTCCCAGCACATCGCCTAATGTGTCATCATTTTTCAGCTTCAGAATAATGTCAATGCCGGAGCATCTTAGGATATCCTCATAATCCGGGGTTATCCAAATTCCTTTTTCCTTTGCAAAGAGGATACCTTCAGAATGGGTCAAGCTGTCTGCAACCATGAGAACCTCAGCCGAAAGCTCCTTTAAACCGGGCCCTGTTAATATTTCAAGAATCTGTCTGCAGGGGCTGTTTCCCCCTATAATGACGATCTTTGATCCTTTAAGATTGATATTCATTTTCCCCTGCTCCTTTTTGAGACCTGAATCTTCCATAACCTGAATATATTAAAAGAAACCAAAGGTTACAATAATAAAGGTGGGTATTTAAAAACTAATAGGGCTTTATTTCTGTGACCGGTTAATCAGACAGTGAATTCTTCCCAGAAAGAAAAGGGTTTTCAGTAAAAAACTGAAAACCCTCAGTATTGAATGGTCGGGACGGCTGGATTTGAACCAGTGACCACTTGACCCCCAGTCAAGAAAATACATCTTTTCTATTTTTGTATAATCTAATAAAACCATTGACACATATGCTTCTTAGTGCTAATCTTTTAGCATAGAGTTTACCGAAATTGTATAGATTAATAGTCCGGGTGTCACCTTTTTGTCACCTGAAATTTTGGAGGGTTTAAAATGGCAATCAATATCCGATGTCAAAAATGTTCCGCAGACATGACCTTGAATTCAAAAAAATGTAATCAATGCGGAACCCCTGTTTCAAAAAATAAAAAATACAGGGTCATTGTCCGAGTCAATGGAAAACGGGTCTCAAAAACCGTGAATAATCTTGAGCTTGCCAGGGAGATTGAAGGAAAGATGAAAGTTGATATTGCCCGTGATGAATTCGATCTTCAGAAAAAGAAACCAGCCCCAACACTTGATGAGGTATGGAGACATTTTTTGTCATGGGCTAAAGCAAATAAGAAGACATGGGACACAGACCTTTACCTTTATACAAAACACCTTGAACCGACCTTTAGCAACAAAGGAATGGATAAAATCACTCAGCTTGATATCGAAAGCCTTATTATGAACCTGAAAAAATCCAAAAGTAAGACAGGCCGACCATACAGACCAGCTACCATAAAGCATGTCCTGATTCTGTTCAAACATCTTTTTTCAAAGTCAAAAAAATGGAGCCTTTATACAGGAGAAAACCCTTTCAATCGAGTAGATTTATCGGATGATCTCAAAAAGTTGAATAACAAAATCAATGAACATTTTAATGATGATGAGCTGGAAAGGCTTCATGCTGTGTTGGATAGCTGGCATGATCGGATGTCTGCCTGTTTTATCAAGTTCTTATTGCGCACAGGACTACGCCGTGGAGAGCTCTTTAAACTCCAATGGTCAAATATTGATCTTGTCAAAAAAACTGTTTTATTGAAGGACCCCAAAGGCATTGAGGATCAAATATTACCATTGTCGGATAAAGCACTGGATGTCTTAAACGAGATCCCAAAGGAATATAATTCACCTTGGATATTTTATGGGAAAGATGGAAAACAAAGGACCGATTTTAAAGGGCCTTGGCTTAGGATCAGGAAGGCCGCTGAACTGCCGAAAGGATTCCGCCTTCACGGACTTAGGCATCATTTCGCCTCTGCACTCGTAAGCAATGGAGTATCGTTATATACCGTTCAAAAACTGCTTTGTCATAAGGACGCAAAAACCACCATGAGATATGCAGACCTTGCAGACAAAACACTCAGGGAAGCGGTTCAACTATCGGATAAACTTCAGGCACCGACAAAGAAAGCGGATGTTGTCAATATGGAGGATTTTAGAAATGGCAAATAAAGACTATGAAAGGATGGTTGAACTTGGTAAATGGTTGGAAAGATATCTGGACCCAAGCGTTGAATCACGGAAAATAAAACAGCTTTTCCAAAAAGGCGCCGCTTTGATTGGAATATCTGAATCATATATCTTTAACCCTGGATTGATATCAGTATTTGATGCTCTTATTTTTGATAAAGAAATTAACATTTTTGATCATATAGAAACGATTTTAAATTCAGAAGAAAAACAAGCTGAACTGATAGAACCTATAAAGAATTTTCCCGGTGGAGATCGTTCAGATTTTCAGGGGTTGTTTTTAGAAACAATAAAAAATCTATTGGCATCAAGAAAAGAAATATTATTCCTTTTAACCGAATTGCAAAAAGAACAAGGGCCATGGAAGAAAGTATTCGCCAAACTCAATGAATCGGAACCTTATTCTAAGTATTTAAAAAATTTGAATTGGTCTTATTCAAGCTTGAGGGAGGAGTTTGATGTAGTCGACGGAGAATATCAAAAAGTAAAAGTATGTGATGCAGGTGATTTTGCAAGGCATTTTCCAATAGTAGAGCGAAATCATGATATAATCTCAGCTAACATTTTTTTCAATTTTTTGCTTCTTGGCGGCCAGGATTATTTCCTGTTCTGTGAATATTGTGGAAAATTCACGTCAATTCAGCGTAAAGGCCGGAAAAAGTATTGTTCTGATATATGCCGGGTATCCCATAGAAACGCTGAACTTGCAAAACGATAAGATTTAACCACCACCTTGATACTGGGAAAATCAGACAGTTAGCGTCTGGTTTCTCCGGACCCTTCCTTATTTTTCAAAGACCCCCTTTTAAAATTCGCTTTTCGGTAAAATATCGCCTTTCGGTAAGTATCGAAAATTGGCGATTTATCGACTAAAAATATAATAATATCAAATAGTATACGTTTGACAAACACCTTACAGATTGTTATTATATGATAAAAGATTGGAAAAATAGTAACCAAAAAACAAGGATGGCATCATGAAATTAGTCCCCGTGTCAGAATCACCTATTAACCGCAATACGGCCTATAAGTACCACTGTCTAAAAAAGTATCCGGCCTTGGTATTCAAGGTGGCCGGTAAGCTTTTCGTAGACCTGGACGAATGGGAGAACATGGCGGAGGTTGCCAGGGACAAACACGTCCGAGAATCAAAAAGGGCTATGGTATAGGCATGACCGAAAAGCAGAACCCGGAAGGTTGTTTGAAAAGCCTATTGTCAGTCAATAAGGTATTGCAGAATTCTACTCAAAAAGACATGACTGGATATGCTCAATACCGATACTTCAAAAAAATCAGAAAAGACGGATTTGGAGCTTTCAGGATAGTTCCTTACACCC
>CAZWMY010000022.1:0-40873 GCA_964635025.1 uncultured Desulfobacula sp. | reverse complement strand
CCGGATTGGCGTTAAGGGCGGAATAAACAGCCGAATTATCGCTTTCCGTGCCGCAGCTTGTAAACACAATCTCATCCGGGTCAGCATTGATGAGATCCGCCACTTTCTGTCTGGCTTCTTTTATCTTTTTTCCCACCTGATCCCCAAAGGTGTGCATGGAAGACGGGTTACCGTAAAACTCGCCAAAATAGGGAAGCATTTCCTGAATGACTTCATCTGCCACTTTTGTTGTTGCATTGTTATCCGTATACACTATTTTCATTTTATCATCCTGTCTTTGAGCTTGACTGATTCGATGATAGCGTCAATCCTGTCAAGGCATTTGCCGCAGCCGCCGCCGGCTTTAAGATAATTGGTCACATCTTCAGTGGTTTTTAACCCGTTTTTCTTGACAGCATCCGTGATTTCAACATCTGTTACATCAAAACATTCACATACCAACTGACCCGGTTTTTCAAGGATCTGGATTCCCCTGTAATTGGCAATGGCCTTTTTCAGAGCGGATTGCCCCATGACCGAACAATGCATTTTTTCTTTGGGCAGCCCGCCCAGATAGTCTGAAATGTCTTCATTGGTTAATTTTGCCGCTTCCGTCAGGGTCATGCCCTTGATGATTTCGGTCAGGGCCGAGGATGAGGCTACGGCACTGGCACAGCCGAATGTCATAAAGGATGCATCCACAATTCTTTCGTTCTCATTGACCTTTAAATATAGCCTCAATGCATCACCACAGTTAAGCGATCCGGTTTCTCCGATGGCATTGGCGCCTTCCAGTTCCCCTGCATTCCGGGGTCGTAAAAAATGGTCCTTTACCTTATCTGTATAATCCCACATATATCTTCTCCTTCCTTAACCCTTTCCAGCCTTAACCTTTCCAGGATTTTCAGTGTTATTCAATTATCTTTGCCTAAAATACTACAGCGTGGTAGAAAGTCAATAAATGGACAGGATTTTTGTTCAGTCGTTTTTCAAGGGTTAAGCCAGGATGGTGACGGAGAGATGACACCTCCGTTGGCCGTTCCGTTGACCACAGGTCCGGAAAAGACGTTTTGACCCGGATTAAATGCCGGGACAGGCCCTGTTCCAATGACTTCTTTGATAGTTGCGGTTAACAGCCACGAAGAAAATCCGGAATAAAACCAGTCGCAGAATTCCTTAATAGCAGCCTCAGCTTCAGGAGTCTCGCCGTCTTTTCCAAGTTCTGATTTGATTTTCATGGTCAACATGGACGGTTCAAGGAATGTTTTCAATTGGATCAGGTCGGCCAGCCGTGCGGGAATGCTTTTTGTGGGCGGTGCGATAGGGCTCGGAACAACAAGAAAAGAGGGATACCAGAGAAGATTCGGAACTCTGACGCTGGAGGCCCAGAAAGAGACAGCTTGGTCAACCGGTTTCATGAGTCCGTTGATAATGGAATTGGGAACACCGTCCGTCATCATGGAAGGTGAAATCAAAAGGAGGACCGAAGGGCCTGAGAGAAATCCTTCGGTCACAGTGCCGCCATTCACAACCCCGTCATTCAGCCTGAGCATATTGGACCATTGCGGAAATCCGGAACGAACGCTCTTTTTGGCACTCTTGATCCATTCCGGCCAGAGGTTCTGAGTCTTTGGCAGTTTTTCCTGGGAAGGGAGGGCCTGACCCGGTGAAAGTGCAGGATCGATAGTCTTGGCAGGCCTTTCCGGCGTTATTGCGGATGCTGGGCCTGCTCCTGCTTTTTCAACGATGGTGAGCCGGTACATCTTGTCAAAAGCTCTTACGTCCACCCAGGTTTCCATGCCGCCATTTTGAAAAATGATGGTGGAGCACCGGTTGAAATTGTCGTCAAAAATGAGATTGCCGCCAACCCCTTTTGTATTCTCCTGGATGCTTCTTCTGATTTTCAATTCGCCGGGCGCTGCGGCATTGCTCATCAGGCGGTATTCGATATAAGTCTTCTTGCCTTCTATGGTGACCTGCTTTTTCGCCTGATCGATAAACTTGCTGTTACCCAATTCCACAGTGCTGTATCCCGAAATATAGAAACCGGGCATCCGTGATATCAGCGGATGATCCTTGCCGTCTTTTACATCTGTTTCAGCAGCCCCGGCAATACCGGAATTTAACATCATGACGAATAGACTGAAAATCACAGACATGACATGTTTCATATATTGTCTCTCTCTTACTATTGCTCTTAACCCTTCACGCCCGCTTTCTAATTGTATATATCAGCCCTGCCAACGGTGCAAAAAAGATGATCAACCCCAAAAAAAACATAAAAAGATGTTCACCCTTGATCCCGGGTTTTAAAATGGCTTCCTCTGCATTGTCCGGGTTGTAATAGACCTTAACCTTTGTATTTACAGGATATCTGCCGGCTTCTTTTTGGGCATCCTCCTTTTTTTTGTATTGAGCATAATTTGTCAGCCCGACTTTTTCAGAAGAATACTCAACAGAGTCAATTGCATAGGAGAATACGATTCTGGGAACATACCTTGAGCTTTTTACCACCTCTGATATGACAATTGTTCCTGTGGCGGTTGGCCAGTGCTTTGTTTTGTAGGCATTGAGGGCGTTATTGGCTGCAAGTATTGCCAAGGATAAACCTGCGAGACTTGAAAGAACAATCAAAAGAATTCCGGTTTTTGTTATTGGCTTTTCCATTCTGATCAATTTGTTAAGGCATGATGCTGGTTTTTGTCAATCAAAAAAAGCATTCATAGCCAAATGGGAAGTGGGCGCCGGATACGGATATGCCGGGGATTGATGACCGTATCCCAGGCCATGATCTCCACCCCGTTCTGAAAGGCTTTCCTGAGTTTCTCGCCATAGGCACTGTCAATCTTATCCGCAGGTGCGAACCCTTTTGCATCCATCCGCTGAATCAGAAAAAAGATGACGGCCCTGTGACCGAGGGCAGCAAGATTTTCAAGCTCTTCCAGATGTTTTTGGCCCCTTTGGGTGACGGCGTCTGGGAACATGGCCACGCCCTCTTCCACCAGGGTGCAGTTTTTGATCTCCACAAAGCATTTCTGACCCCCCCTGTTTTCAGGGTTTCCCATTTTCTCAAGAACCAGGTCCAGCCGGGTGTGGGTGCTGGTTTTGACTTCCCCGGTCACCCGGTCATAGCCGGAAAGTTCAGGGATGAGATTTTTTTCAATATATTGCTTTACAAATGCATTGGGCACTTGGGTATTGATGCCGATAAGGGTTCCGGGCACCTGAACCAGTTCCCATGTATAGCGGTATTTGCGTTTGGGGTTGTCACTTTGGGAAAGAAAAACCAATGATCCGGGGATTGCACACCCTTTCATGGACCCTGAATTGGGGCAATGGGCCGTAACGGTTTCACCGGTTTCAAGGATGACGTCTGCCAGAAACCGCTTGTACCTTTTGATCAGGGTTCCCGCTACCAGAGGCGGCAGCATAAAATCCGCATTCGTCAACAGCAGACCACCTGTCTTAAGCCGTCCATGCTCATTTCCCTTCTGATGCCGAACCGGGTGAGACAAAAATCATATTTTACCGGGTCATCCTTTGAAATTTTCCTGAACCCGTCCGTAATTTCGAGTGCGGTTTTCAGATCTGCATTTTTGCGCCGGGTAACCCCGAGCATGATGCCTGCCTTATGCATATGGGTGTCCAGGGGAATAATCAATTGAGCCGGGCTTGCCTTTTCCCATCCACCCGGGTCAACCGCATCCTGCCGGATCATCCACCTCAAAAACAGATGGCTTCGCTTGCAGGCGCTCTTTTTTTCCGGGTCTGCCAGAAGATGCCCGACTGCATGGCCCCTGTCAAACTGCCGGGAAAGAAAGGAAAGACCTTTAAGAACCGTCTTATCCTTTAAGGACCACCCCTGATAAAAACAATTTTCAAGGGAGGAAAATTCATCCAAAACCTGCCGGATTCCCCATAGCAAGTTAACAAGATGACCTTCATGGGCAAACCGGTATTTAAATCCCTGAAAATCTTTGGCCATATCTTTCCGGGCCCGACTAAGGATGTAGGCATAAGGTGAGGGCAATAATTTTTCAAGGACATGACCCACGGTTTTCAGGATCATCTCCACCCGGCCATAGGCAAGGCAGGAGGCAACCAGTCCCACAATCTCGCGGTCCTTTTTATCCTCGTAATCATACAGAAACACCAGAGGATCAGGATTCACAAACTGTTTTTGATTATAGGTTGAATAAAGACAATCGAGTTTCTCTTTTAAATCGGTATCCATGGCCCTGGCAGGTCTCCAACTTTCATATTCACTTAATATCGGTCATTCACTCTCTCCACCACAGAATGCTTATTCTCAATTACACCATGCCAGCTTTACTTTAGAATGGGGGGCAACCATCGAACCGGCAGCCGGGTCCTGTCTTACGACAAGCCCTTTGTTTTTATGACAATCATCATCTGGCCCGGTTTGTGGACGTTTCTCATCTTCATAAAACCCGGCCTGTTCCAGGGTAGCCCTGGCCTGCGGTTCCGGAAGTCCCACCACATTCGGGACCTTCGCCAGATTTGGGACTTTCACTGCAACCGGGGGTTTTACCAGATTAGGGTTCTTCACCACATTCGGGACGTCCGTGCCAATAGCCGTTCCAGCCATCAGAAAGGACAATAGCAAAAACACCATGAGCCTCTTTTTCATTCTTCCTTCTCCTTTTATTCTCTAAAATTAAAATAAATATCAGTCACGCTGGTCATGCAATAAAAGAGCAGCAATAATCTGTAATTTCGCGGACCCTGAGCCCGAATTTTGATTTGGCCGGGACTTCAAAAGACTCCCCGCCCCTGATCTTTTGCCAACCATCTTTCCCCGGCAGGGACACATCCAGATCCCCGGAAAGAATCTCCATGATTTCCTTTGCATCCGTATTGAACTCATATTCGCCGGGAAGCATGATTCCCAGGGTCTTTTTTGAACCGTCCGCAAATACAACCGTCCGGCTGGTCACCTTACCGTCAAAATACACATTTGCCTTTTTAATGATGGTCACATTCTTAAATTCCGTCATGAGTTTCTCCTTTTAATAATTTCAGGCGGATCCCGTCAGCCTTGTGCAGGGTAATACGCCCCTGTTTGTAAAGACTGCCCAAGGCCCGCTTGAATTCCTTTTTGCTCATGGAAAATGCGGCTTGAATGTCTTCAGGGCGGCTTTTGTCGTGACAGGGGCTGAATCCGTCATTGGCTTCCAGGATCTCCAGGATCTTCAGGGCCGAGCCTTCAACCGAGGCATACCCTGGCTGTTTCAGGGTCAGATCCACCTTGCCGTCCTCTCGGATCCGGAGGACATATCCCCGGTATCGGTCACCGATGGACAGGTCTTCAAAGGTTTCGTTTTTATAAAGCATGCCTAAGCAGGTGTGGTTGATGAGAGCAGGATAGCCGATAGTGGTTATGCTGTGTATGATAAGATCCACTGCCATTCCCGAAGCAAGGCTCCGGGCATCCCCGGGGCAGAGTTCCGCCATCAGGGTGGACCCGTAGATCCGGTGGGTGGATTTGTCCAAACAGATCTTCACCAGATGGGTTTCTCCAGGTTCCATCCGTCCCTCTTGTTCGCTGCGGGGGACCAGAAGGTCTTTTTCCAGACCCCAGTCCATGAAGATGCCGAACGCCGCCGTGTCCTTAACTCTGAGGGCGACAATTTCCCCAACCACACCTGCCGGTTCCAGAGTAGTGGCCACGGGCCGGTCCTCGGAGTCGGCGTAGATAAAGACCCGTATCTTCTTGCCCACGGCAATGTTTTTGGGCACATATTTATTTGGCAACAGCACCCGATCCCGTCCAAAGCTTAAATAGACCCCGTAATCGGAGAAATTCTTTACAGGCAGGTTATAGAACTGACCTACCTCAGCTTCAGGGTCCTGGGCCAGAAAAGGATGAGACTGCCTGGAGGAGGGTTGTATTTGATTATTTTTCATTGATTTTTCTGCTAGTTTCCAGGGTTTTGTTATCTCAGACATTGGCCTTCCTTATGGTTAGATTTACCTGGCTATCATATCATATTAAATCAGACATCACCATATCGAAGGATGAGATTCTATTTTGCCGGAAAATGTTTGGGCTACAGTTTAAAAACCCCGGACTTTTAATAATAGTCCGGATCTCTGAATGCCTCGTTTGGGTAGGGGATGTATAGATAAAGTCCGCACCGTATCAAATTGGTTGCCGTTAAATTTCTACCTCCAAATTAACATCATTTTGAAGATTGTTTTTGAATCAATTATATCTCCACCAAAGTATATTTGAAATGACTTTACTGGTTTCAGAGATGGTGATATGCAATCTTATCTGAATTTTATTAATGGTCGGTATGCCACAGTTTTTAAGGATATACGGTTAATTATCAATATTCAGGGTGATATGGGGACAACCGGTTAGCTACTTGTTATGTTTTAAAAATCAATAAAAACTTGACCGTTAAGAATGCCAACGCCCATATTTTGCAAAAGAAAGTTTTTGAAGAGAGAAATGGGTACTGAATATGATACAGAGCTTTAATAACAAAACAGACAAAGTTGGTGATGATTTCAAAAAGGATATCAGTAGAGAAAGCAAACTCCAGGTTGCTGCCGGTATTTTTTCTATTTATGGCTTTGAAGCTCTTAAAGTAGAACTTAAAAAAATCGATAAGTTAAACTTCATTTTTACCGACCCTACCTTTATAGAACTCGACAAGAAAAACAGAGAACGGAAAGAGTTTCAAATTAATTCCAGTTTTATACAAAAAGCAATTAGCGGAACTGAATTTGAAATTAATCTAAAAAATGAACTTAAAGGCAGGGCAATTGCAAAAGAATGCAAAAAGTGGATAGAACAGAAGGTTGCATTCAAAACCAATACAGGAAATAAATATATACAGCCACATATTACGCTTATAAATAAAGAGAACAGTTACGTGTATATGGGCATAAACGAGTTTAGTAGTGCGGGTTTCGGTTATGAAAAAGATAATTCCATACTCCATCAGATAATCAAAACAGATGACTTTGAAACAACCAGGCAATACATACAGAATTTTAATGAAATATGGAATGATGAAAAGGTTTTAAAGGATGTTACTGCTGATGTTACCGATTATATTGCCAACCTCTATAAAGAAAATTCTCCGGAGTTTATCTATTACTTAACCCTTTTCAATATCTTTGATGAATTTCTTGAAGATATCTCTGATGATGAATTGGCAAATGAGAAAACTGGTTTTAAAGAATCGATGATCTGGAATAAACTCTATGATTTTCAACGGGATGCGGTACTCGGCATTATCAATAAACTGGAGCGGCATAATGGTTGTATACTTGCCGACAGTGTCGGTCTCGGCAAGACATTCAGCGCATTAGGTGTTATAAAATACTACCAAGAACGCAACCGTTCGATTTTGGTGCTTTGTCCTAAAAAGCTGGGGGATAACTGGCAGACCTTTTTAAATAATTACGAAGATAACTCTCTGATTCAAGATCGTCTTAATTATGATGTTCTATATCATACCGATTTATCGCGAGAAAAGGGAGAATCCAATGGGGTTGATTTATCGCGTATAAACTGGGGGAACTATGACCTTGTGGTTATCGATGAATCCCATAACTTCCGAAATAACGATCCCCGTAAAGACCGGGTAACTCGATATCAAAAACTTCTCAATGATGTCATGAAAAAGGGGGTCAAAACAAAAGTACTCATGCTTTCTGCTACGCCGGTCAATAATCGGTTTACTGACTTAAAAAACCAGATTGCCCTGGCTTGTGAAGGGGATACGAACAAAGCGGATGATAAAATGGGTACTGAAAAATCCGTTGAATTAATATTATCAAATGCTCAAAAAATATTTAACGACTGGGCTAAATTGCCCATTGAAGAACGAAACAGTCAGACACTTCTTGCCAGCCTCAACGCTAATTTTGATTTTTTCAAATTGCTTGACAGTGTCACTATAGCCAGAAGCAGAAAACATATAGAAAAATATTATGATATCAATAAAATAGGAAAGTTCCCAAACCGTTTGAAACCGATTACCCATCATGCAGATATTACTGACCTTGAAGGCTTTATTGAAATTTCGGAGCTTTACAAAGAACTCTCAAAGCTGAACCTGGCTATTTATTCCCCAACTGAATATATCCTTGATAGTAAGCGCCAGTTCTACAGCGATTTATACGACACCAATATCAGCGAGAAAGTAAGCTTTAAACAATCCCACCGTGAAAAAAGCCTGCAAACGCTTATGCGGGTAAATTTGCTTAAACGCCTGGAAAGCTCTGTTGATTCTTTTCGTATTACACTCGGCAAATTTATTAAAGCGAATGAAAACACTATCACGATAATTAAGACCTTTGAAAAAAATGGCGTGGAAGGATTTGCTGAATCTACACAACTTAATGATATTGATTTAGATGCAGAAAGTGATGACTGGTTAAGTGACGAAATGAGCGTGGGGGGTAAAGTCCGGGTCAAACTTGCTGATATGAATACAAGCGGCTGGAAACAGGATTTGGAGGCAGATATTACTGTTGCCAAAGATATACTCAAAGAAATGGCAAAGGTGACACCTGAGCATGATACAAAACTCAGAGATTTAAAAACATTTATTAAAAACAAGCTGAGTAATCCTATTAACCATGGGAATAGAAAGGTGCTGGTTTTTAGTGCCTTTGCCGATACGGTGAACTATCTCTATGACAACCTTGCTAACTATAATAAAAAAGCACATAATCTGGCAACCGCCAAGATTACCGGCTCCGATAATAATCAGAACACCCTGAAAATTGATAACAGTTTTAACAACCTCCTTATTAATTTCTCGCCCCGCTCTAAAGAACGCCGAAATAAAGAGGCACTGGAAATTGATATTCTGCTTGCAACAGACTGTATTTCCGAGGGGCAAAACCTTCAGGATTGTGATATGCTTATCAATTATGATATCCACTGGAATCCGGTCCGGATTATCCAGCGGTTTGGCCGTATAGATAGGATCGGGTCAATCAATAAAGATATTCAGCTCATTAACTTCTGGCCCCAGCTTTCCCTTGACGATTATATCAATCTTAAAAACAGAGTCGAAAGTAAAATGTTCATGGTGGACGCTACTGCTACCGGTGAAGATAATGTGCTTACCAATAAATCCTCCGATTTGCTTTTTAGAAAAAAACAGCTTGAAAAGCTACAGGAAGAGGTTGTTGATATTGAGGATATGGGTTCAGGCGTATCAATAACGGATTTGGGTTTGAATGACTTCCGCATGGATCTGGTAAACTACATTAAAGAAAATGGAACTCTTGATAATGTTGCAAATGGTATGCACACTGTCTGCAAGAAAGACATAGAAAGAGGAATTGAAGAAGGTGTTATCTTCGTTCTGAAGAATATCAATAATGAAGTCAATATTGATAAAACCAATCAGCTCCATCCGTTTTATCTGGTATATATCAAAGCTGAAGGTACGGTGATTTCAAACCATCTGAATGTTAAAAACACATTGGATATTCTCCGTACCTTGTGTAAGGGAAAGGCCGACCCGTTAAAAGAGGTGTACGAACTGTTTAATGAAGAAACTGATGACGGCAAAAATATGTCGAAATATTCCGGACTTCTTAACATATCTATTGAAGCAGTGCTTAATGTGAAAGATGAAAGTGATGTAGATAGTCTTTTTACTGCTGGTGGTACTACAGCTCTGATGAACAATATTAAAGGCCTTGAAGACTTTGAACTGCTGACTTTTGTGGTTGTGAAATAAGTATGAGCGGTGAATTGAAACTTCCGAAAGAGGCTTTTGTAAATAAGTTTATTGCAAAAACCAAATTTTATGAAAGAACAACTCTCAATTCAAAGCTGCAAAAAGAATTTATTGATAAAATACAGAAAATCACTTGGAAGTTTAAACTTGCAGAAAGTACTATCGGTATTGCCAAAACAGATACGGTTACCGAGATACAGATTTTTGAAATAGAACTGAAAGATCAAATTATTCCTAAAAATGTATTGAAGGTTATTGATAAAAGCATCCCCTACCAGATTTTATATCGTTTTGTGTATATGGATAATGTGGCGTATGGGATAACTTTAAAAGAAAATACCAGTGTTGAGAACTATTATTTTTCTGGCTGGAATGAAAATGTAGTGTTTGATTTTACCGGCATTGATTTGGAGAAGGTATATCAGAAATTAGTCAAAGCATTCATACAAGGTGAGGCCCAAAACAAAAGCAGTTTTGATGAAGTTATTATTACTGATAATCAAATCAAAACGTTGGAAAAAGAAATTACCGTATTGAAAAACAGGATTTCTAAAGAAAAACAATTTAACCGCAAGGTTGAGATAAATAAGATTTTGCTGAAGAAAAAAGCTTTGCTCAAAGAAATAAAAGGGGACTTAGAATAATGGAAAAACTGAAAATGAGTACACCGGATTTAACTGATAAAAATATAGAGCAGATCGGGGCGTTGTTCCCCAATGTCATTACCGAAACACGGGACGAAAACGGAGCCGTGAAAAAAGCAGTGGATTTTGATCTGCTAAAACAGGCGTTATCGAAAAATCTGGTGGAAGACGACAACGAACGCTACCGCCTCGACTGGCCGGGGAAAAAGGCATCGCTATTAAAAGCCAATACGCCTATAACTAAAACGCTAAGACCTTGCCGGGAAGAGAGTGTTAATTTTGACACCACAGAAAACCTGTATATCGAAGGGGATAACTTTGAAGTGCTGAAGATTTTGCAGGAGAGTTATCTGGGTAAGATCAAGATGATTTACATTGACCCACCGTATAATACGGGGAATGATTTTATATATAAAGATAATTTTGCTAAAAGTAGAGAAGAGTATGAAGAGGATTTGGGGACGATGGATGAAGATGGTGGGAAGCTTTTTAGGAATACGGATAGTAATGGAAGGTTTCATTCTGATTGGCTGAGTATGATGTATGAAAGGCTTATTGTTGCAAGGGATTTGTTGAGGGATGATGGAGTAATTTTTATCAGCATTGATGATAATGAAGTGGCTAATTTGAGGAAGATTTGTGATGAGATTTTCGGGGAAGAGAATTTTATTAATTGTATAGCGGTCAAGATGAGTGAAGCTTCGGGTGTGAAAATGAATCATCAAAAGAAAAGATTCCCAAAGATTAAGGAATACATATTATTCTATAAAAAAAATAATTTTAAAGGCTTCTATTTTATTGATAAATATAAAGTTGATGTTTGGGATAAAGAGAGCAATATATTTATTGAAAATATGACATTAGATATGAGAAAAAAGCTCATTGAATATGAAGAAAAGGAAGAATTGTCAAATGATGATATCAATGAGGTTAACAATATTTTATCTTTATGTAAAAAAAAATCATTAAATGATAAAATCAATGAATTGCAAATAGAGGAATCAGCTATTGAAAGTTGGAAATTTGAAAATGTATACAGAATAATAAAAACAGCGGGTTCATCAAGTGTAGCCAATATAGTAAAAAGATTAGATAGCCTTCCAAAATCTGATATTGCGGCAACATTATCACCCGCAGGTTTATTGTATTACTATATAACTGATTTTAATCAAGAGACAAAAACACCCCGAATTCAGGTCATATTTGCAGATTCTAATATTTCAAAAAATCCATGCGATTTTTGGCAGGATATTAAAACTACTGGAGGTATTGCAGAGGAAGGTGGCGTAAAATATAATAATGGTAAAAAGCCATTAAAATTATTAAATAGAATAATAAAAATGGTTACAAAAGATGATGATTTAATTCTTGATTTTTTCAGCGGGTCTTCAACAACAGCTCATTCTGTTATTGAAACAAATTTTCATGATAAAGGTAAACGAAAGTTTATCATGGTTCAATTTCCTGAGGATTTAGACAATACACTGACAAAAGTTACAGGAGATACAAAAAAAGATATCCAAGAACTAATTAGCTTTTTAGATGAAATTAAACGCCCTCACCTATTAACAGAACTCGGCAAAGAAAGAATTCGTAGGTCATCAAAAACAATTCAAGAGGAAATGAGAAGTGATAATAACGTATCTGAAATAGATTTTGGCTTCCGTGTTTACAAAACCGACTCCACCAACATGAATGATGTTTTCTACCACCCCAACGAACTAACACAGCACCTATTGCCCGGGTTGGAAAGCAACATCAAAGAAGACCGCACCCCGGAAGACCTGCTTACCCAGGTTATTCTCGATCTCGGTCTTGAACTCACCCTGCCAATCGAAGCAAAAAAAATTCTTGATAATACGGTGTATATCGTCCAGACTAACTCTCTGGTCGCCTGTTTTGACAAAGATATCGACTTCAAGATCATTGACATCATCTCCGACCTCAAGCCCTTAAAAGTTGTCTTCAAGGATGATAGCTTTAAAGATGACAAAGACCGTATCAATTTGGAAGAACGCTTTAAACGGCTTTCACCGGAAACTAAAGTGACGGTGATATAATATGAAGCTGATATTCAAGCAACAACCCTACCAGACCGACGCCACCATGGCGGTAGTTCGCTGCTTTGAAGGGCAAAGTAAGGGCCTTAGAAAAGAAGTTATCGGCAGAGAAACTCTCGACCATGGACTTTTCGGAACAGAGGTAAAAGTAGAAGAGATTTTCTCCAACAAAAAGATAGAAATAACCGAGAGTGATATTCTAAAGAATGTGCAAACCTTGCAAAAAGAGCAGGGTTTAAAAACTCTCAGCAAACTCGATGGACTCAACTTTACCACTGAAATGGAAACCGGAACCGGTAAAACCTATGTCTATACCAAAACCATGTATGAACTTAACAAGCATTACGGCTGGAACAAGTTCATTATCATGGTGCCCTCGGTTGCTATCCGGGAAGGGGTGCATAAATCTTTAGAAATTACCGCCGACCATTTTCAGGAGTTTTACGGTAAAAAAATCCGCTTTTCCATTTACAATACACAGAACAAATCCAACCTGATCAACATCAAGAGCTTTGCTGTCACTGCCAATATCGAAGTGATTATCATGAACTATCAGGCATTTGCCACCACGAGCAAAGAGTCCAGGAAAATTTATCAAAAACTGGATACCCTGCAAAGTGAACGACCTATTGATATTATCAAAAGAGCCAGACCGATTCTTATTATTGATGAACCGCAACGATTTGGCGACAAGGCAGAAAAGATATTTACTGATAGAGAGTTTAATCAACTTTGTACTCTGCGTTATTCAGCAACTCACAAAAGGGACTTCAACAAAATTTATCGGCTGGATGCCATTGATGCCTATAACCAGAAACTGGTGAAAAAAATTAGTGTGAAAGGGATTGAGGTTGTCGGCAACAGCGGAACTAACAGCTATTTGTTTTTAGATAGAATCCAAATCAGTACCAATCAATTTCCGGTTGCGTATGTGGAGCTTGAAGTTAAACAGGCGAATGGAATCCAGAAGAAAATCAGACAAATCAAGGAAAAAGATGACCTGTATATATTCTCCAATGAACTGAAGCAGTACAAAGGCTTTTTAGTAAAGGAAATTAACGGTCTCACTAATGCCGTGTCATTCACCAACGGAGTGATACTATCTGTCGGGCAGGCTGCCGGAGATGTGGATGAAGAGCATGTGCGCCGTATTCAGATTCGTGAAACGATCAAATCGCATATAGAAAAAGAACGGATCATGTTTCAAAAGGGCATCAAAGTGTTATCCCTTTTCTTTATTGATGAAGTGGTAAAATACCGTGATTATTCAAGCCCAGACCAGAAAGGCATTTACGCCAAGGTTTTTGAAGATGAATACTGCCAGGCAATTAGTGAGCTGAGTCTTTTTGAACCAGAGTACAACGACTATCTTAATAAATTTAGTGTCGAAGATATTCACAAAGGATACTTCTCCGTTGATAAAAAAGGGCTGTTTATAGACTCCAAAGAAAAACGCGGCGAAAGCGGCAGTGATGATGTGAGCGCCTATGACCTCATCATGAAGAAGAAGGAAATACTTCTTGATCTAAAGGAACCAACTCGTTTTATATTCTCTCATTCTGCGCTTCGTGAAGGCTGGGATAATCCCAATGTATTTCAGATTTGCACCCTGAAACACAGCCAGTCGGAAATAAGTAAACGGCAGGAAATTGGCCGTGGTCTGCGTATCTGCGTAAATTCCCAGGGCGAGCGAATGGATTTATCGGTATTGGATAGCGATTTCTTTGATGTGAATAAACTTACCGTAGTTGCCAGTGAATCCTATGATTCCTTTGCCAAAGCATTGCAGAACGAGATTGTCGAATCACTTTCGGAACGGCCAGTTATCCTTACTACTGAAGTATTAAACAATCGGGTTATTCAAAACGAAAAGGGTGAGAAGTTTGTCTTTGACAGCCAGACATCTATGGATCTGATTTTCGATATGAAAATGAAGGGCTATCTGGATAATAATTACCATATCACTGAAACTTTTATCAAAGATGTTGAGAACAAAACCTATTCCGTTCCTGACAAGCTGAAAGGTTTTGAAAGATGCGTCTCGGAACTTATGACCGGTATCTATACAACAGCAAACTTCAAAGCAGCAGAAAATGAAAATGCCAACAATATTAATGAGGCGATTCTTAAACCCAACGAAAATTTTGCAAAAAAAGAGTTTCAGGACCTGTGGAAGAAGATTAAGGTCAAAACAGTTTATGAGGTTGATTTTGCAAGCCAAGAGCTTGTAGAAAAATGCGTTAAAGCAATTAATGACAATCTAACCGTTAAAAAGATATTGATAAATATTACATCCGGTGAACAGCAAGACAAAATTGATGAGGTGACACTCAAGTCCGGCGAAAGCATGAAGAAAGAAAAGAGTGTTACCGAAAGAGCTGAATCCCTGCTGGGTTCATTGAAGTATGATCTTGTAGCGGAAATTGCCAAAGAGACAAATCTGACCCGAAAAACTATTGTGAAAATATTGCAGGATATAAGACAAGATACTTTTCACAATTTTAGAGTAAATCCTGAGAGTTTTATTCAAGGTGTTTCCAATATTATCAATAATGAGAAAGCTGCAATGCTCATTAACAACATTGTCTATTCAAAAACAGATAAGATATATGATGACAGCATTTTTACAATCAATAACTTTAAAGGTTCCCTTGCCAGTAACATCTCGAAGGTCAAAAAGCATGTGCATGATTATGTCAAAACAGGTTCAGATATTGAAAGAAAATTTGCTGCTGATCTCGAATGCGAAGAAGTTCTCGTTTATGCAAAACTTCCCAATGGGTTTAAAATTCCCACCCCTCTTGGAAATTATAATCCGGACTGGGCAATTGTTTTTGATACAGACAAATTTAAATATGTGTATTTCATTGCTGAAACAAAAGGAAGTATGGAAACTCTGCAACTGAAAGAGATTGAACAGAAAAAAATCAGTTATGCAAAAAAGCACTTTGAGGCACTGGGACATGCGGATATTAAGTATGATGTGATCGATTCTTATCAATCGCTTCGAGATAAGATAATGAATTAAGGAGTTAGCCTTATTCTTTTTATAAAAGTTTTCCAATCATGAATTGGAGCGAATCTCGATATGAACAAGACAATTCCAGCAGCAATTATAGCCATAGTATCAGAATTAGTCTCAAAATATGAAACTCATGCTACATTGGACAGCCTTTTCATGCACGCAGGTGCACCAGGCGATCCACCACCAGAAAGCAAGCATGCGAAAGCTTTAGAATGGCTAAGAAGAACTAACAAAGATCCTGATATTAATCCTATGGATGTTTTAGGTCTCATAATTGAAGGATATCTCGAGGAAGAACCAGGCCACCCTTATGGCTTTGATGAAGAGAAAGAGAAACAAGTGAATAGATTGAAAAGTGCACTTGAAAAAGCAAACCTAAGATATCTGAGAAAGGGCAAGATTATTGGATCATTTTCAACGCCTGTAATAAGTCTTGAAGAAGAAATACGAAAGCGCAATATCGAAAGTATTGACATAGAGTTTGAGCGGGCAATTTCAAACATCGAAAGCAATCCAAGAGAGGCTATCTCCGCAGCATGTAACATCCTCGAATCGATATTCAAAATTTTCATTGAGGAAGAAAATCTTGAAATACCAAACAAGAAAGATCTAAAACCTTTATGGTCAGTAGTACGAGACAATCTTAATTTTAATCCAAACAGTGTAGAGGATAGAGATTTAAAAGAAATCCTTAGTAGCCTCGCAGGGGTTATAGGGGGGATTGGTGCTTTGAGAACTCATGGTAGTTCTGCTCATGGTGCAGGTAAAAAAGTTTATAAAATGACGCCAAGACATGCTCGTCTTGCAGTTCACTCTGCGCATACTATGGCCCTATTTGTATTAGAATCTTGGGATGCCAAATGATGAACAAAATTTTATTACTGGATTATGGTTAAGGTTTTTTTGATATTAAAACGTTGATGAAGCGATTGACTTGACTCAATATTATCCAATGGTTAACCTCCAGAAGACACTCAAGATATCAATAATACCAGATCAAATCTTGATAAAATTTCTGAAGTTTTGTCTGGTCAATCCAAGGGGAATTGAGGAGAGGACTACATCCAAGACATGCTCCGGGTTTTAGCATAGCGAGTACCTCAGACTTTCCCTGTTAGTCAAGATTCATTTAAAATAATTCCAAATCCACAACGTTCTGGAACTGATTGACCAGAACATACCGGTCCACGGTAATACAGACCAGGGCTGTTGTGGGCAGGTCTGAAAAAACTTTAAGATGGGGGTGGCGGTTAAGATATAGGTCCAGATACCGGTTATTCTTATATTCAAGGGTTGCAGCGGTTCCTATGGCCGTGACCGATGATGCAATGTCAATATCTTTGGCTTGATTGGTGGCATTATTGATCAAAACAGCCACCTTGGGGTTATGGATCAGGTGGTCGTATTTGCGTGTGGTATTGGGAGTCAAAAAAACAATTTCTTTCAGATCAGGCGTCGCAGCAAAAAACACCAGACTGGCATAAGGCTGATCATTTTTTTGGGTGGCCAACACGGCGGTGTCCTGGGAGTTAAACAGACTTCTTATCTGATCCAGTGTTTTATTTTTAGATGTATCCATAAGTTTTCCTTTGTTATGATCCCTTGTTTTCCGGAAGGTGGCAGGATCTGCTGATTTTAGGCGTAAACCGCTGAGGGCGGCTTACCAGTTCAGCACCAGAAGCATTTACAATTCCGTTGAGCATATTGACAAAAACATATTGGCGAAAGGGATAGAGTAAATACCAGTAGGCCATGCCGAATAATCCTTTGGGCAGAAAACGGGAATAAAGGATAAACTCGCACCGGTCATCGTTGATGGGGTTCAGATTAATTTCCAGCAGGGCTTCGCCAGGGGTTTTCATTTCTGCCAGGAGCAGAAGCCGGTATGGTTTTTCCATCTCCAGAACCCGCCAGAAATCCAGGGCATCTCCCACCTG
Organism: uncultured Desulfobacula sp.; assembly: GCA_964635025.1. Lineage (GTDB taxonomy): Bacteria > Desulfobacterota > Desulfobacteria > Desulfobacterales > Desulfobacteraceae > Desulfobacula. Next base: position 23,488 of record CAZWMY010000022.1, on the reverse strand, counting down.
AAGATTTTTTTTCGACCGCCTTCCCCTTTTTAAACCCGGCCCTCCGGAAAACACATCCAGGACTCCCCGGATTTTCCATAAGAGATCTGCTGCATAATAGCCTGTTTCACCGCCGATCTGTTCAATAAACGGCCACAGATCCTTGGCGCCTCCCTTGATTTCTGCTCGGTAGCCACATTTAAGAAGGGTTCCGCCTGAAAAATCCGCATCTCCGAAATGGGTCCACTCAGGATAGATGAGGGCGCCTGCATCATTCCAGCAGGTATCCACCTGTTCCTGCCGGACCCGGTCCAAAGCCCGCCGGATGGCCTCCCGGCAAGTGATCAAGTCCTGGGGGATAATCTGCTGAATGGTATTTTCCATGCATACCGTGGGAAGGCTCAGACCTTCTGCCAGGGGCCTTGCAATGGAAACCGGCACCGGGGTCACCAGATGAATCCACAAAGAGCTCAACCGGGGGGTCAGGACCGGCACCGGGATCATGACGGGTTTGGGCAGTCCGGCTTCTTCGGCAAAGATCCGGAACAGATCCCGGTAGGCCACCACATCCGGCCCGCCGATGTCAAAGGATTTTCCCCTGGTTTCAGGATGCTCCAGACACCCTTTCAAATATCCGAGAATATTGGTAATAGCAATGGGCTGGGTGGGCATGCTGACCCATTTGGGCGTAACCATGAGGGGAAGCCGTTCGGCCAGATATCTTAAAATTTCGAAACTGGCACTTCCCGACCCCAGGATCATGGCGGCCCGCAGAACTGTTGCAGGGACAGGGCCTTCCAGCAGAATCCGGCCGACCTCATTCCGGGACACCAGGTGCCGGCTGATATTTTTGTGGTGAATATCGCCAAGGCCCCCGAGATAAATAATATGCTCCGCCTTTTCATGGGCAGCAGCCTGCACCAGATTTTCTGCGCCGATCCGGTCTGCATCCCGGTATCTGCCTTTCTGTGATATCATGGAATGGACGAGGTAATAAATGGTGCTACATCCTTTTATGGCCTGTCGCAGGGAGGCTGCATCACTGATGTCGCCTTTGACCAGTTCAACCTTGGAATCCTGGGCCCAGGGACGGCCGGCCATTTTTTCTCTGGAACGTCCCATGGCCCTGACCCGGTAACCGGATGCGAGCAGCAAGGGAATCAGGCGTCCGGCCACATAGCCGGTGGCACCGGTGACCAAGACAGGTTTATCTTTTTGTAATGACATAGTTCATCCTTTATGACCTTCAGCTTTCAAAACCGGATCGGCCTTCCATCCAAAGTATTTAAGGGGTATTTTAACAAATGCATCTGAAACAAACCATAAAAACTATTTTATTCAGGTTGAAAAAGCTTAATCAATCCATTACCATCCATTGACGCACACCATCATTCTTTTTAGAGGAGGCCTCATGCTCAGCCCCATTAAGATCGGTATCAGTTCCTGCCTTCTGGGCAATAATGTTCGATATGACGGCGGTCACAGCCATGACCGGTTTTTAACCGATACCTTGGGAAGGTTTACCCAGTATATCCCGGTCTGCCCGGAAGTGGAATCCGGTATGCCCATTCCCCGGGAAGCAGTTCGGCTGGTGGGAGATCCGGATCATCCAAGACTGGTCACCCAAAAAACAGGCATCGACAAAACCTTTCAGATGCAGAACTGGATGAAAATCAAATTGGAGGCCCTTGAGCAGGAAAACCTCTGCGGGTTTATTTTCAAGGCCAAATCCCCCAGTTCCGGCCTATACCGGATCAAGGTGTATCAGACCGACGGAAGCACCAAACATACCGGCAGCGGACTCTTTGCCCGGGCCTTTACGAAAAGATTCCCCAGAATACCGGTGGAAGAGGACGGACGGCTCAATGATCCGAAACTAAGGGAAAATTTCATCGAAAGCATCTTTACCCTGAAACGGTGGCGGGAGCTGCTGGCCGAAAATAAAACCCTTGGGGGCCTGGTGGAGTTTCATACCAAAAACAAATACCTGATTCTCTCCCACAGCCATGAGCACTACAAAAATATGGGAAAACAGGTTGCCCTGGGCAAACAGCACCCCCTGGATCAATTGTTTGACGAATATGAAGGCCTTTTGCTCAAGGCATTAAGCATTAAGACCACCTTGAAGAAAAATATCAATGTGCTCCAGCATATGCTGGGCTTTTTTAAAAAAAACCTGACTGCCTTTGAAAAACAGGAACTGATCTCCACCATCGATCAATACGGATCCGGCTATGTTCCGCTCATTGTGCCCATTACCCTGATCCGCCATTATGTGATGAAATATGACCAGCCCTGGCTCAAGGTTCAGACTTATTTAAACCCCCATCCCCTTGAACTGAAATTGCGAAATTAGATTCAAGCGGGATCATTGACAGGGATGGTTTGAAAAACCCAATACCCGTTCGGGAGAAGGTGATGATGGAAATCAGGCTTTCAAATATTGATAAAACTTACGGCGAAACCAGTGAAAAGCAGGTTGTGTTTAAGGATATGACCGCCCGGTTCCCCTTTGGCAGCATATCGGTGATCATCGGAAAAAGCGGGGTGGGCAAGAGCTCGCTCTTGAACCTGATCAGCGGGATTGACCTGCCGGACCGCGGCAGTATCCATATCGGCGATACTGTCATTTCCGGGATGGAAGATACCGAAAGAACCATTTTCCGGCGGCAGCATATCGGATTTGTCTACCAGTCGTTCAATCTTATTCCTGTATTGACGGTCCTTGAAAATGTGACCCTGATTTCAGAACTGGACAACGCCCCCAAATCAAAATATCTGGACTCTGCCCACACCCTTTTAAAAGCGGTGGGGCTCCTGGATCGCAAAAACGATACTCCGGACCGATTATCCGGGGGTGAACAGCAGCGGGTGGCCATCGTGAGGGCCCTGGTCAATAATCCGGAAATTCTGTTGGCCGATGAACCCACGGGGAACCTGGATGTGGAAACCGGCAAAATCATTCTGGAAATCATGACGGATCTGGTCCGGCAGCACCATAAGACCCTGATCATGGTCACCCACAGCGCCGATGCCATGGCCTATGCAGATCATATCTACGCAGTCCGGGATAGGGGCCTTGTTCTCCTTCAAAAGGAGCAGGCCATTCCATGATGTCCCGGGCACTCCTCCGGATCAGTCTGCGAATGGGCAAAAAACGGCCCTTCATCACCCTGCTGCTGGTGCTTGGCATTGCCCTGGGAGTAGCCGGTGTGGTGTCCATTGATATTGCCAAAGAAAGCATTGCCCGTTCCTTTGAACTTTCCGCATCCCTTCTTACGGCCGCATCCACCCATCAGGTGGTGGGCAGCACTTTTTCAATCCCCCAGGATCTTTTTACAGATGTCCGGACACGGCTCGGGATCAAACGGTCTGCACCAATCATCACATCCTATGTCAAGGTGCCCCGGCTGGACAACCGGACCCTGACCCTCATGGGCGTTGACCCCTTTTCAGAGCAATACTTCAGAAAGCTGTCCTTGGACGGATCAAAAGGTTCGAATGCCTTTGATATCCCGGAACTTTTAACCCGTCCGGCCGGGGTTCTTATTTCCAGAGCCTTTGTAAAAAGCCATGGCCTGGACCTCCATGACAGCCTTTCCTTATCCTTTGGCCGGCGTGAGGTTCAGGCAGAGATCATCGGGTTTCTGGATGACCGGGAACCGGGTTCAGGCGCTGCCCTGTCCGGCATTATCCTCACCGACATCTCCACGGCCCAGGAAATCATGGGCATGGAAGACCGGATCACAAGGTTGGATCTGATCCTGGAAAATGAATCCGAGATTGAAAACATCCGGTCCATCCTGCCCCAGGGGGTCTTTCTGGTGGACACCGACCGGCAGAACTCAGCCCTGCGGGGCCTCTCATCCTCATTTGAAACCAGTCTTTCCGCCTTTTCCATGCTGGCCCTGTTCATGGGGATTTTTCTGATTTACAATACCGTGTCCTTTTCCGTTTCCAGCCGCAAAAAACTCATGGGAACCCTCAAGGCTTTGGGCGCGGTGCATGGGGATATCTTTAGGATGGTGATGCTGGAGATCATGGTCTATGCCCTGGCCGGGTCATTTCTGGGTGCGGGACTCGGCATTGTCTTGGGCAAAGGGGCGGTTCAGGCGGTATCCGCAACGGTTTCAGACATGTATTTTGTATTGACCGTGAGCCAGACCCATGTCCCCCCCGAGACCCTTTTAAAAGGCATTCTGGCCGGCATTGCAGCATCCTTTGCAGCCTCTTTTCTGCCGGCGCTGAACGCTGCCCGGACAGTCCCCATCACCCTGATGCAGCGATCCGCCCCGGAAAAAAAACTGAAACGTTTTATTCCCGGTCTGACCCTGGCCGGTGCGGTCATGATCCTCAGTGCCGCCGGTTTTCTGACCCTATTCCATAACCATCCGGCCATGGATTATGTGTATGTATTTATGATTTTTGCCGGATCATCCCTTCTCATCCCTGCGTTTATTCTTGTTTCGGTAAGGATGCTCCTGGCAGTTTTGGCCAACCGCGCCCCTGCCATGTTCAAGATGGCCCTCCTGAATATTACCCGGTCCTTAAGCCGGACCAGCGTCATGACGGCATCCCTCATGGTGGTGACGGCTGTGTACATCGGTATTGATATCATGACAGCCAGTTTCAGGCTTTGCATCATGGACTGGGTGGACGGTCATATCGGGGGCCATGTTCATGTCTCGTCCGCCGATAACCTGGAAAGGGGCCTGGACCCCGGCCTCATTGAAAAAATTCAGTCTCTGCCCGAAATTTCAGATCTGTCTGCCTATAATATTCACAGGGTTTATTCCCAGACCTCGGGAGAGGTGCATTTGTTTTCCTATGCCTCGGACCGGTCCGTTAAACAATGGTCATGGACACAGGTGCCCAAAAACCAGCTGGAAGACCGGCTCCGGGAAGGATGGATTTTTGTTACGGAAATATTTGCCCAGAAAAATCAGGTCAAAGCCGAAACCGGCTCCCAGGTGACTCTGGAAACCCTTCACGGTCCTGTGAAATTTAATGTTGCCAGCATTTTCCGGGATTTTTTCATGGGCGGGGGACGGGTCATTGTCAGCCGGGACACCATGAAACAGTACTGGGGGTATGACGATATCACGGCTCTTCAACTTTTTCTTCATAACAGAACCGATGTTGAACCGGTGATCACAAAAATCCGGGCGCTTATCCCGGATGGCTCACTGGTGCAGGTGGTTTCAGGGGAATCCATCAAAAAAAGCATTCTTGAGGTGTTTGACAAGACCTTTGCCATTACCGCAGCCCTGCAGTTCCTGATTGCCCTTGTGGCATTGACGGGTATCCTGAATTCCATTTTGTCCCTTTTATTGGAACGGACACGGGAAATTGGCATCCTCCGGGCCTGTGGGGCGGAACCCCGGCAAACAAGAAACCTCCTTTTGGCGGAATGTTTTTTCAACGGGTTGATCGCAGGGACAGCCGCCCTTCCCTTTGGCCTTTTTCTGGCCTGGGTTCTCATTGATATGGTGAACCAAAGGTCCTTTGGCTGGTCGTACGATATGGTCCTGAGCCCGGGCATTTTTATCCAGGCCCTTGTTTTTTCGAGCCTTGCCGCCTTGTGTGCCGGTATTTTCCCTGCCGTCAATGCCGGAAAAACTGACATCTCCAAAGCCCTGCACATGGAGTGATCTATGGGAAAACGCTTTTTATCGTATGCATGGATATTTTTTACGGCCGTCCTTGTTTTTATCCTGGCAACGGAAGGATGCAGCAGAGCACCGGAACCCGAAGGGGTCGATATTGTGAAAGCACTGTCTGAAACCCCTCCCAATGATTGCTTTGCAACTGCATCTGAGCCGGCTGATATTGCATTTCCCCGGGATCTGGGCCCCCACAACGCATTCCGAACTGAATGGTGGTATTATACAGGAAATCTTGGAACTCCTGAAGGCCGGCACTTTGGATATCAGCTGACCTTTTTTCGCCATGCCTTTTCCTGTGAACCGGCAAACGGCCCCTCAAAATGGCGGACCCGGCAATTGTATCTTGCACATTATGCCGTGACCGACACAGAAACGGGCCGGTTTTATTCCAAATACCGGATAAACCGGGAAAGCCTTGGCATTGCAGGTGCCCAAAGTTCTCCTTACAGGGTCTGGATCGATGACTGGCAGGTCAAGGAAAAGGACAGTGGGCTTGTCCTTGCCGCCTCTGATGAAAAAATCCGTCTTGATCTGACCTTATTGACGGAAAAACCGGCTATCCTCCAGGGGGATAAGGGATTCAGCAGAAAAGGCCCGGAACCCTTTAACGCCTCCTATTATTATTCCTTCCCGGATATCAAGACTTCCGGCAAAGTCGAGATCAATGGAAAAGTCTACACCGTCAGGGGCCGATCCTGGTTTGACCACGAATGGAGCACCAGTGCCTTAAGCAGCAACACGGCCGGATGGGACTGGTTCTCGATTCATCTGGAAGACGGCCGGAGCCTGATGCTGTGCCGGGTCAGAGACAAGGAGGGCATTTCCAACGGATTTGGATTCGGCAGCCTTTCCTATTCCGACGGCAGGATCCGGATCCTCTCTGAAACTCAGTTTCAGCTAAGCCCCACCGGTTACTGGCAAAGCCCGGCCACAGGGAAACGCTACCCCCTGAACTGGGAAATATCCATCCCCTCAGAGCATCTGCTTCTGGTGGCCGCTCCTGTGATACCAAACCAGGAACATACCCATATGACCACCTACTGGGAAGGAGCGGTTCGCTATACTGGAAAAAATATAAAAGGGACGGGCTATATTGAACTGACCGGGTATTAAATTTGAATAAAAGAGCTGAAATTTTAGAGCGTTGGCATATCTGATGGGGTTTAATGACCCGCAAGCCCTTTGAATACTTTTTTAAAAACTTTATGATTTGTGCCTGTAAACTCTTTATAGACAGCCCTGATCTTGATTAAATTCCTGAAGTTCTGGTTGACCATACAGAGGTAAATTGGGGAGAGGACTCCTTCCATGACAAAACCCGCTTTTTATGCGGATAACCACCCCTGGAATGTCTAGATTTTTTAATTATTTCAAATGGTTATATAATATTTCAAAATTTATTGTTATTCCAATGGGTTATAGCCGCTCTCAATGGTTTTTGCTTATTTTTTTGAGATAGCTTCTAATAATCTTACATTGATAACTGAATTTCTTTGACTTTCTTTCCCCATTTTTTCCATTTTAGAATGAGAGTAAAAAACCATACCATTACCAATAGGATCATACCAACTTGGCATAGTTCGTATAGATTAAACCCTTGAGTAATTGACGCAGCCTTAAGCCTATCGGAAAAAGATGCTAATGTAACCCATATGCCCCATGCTATTATCAGCGTGAATACAAAAGCCCAACCACCCCAATCCATCTTTACTTTGTCAAGGTAATAACCGCGTACAATACATCTCCATTTGTCATTTTTTTCTATGTCCTCTATACCTTTTGGAAATGATCTGGGATTCCATATATTTTTTGATTCAATGCCTTGGATAGTAATGCCATATCCGAGAAGGTCATTCACAAATTTTGCTGAGAAGCCTGTCATCCCCCCAAGCACAACCAAAGCAGCTGAAATATCCATATTTTGCTCCCCATCTTCTATTGCTTCTTGTTTGAAATAAAAGCCATACTCGTAAAGATTCCAATAGACCAAGCCAAGGCGACACTTGCTGAATTAAAAGTACTGACGGGTCCTGGAACAGGATCAAAGAATTCTAATAATTTATGAATGGAACTTGATCCCACTATTGCAAGAATGCCGTATACCCAGCCCATACATATACCTACAATCGCCGAAATATTTGCAGCAGCTGCATATTTATTAAGAGAATCTTTGGGCCGTAATAGAATCATTAGAACAGCAGGTAAAAGAGCAGTCGTTGATCCATATATCACAAATACTAAATCAGATACTCTAGCTCCAACTGACATTAAAAACCATACTATTATTAAACTTATTATTGCAACGATGAACGTTATCTTTCTTGCATGGATGAGTACTTCAGCGTCTTGAATATGCGAAATAGCTCCTGTATTTGAATTTGAGAAATATGAGCGTCTAGTTGCATCCATACATATACTTTGTGTCGCGGTAATCAGGAATATATCTCCAGCGGACAGTAAAGCCGCTAAGAGTGCTCCAAGGCCTATACCTGCAATTATTCCATATCCAAAAGATATGTCTGCAAGGAGGCTGAAAGCAGAAAAGATACCATCCGCTCCACCCTTCCCTGTAACAGCCCCTAAAACAATTGCAGCTCCTAAAATGAGTATCCAACAAATGAAAAAAGCTCCTGCACCATACCCCCCTCCTTTTTTTGCCGTTGTTTGATCTGATGCAGCGGCGATCCTCTGCCAAGCAGCAAGATCAACTAATGGGTATGCAACATTGATTACAAGAAGGTTAATCAAAAGAGATATGGATGGCATAAACCCCTTTTGGGATGATACCTTTATTGTTTCTATCGGATTTTTATTAAGAAGATATGCTGCTAACACCAAGGTAAAAACTCCAATTACAACGAAAGCGGTTTGGTATCTATCAGTCTTAATTACATTTCGAAATCCGCCCAAAGCAGTATAAAACGTCACCAGTGTTGCAATAAACATAATTATAGCTGTATAAGATTCCCCAGAAAATATCGGCTTCACTAATTGTGCTCCAACCAATATCTCAGTAGCAAATAGACCACCAAAACCTATAGTTATGGTGATTAAAGATACCCATCGAAGGATATTGCTATTATAACGGTATTCAAGTACTCCTGGTAGAGTAAGTCTTGATTCATTTATAGCTTTGATTTTTGGAGCCATCCGGCTAAGAACAAATTGGCCTATTGTAAAGGTAAATACCGCGATTAGTAGCTGTAAACCCAATATTGAAGCCAAATCGAAAAATGCTATAAATACAGTTGCAATTGACATTTCAGCTGCATAAAGAGTTGCTATAAAACTTCCTATCTTTAATTTTCTTCCGGCAATGAAATAATCATCAGCTGATTCAATCTCCCGAACTGACTTCCCAGCTATCCATAGAAAATATATGTATGTTATGGCAACAATTGCTAAGGTTATCCAAAGAAATGATATTTGCATTATTTCATCCTCCATCTTAATCTATTTTTAATTGCAGGAATTCCCGCTTGCGTTTCAGTGGAAGAGCTTTTGTAATTTCTGTATACTTATCTTCGTATATATGCTGCAATATAAGCAGATCTCGTCCTGGATAGATTTCGACACTGTAAGGCGTAATTTCGCTGATTGTTATTAAACCCGCAACTTCCTCTAATATGTAAGAGTCAAAAAAAAATGATATATCATTGTCTATTGAAGGATCTCTGGATAGACCAGTCTCTTCAACCCGATCCCCAAGATTCAAGAATATTTGTGTTCGAACCATCTCTTTGAATGAGATATCATTTCGATAAGCGAGCTGTATAGCTTCGATCATTAATGAGTACATTGGAATATTTTGAATATAATTCCAACGTATAACCGAGATGGGGAATACTTCATTGCGGATCAAATCTTTCAGCATGGATTCGCGCTCTATTCCTATCTTGCGAGCACGCGAAGTTGCCTCATCGATTGAGATACCACGCAAGCCAGCAAGTGTATATCGGAATATCTCATCCCCAAGTAAAAATGCAAAAACATTAAATCTTTTCTTTGCGTAGTCGAGATATTTTCGTATTCGTTGTTTAGAATAGTAAGGACTACCAACACTGATACCGAGAAATGCCCCTTTTGCTTCCACTCCCCTCCTCATTTATTTTTTCAATGCAATACAACATTTCGCATATAAAACGAAGCTTAACATCCCAAATGCTGCTTTACGGGAGTTAATATATCCATCCAAAGCGGGTTCGATCATATCCACTTGTGATACAAATAAACTATATATAAGCACCTGCCAGGTGGTTAAGCTTTTTTATAGCAACCCTTCAGAAACTCCAAAAATATTTATAATTAATGAAAGCTATTTGCTTCTGATCAATGCCCTATCATCCCTTTTTGATGATGTAAAGAGTAAAAAAATATAACAAAAGAAAAACATCAAATACACTGCTTTTCTGGACATGCCCCCCTAAAACAGTACGATGTAATATATTAGGATCTCCTGGAAAGAAAGGAGATCAAAATCATGACTCAATAATCTCAGTAAAAAACCAGTATATTTAAACCAAACACTAATGGTATTTAAGAACTCCCAAGCCATTATGGAATCGGCGTTGGCTACTTTTGGTATTGGTGGCCTGGATAGAAAATATGGTAAATTAAAGGTTTGAGGAGAGGAATACCCTTCGGCTATGCCCCATTTTTCGGTCGGGCGATCCCCACAGGCTTTCCCTGTTGATCCTCATATCAGGGGAATATAAGAATTTTAAAATCTGAAACAGGTCCTAATCGTCGCTGATACCCGGTTGATAGGTCTGGTCTATCTTGGGCAATGGTTTTCCATCCAAAATCGCCTCGAATGCAACCAGACGTTTATAGACAGATAACAGCTCAACGATTGTCGTCCAGGAATTGACCAGATACTGAAACGAATTGCTCACCTGGCTGAAAGCGGTGAGTATCTGCTGCAGGATGCCAAAAGTTATGGTGCCTGCGGCAATTGTCGGAACCAGTATCAAATAGACAAATATATTGTCAGCCTGCAGGTAAAGACTCCGGGCCACATTAAAATACATATAATGGAAATAAAGGCGGAAATAATTACGCCGCACATTGCTGAACAGCTGTTTCAGGCTGGCTGGCTGAGCTCTCAGTTCATCGTCCTCCCCGTAGACCAGTTCCTTACGATAGGCCGCTTCCACCCGTTGATTTTTAAATTCCAGTCCCGGCAGTTTGATCCCCACAAGGGCAAGCAGGCCGGTTCCAAACAATGACCAGAGGGTTGCCGCGGCAAAGAGAGGATATGGGATTGCCCCCACAATCGGCAGCTCGGTTACATATTGTGAAAGCGACCACAGCACGGGCAGGAATGCAAACAGTGTCATCACCGCATCGACCATGGCAACGCCAAGATTCTCCATAATAGAGGCAAACCGCATGGTATCTTCCTGGATGCGTTGAGAAGCCCCCTCTATATGTCGAAGCTCCTTCCAGTAGCCGGTATAATATTCGTTCATGGCTGTTCGCCAACGGAAAATATAATGGCTTATAAAAAATCGGGTAAGAACAAATATGCCTATGGCCAGAAAGGCGATCTGTGCAAAGATTAAAACCAAATCATACATTTCAGACACAGGAACTGAAGACTCTGCTGAAAGAGCGTTCTGAACCGTATCAAAAAACGGCCGCCGCCAGTTATTTATGGCCACAGAGACCTGCACGGAAAAATAAGTGGAAAAAAGGATGGCGGCTGATCCAAGGATTGACCAAAATTGCCACGGATGGGGTGCAAAGATCATCCATAAACCTGCAAATACAAGCACTGAAGCAATGTAATAGATATAGAGCAGCAGAAAGGGGTTGGTGACAAAATGGCCAAGTCCGATTACCGGTTCCTGCTGAGTTGTGTTAAGATTTAACAATGATCCCAGATCATTTTTAAAAAGATACCAGATGGTGATCGAAAAAATGATCCAGACTAAAACTAAGGGGAAAAAACGCCTTGGGTTTGGAAAAAATGATTTAAACATTATGAGGACTCCGTAAAATTGTGGCTGTCCTGGCTGGTGAGATCGAGTTCATAGATCCGCTTTAGTTCTTCGATTTTTTTCAGGCTCTTTTCACTGAAAGGGGCTTTTCCTTCAAAGGCATGAAAAATCATGGTGCCGGGTATGGTTTTTGTAAGTATCAATGATAACCATAGGCATAATTTAAAAAAATCATACTTTGGGATGAGAGTTTATATACTCCTCAAGAACATCATTGATGCGAGTTTGCCAACCTTTTCCCCTGGATTTGAAAAATTCAAGAACCCGGGAATCCAGCCGGATGGTCGTGATTTTCTTGGGATTTCCCGATACAGGACGCCCACCCTTGTTTCGAATTCCGGCGAGCATCTCTTTTCTGGTTAAAGGCCGATCGTTTTCATTTTCCCCGTCCCATACAAAATCTCCGTCTATGGGTGGGTTGGCTGTCGCTTCCAGAACCTGTTTTTTTTGTTCATTTAAATTCATTGGCAAGCCATTCATGATACACCTCCCGTTCTTCCCGGCCAGCTCGACGAAAACTGATAATCCGGTTGCCATTATCTGTATGAACTACCGTCAAAACCGCCAGATGACTGAACACGATGTTCCTGGTTGCGTATAACATCAACATCAAGCCTGAAAGGATTTTCCAGTACACAGCCAGCATCGGCAAAATCAAGACCGTGTTTTGTCAGATTTGCCTTTCATTTTGATTCATCCCATTCCATGCTGGTTATTGTAATAACAAAAACCCAATTTGTCAAATACCTTTAATGCCCAAGAGTTCAAGATTGTTTGTATAATCCTTCCTTCAGTTGATTCAGAGTCCAGTCAGGACTCCGTAAAATTGTGGCTGTCCTGGCTGGTGAGGTCAAGCTCATAGATCCGCTTTAATTCCTCGATTTTTTTCAGACTCTTTTCACTGAAAGGGGCTTTCCCTTCAAAAGCGTGAAGGACAATGCCTTCGATGAGGTCGCCAAGGGTCAGGTCGTGATATTCGGCAAGGCCTTTTAATACTTTTAAAACCCTTTTTTCAATCCTGACCCCTGTCTGGACCCTTTCAATGCTGAGTGGTGGGTTTTGAGAGGGCTTCTGCTGTCCGGCCATATTTTTTCTCCTTAAACAAAACAAACGACATTATGCTGAGCGGCATCAGGGCCATGCCTGACACCATGAGCAGTCCTTGAAAGGGAAACTGTTCCAAGAGGACCCCGTAAAGAATCATGGCGCCGGGTATGGAACCGTTCCCAATGGTGCCTGCCACGGCAAACACCCTTCCGGCAAATTCATTATCCATTGCTTTTTGCAAAAGCGTTCGAAAGGAGATGCCGGCACAGATAATACAGCAGCCGAATAAAAAAATCATGAAAATATAAAAACCGGCTGTCATATTTTCTTTTTCGTTGATCAGGCTTGTGATCACAAAAATCAGACCGATAAGAAAAACGCTGGTGAAAAGCGTGGCTTTTTCTTTTCCCGAAATGGTCCGAATACTGAGAAAAAAAGCCATCAGGATGGTGCCAAGCCCAAAGGCGGTCTGAAAAAATCCAAGGGTTTTTGGGCCGTCTTCAGATATGAGATTTGCCATCACCGGCATCATGACTTCAATGGAGCCCACAAAAAAATGAATCACAAGAACCATGAACAGGAGCACCACAAGATCCTGCCGTGTAAAAATATAGCGATATCCCTCTCTCATATCCTCCCAAATCCCAAAGGGGTTCTTTTGACCGGTCCTGGCCGGTGTCTTTGGGATCTGAATAAAGCATTCAAAAATGGCGGAAAGGATAAAAGAGATAGCATTCAGGACAAAAACCCATAAATACCCGGCTGCCGAGACCATGATCCCGCCTAAAAACGCGCCGGCAATGGTGGAAAACCCGGCAATAAACTGGTGCGTTGAATTGGCGGCAGCCAGATTTTTTTCATCCACAATGGTCGGGATGACGGCTGGAACGGCCGGGTCAAAAAAAGCCCCGTTGATGGAAAGAAGAACCTGCATGATCAAAATCACATAAAAATTCATGGCATTGAGATAAAAAAGAAGGGCAAAGCCTGCGATGATCACCCCGCGGATCAGGTCAGTCCCGACAATAATGGCTTTTCGGTTGTACCGGTCGATAAAGGCGCCTGAAAACAACCCCAGGATCAGCGAAGGGATCAGGGAAGCGGCCAGCACCGCCCCCATTTTGGCGGATGAGCCTGTTGTCTTTAGTACATAAAAAGACAGGGCGATCATATGGAATTTGTCCCCGATCTGGGAAACAAGCTGGCCGGTCAAGAGCAGCACAAAATTTCGATTGAACCTCATATTTCTTCTCCTGAAATAAGTTTGAATATCATGGTATTTATGTACCAATGTATATGGATATTGTCAATTGATTTTCTCATTCCTATTTCACTTCAGCGGCAATAATAGAAAAAAGGCTTGTCAAATATCCCGTGTCAGTGCGAAAAGCATGATGGGAGGAATCAATATGGGGATTGATGCATTTATAAATTTTCATCCATTGATCAAAAAATGGTTTTTTGAAAAATTTGACCATACCACGGATATCCAGGACATGGCCTGGCCCCTCATTGCCAATAACCATCATGTTTTGATCACGGCCCCCACCGGCAGCGGTAAAACCCTGACCGCTTTTTTGTGGTTTATCAATCAGCTGGTTATGGGAAAATGGAAGGACGGCGGGCCCGTCGTCCTCTATGTCTCCCCCTTAAAAGCATTGAACAATGACATCAAAAAAAACCTGGACCAGCCCTTAATAGAAATCCGGGAAATGTTTGAGAAAAACGGGGAACCGTTTCCCGAGATAAGGGTCATGACCCGCAGCGGCGACACTCCCCAGGAAGACCGAAGAAAAATGCTGCGTCATCCGCCCGGGATTCTCATCACCACCCCGGAAAGCCTGAACCTCATGCTCAGTTCCCGCTCAGGCCAGGGCATGCTCTGCCGCTTGAAAGCCGTGATCCTGGATGAAATCCATGCCCTTTTCGGCAACAAGCGCGGGGTTCACCTGATCACGGCCGTGGAACGGCTGGTTCGCTTGTCCGGGGAATTTCAGCGCATTGCCCTTTCCGCCACCGTGAAAAACCAGGATGATGTGGCAGGCTTTGTGGGCGGGTTTCGGATGGACGGCCGCGGACCTCATCCCCGGTATGTTGAAAGGCCGGTTGAAAAAATTCAATCCGGGATTCAAAAAAAATACAAAATCTCGGTCCGGTATCCTGAAAAAGAAGAGGCGCCGGCTGAAGAGCCTGTCTGGGATCTTCTGGCCAAAGAAGTTGTAGACATCATTGAAAAAAACAAGGCCACCCTGCTTTTTACCAACGGCCGGCGGCTCTGCGAAAAAATCACCTACAAGATCAACCGGCTGTCGGCTGAACCGGTGGCCTATTCCCATCACGGATCGCTTTCAAAACAGCTCCGGCTCAATGTGGAGCAGAATCTTAAAAACGGAGAGCTCAAAGCCATTGTGGCCACAAGCTCCCTTGAAATGGGCATTGACATCGGCGAGCTTTCCGAGGTCATCCTGATTGAGGCCCCGCCATCGGTGTCTTCAGCCATCCAGAGGATCGGAAGGGCAGGTCATCAGATTGATATGGAAAGCTGCGGCACCCTTTTTTCTCCCCATTCCCATGACCTGATTTCTGCCGCGGTTCTGGCCAAAGCCATGGATGAAAAAAATATCGAACCGGTTCATGGCGTTGACTGCCCCCTGGATGTCCTGGCCCAGGTGATCATTTCCATGACCGGGCTTGAAACCTGGGATATGGATGAGCTCTATGCATTTATAAAAACAAGCAGGCCCTATCATTCCCTTGGCCGAGAGCAGTATGAGCTTGTGCTCAATATGCTGGCCGGGCGGTATTCCGATGCAAGGATCAGGGAACTTTTGCCAAGGATTTCCATTGACCGGCTGGACCATACGGTTGAAGGCAAAAAAGGGGCGCTCCAGGCCCTTTATCTCTCCGGCGGAACCATACCCGACCGGGGCTATTTTCAGCTTCGCCACCATGAAACCAATGCCCGGATCGGTGAGCTGGATGAAGAATATGTCTGGGAAGCCAAAATCGGGCAGATCGCCACGGTCGGAACCCAGAACTGGAAAATCATGCGGATCACCCACAACGATGTCTTTGCCGTCCCGGTCGGCAGCAGCCACATGGATGCCCCATTCTGGATTGCCGAAAGTATGAACCGAGATTTTCATTTTTCAGGCCTCATCCTCAATTTCCTGGAAATGGCGGAAGACCTCCTGCCTTGCCCGGAATTTGAAACCCTCCTGCAAACCGGCTTCCATATGGATGACGCTGCGGCCAAAGAACTGATCCGTTTTTTAAAAGAGCAAAGGCAATTCACAGGCACCCCCCTGCCCCACCGGCATCATCTTCTCCTGGAATATGTAAGATCCGGGCCGGACGGCAGCCCCGGCTCCATGCTGGTGATGCATACCCTTTTTGGCGGCAAGGTGAACCGGCCCTATGCCATTGCCCTTGAAGCGGCCTGGGAAGACCGGTTTGGTGAAAAACCGGAAATCTTTCCCGGCAATGATGCCATTATTATCCAGCTTCCCCGGCAAATGGCGCCTGAAGAAGTCCTTTGTCTTGTGACCTCATCCAACGTGGATGCCCTTTTAAGAAAAAATCTCGAACACTCGGGCTTTTTTGCCGCCCGGTTCAGGGAGTGCGCAGCCAGAGCCCTTCTTTTGACCAAAAACAAAATAGGCCAGAGAATGCCGCTCTGGATGACCCGGCTGAAATCCAAAAAGCTTCTGGAAAATATCATCCGGTACGATGATTTTCCTATCCTTTTAGAAACCTTTCGCACCTGTCTTCAGGATGAATTTGATCTTGTGAGTCTTAAACTCCTCCTGGATGAAATGGCAACCGGTGTCATTTCCTGGTCTGCGGCCTTTACCGCCCGGCCCAGCCCCTTTGCCGCCGGCATGGCCTGGAACCAGATCAACCAGTATATGTACCGGGAGGATGAGGCTGCCTCATCTTCATCAGCCCTTGGGGACCATTTTTTGCGGGATATTGTCTTTTCCCCCAATCTTAGGCCTGCCGTGTCTCAAGCGCTTGTCAGGGAATTTGAGACAAAACGCCAGCGCCTTGCTCCGGGATACGCCCCTGACACACCGCAGGATCTCATGGACTGGGTAAAGGAGCGCGTTGCCATCCCGTTTAAGGAATGGGAGGCCTTGCTCCGGCAAATCGAAACAGATGCCCCGGATTCAAGCGAGGCCATCCGGGACCTGACAAAAAACAAGATCACCTTTGTTTTGCCTGAAGGGCTTGACTCCCCTCTCACGGTTTCACGGGAATGGGCCCCAAAAATTATGAAGGCGTTCTATGAACCGGAGAAAAATGAAGAGACGGCCATCTCGTTTTTCAGCCAATGGCTTTCCTGTTACGGTCCGGTTTCCCTTGATTTTATCCAGAAATCCCTTGGCATTGAGCCATCATTCCTTGAAAATGTTATCAGTGCCCTTATTGAAGAACGCCGGATCATTGCAGGCCTTCTCGTTGAAAACGGCTCAGATAACGATATCTGTGACAGTGAGAACTATGAAATCCTTTTAAGACTTTCCCGCCTGAAGGCAAGACCAAGATTCGACGCCGTGGAAATTGAGTATCTGCCCCTGTTTCTTGCCCATTACCAGGGGCTTACAAAACGGCCGGGCGATATCGACGGTCTCTTTGATTGCCTGGAACAGCTCTCCTGCCTCCCGCTTCCGGCTGAATCCTGGGAATCGGACATCCTGCCTGCCCGGATTTCCCCTTATCACCCCTCATTTCTGGATACCCTCATGCAGGAAGGAGGCCTTCAATGGATGGGGTTTGAAAAAAAACAGGCTGGTTTTTATTTCAAACCGGATATGGATCTGTTGCAGCCCCTGAAAGAAGCAGAACCTGAAAAAGACGAGGCCACCGTCACTGACCGCCCTGACCCGGAGCTGGAATCCGTTTTTTTGCCAAAGGGCGCCCGCCATGATTTTACAAGCCTTCTGAACCAGGTTTCCTGTGATTCGCGAACCTTATCCCACCGGATCTGGAACCTGGTCTGGCAGGGGAAATTGTCCAATGAAACCTTTTCGGCCTTGCGAAAAGGAATTGAAACCGGATTCAAAGCCCCGGAAACGTCAAAGCAGCAAACCGGGGTGCGCCCCGGAAGACGCCAATTAAAGGCAAGGCCATCCTTTTCCCAATGGAGGGGGTCTCTTCCCTTTGCAGGTTTCTGGTATAAACCCGATTTCCCTTCAGATCCCTTGGATGAAATGGAAACCGAAGAACTTCAAAAAGACAGGGTAAGACTTCTCTTTGACCGGTATGGAATTTTGTTCCGGGAAATCCTTCACAAAGAACTGCCGCAATTTAAATGGTCAGCCATTTTCCGGACCCTCAGGATCATGGAATTATCCGGAGAGATCCTTTCAGGCCAATTTTTTAAAGACATCCCAGGCCTCCAGTTTATGCTTCCCAGGGCCTTTCAAAAACTTCAGACAGGCCTGCCGGACGATGCTGTTTATTTTATGAGTGCTGCTGACCCGGCCTCAGTCCTGGGCATTCCCTTGCCCGGTATAAAACAGCGATTTCCCAAAAGGCTTTCAACCACCTATCTTGTCTTTAAAGGCCATGAGCTTAAACTGGTCTGTCTTGGAAACGGAAAAGAGCTTCAAATTCATACCGAACCCCACGATGACCGCATGGTGGAGTACCTGGCCTGCCTCAAGCATCTTCTGACCCGGCCGGTCAACCCCTTGAAAAAAATCACCGTTGACATTATAAATAACAGCCCTTCCGGTAAAAGCCCCTATATAGAAGGCTTTAAAACCGTTTTTGATGTCCTTCAGGATTTCGGGAAAATAATACTTTACCGGAAGATGGAATAAAGAACATTGAAAATACTCTTTAAAATGATAAAATAGCTGTAATTTTTTTAAATGAACAAAACCGCCATGAAAAACGAGGCCATAAAGAACAAGAAAGGATTGTCTGTGAAGTCCAAAGCCCTTGAGGTCAATCTGTCCGGGACAAGAATTGAAGTCGGGATTGATGAAAGATATGTCGTCCTCCTAAAAACAGTGTCATCCTATGTCGGTATCTTGAACCGGATGAACATTTTTTTAAAAGAATTGTCCCACCCCTATAAAAACTGGGAATTTATTGTCAGTGAAACCCGGTATTTTTCCATCCAGAATTTTTATCTTTACCGGCAGGACCCGGAAGGCGAAAAAGCCCTCTCTCTTTTTGCCGATATTTATCTGACGGCTTTTGAGTTCAATACAAGCCCTAAACTGAAGACCGAGGCCGCAGACAATCTGATGCTGTTTTTGCAGCATATTGTGAAAGAATCCGGCAATGACCTTCAGCGGTTTTTATGTGTGATTGAAAAGGCAGTCCGCAAAATAGAAACCTATGAAGATGCTCCTTTTTATTATTTTATCAAATCCTATTATCAGCCGGACAAAATCGCAAAAATCCTTTTGAGCAGCCTTAAAGAAGAGGATGCTGAATTTTTCAGAACCTTCAACCCCTTTCTTGTCAAATGCCATGAGGGGTCTCTCCATTACTGGCTGAGCCAGGAAGATCCGCTTGCCTGGGTCAACCAGAGCATGGGTGTCAATCAGCCCGATGAAACGCTCACGGATATTCTGGGCGATGTATCCCATGACCGCATCCGTTCCTGGCAAAAAGAACTTGAATCCATCCGCCAGGATGCAGATCAGGACCCAGTCCGGGCAACAGAAGCACTGACAGGTCTTGTGAGCTTTCAGGATTATGTGAGCCGGATCTGGGCCATACCCCAGAAAATCATCACCAAAAACGGAAATGAAACCGCAGCCAGGCACATGAAACTCATTTTTCTTTTTTATATCATTCATGTTCCCGGGCTTTCCGCCATCCATGTCCAGGCCCTCCGTGACATCAACACCACGCTGACCCAGCTTATCGGGGATAAGGATTTTAAAAAAGATATCCATATCATTGATCAGACCTTTTCCCTCTTAAAGGAACATAAGGGCAAATATCCGGAAACGGTTCTGGAGTGCATCCACAAGATCGGTGAAGCGGTGTACCGGACATCCAAGATCGATCTGATCAACCATTTTATTGACCGGGCCGTGGATCACGGGTTCCAGTTCCCCATGATCGAAGGAACAGGTGAAGACTGGCAGATCAAAAGCAATCTGGCCCATGTCAATAATATCCGGGTGTTTTTGGATCTCATCAGCCAACACCCGAAAAAATCAAGACGGCTTTTGTCCGCCCTCATCATTTCTCTTGCCATTGGCGGGGTATTCATCAAGGACACTGACCTTTTCCCAAGGGATATCACAAAATTCCTGAATTCCGATATCGGACCTGTCTTCAACCTTGTCAAACAGCTTGCAAGGCTTTTGCCTGCGTTTTTCAATGAAATCGGGGCAGAAGGCCATTTAAGGGACATTTCCACCCAGCTGGATGAATCCTGTCAGAGAAAAGACCGCCTGATTCATTTTTTAAGAAAACAATGTCATGTGGAATCCTCCAGCAGGATTGTGGATTTTATCCGGGAAGTGATTCTTTTCTGGAAAACCGGGGATAAAACCCCGCTTGAATCTTATCTTCCACCTTCCATTTACGATGAAATTCCGGTTACGGGAACCTTTGTGGATGGCCCAAGGATCATTCTGAATTCCACTGAATTCAAAGAAATCATTTTCCCTGAAGACAATCTCATGCATACCGAGGAAGCCATCCACCATATGATTGATACGGTTGAAGGGGTAAGTGATCCGGACCGGTCCAGGGTAAAAATGATTTTCGGGTTTTACCGGCTGTTAAACCAGAAATACCGGATCGACCATCTGGAAATCAAAAAATACCTGTCTTCTTTTAATACCGAAAACCTGCCCGATACCCATAGGCTTATTCAGGCCCTGGATGAAAGAAACCTGGATGATAAAATCACCGGGCTTTTGTTATATATGCAGGAGCTCAAAGACATCATCCTTTCGGAAAAAATCTACGAGGTCAACGAAGCCATCTATCACAAGCGCCATTTTGCCGTGGACATCCCTTCCATGTACGGCAGTTATAATGAGGCCAAATTTGATGCACTGGGGCTGACCCTGAGGGTTGAAAGCATCCTGAACGTTCTTTTTGAAGAGCTCATCAACAGCATTGACCTCCAGGTGATCACCAAATCCACTTTTAAACGGATCTACAGCATTCTTCTCCTTTTTAGGTCTGCATTGGAACTGGACGGCATCAAATCCAACCAGCTGAACGTCCAGCTGGATTTCTTAAAATCTTCCGTTGAAATCCGGACCTGCACCATCAGCCAGTATCTGGATATTTTCAAGGGCCTTCTTCGGGCCGTGGCCGACATCATCAACGACAATTTTAACAATATTCATTCTGCCAACCTGTTCCACATTGAGAACAGGATCGGGAAAACCCAGATCTTAAGAAAATACCTGCCTAATGAGCCGGGAAAACAGGAGTCCAAGCTGGACCAGCGAGTGGCGGAGGTCTTTTTCATGGACCGCATCGCCACTTCCATCGGGCTCCAGCAGATCGACGTATTTCTGAATCGGGTTCTGCACACCCTGTTTCAGCAGTCAGAAAAGCTATCTCCTGTTCACTTGAGCCGCCTGCTTAATTATGACCCCAAATGCTCGGTCATTGAAATCGGCAGCGATGACCCCATCAGCAATAATATCATCTTTCTCGGCAACAAGGGCCTGAACCTGATCAAATTAAAAAAACTCGGTATGCCGGTACCTGACGGCTTTATCATCACAACGGAAGTATTCAAATGCCGGGAAATTATCAGCGATTACAAACCAGCCAATATAAATTTCAAAAAATTTGTAAATAAAATGGTCACCAGCCTGGAAAAAAGGACCGGAAAGCATTTCGGTGATGCTGGAAACCCCCTGCTGTTATCCGTCAGAAGCGGGTCTTCCATCTCTCAGCCCGGGATGATGGATTCTTTTCTCAATGTGGGCATGAACGAGGAAATCGCTTCCAGTCTTGCAAACACCAGCCAGAACCCATGGTTTGCCTGGGACAGTTACCGCAGGTTTATTCAGGTCTATGGGATGGCGTTTGGTATCAAGCGAGATGCCTTTGACGATGTCATTGACCAAAAAAAGAAAAAATACAAGGTCAAACTGAAACGGTATTTTACCGGTGAACAGATGAAGGATGTGGCACTTGCCTACAAACAAATGCTGAAAAAGGCCCAGATCAAATTGATTGAATCCCCTTTTGACCAGCTTTACCTGGCCATTGACCAGGTGTTTTCTTCCTGGGATTCCAAAAGGGCAAAAGATTACCGCCGGATCATGGGGATTTCCGATGATTGGGGAACCGCCGTGACGGTCCAATCCATGGTATTCGGGAACCAGTCCAGGCAATCGGGGTCGGGAGTGGTTTTCAGCCATAGCCCGAAGCTTCCCGGAGATACGGTCA
The DNA here is from genome assembly GCA_964635025.1 of uncultured Desulfobacula sp. Lineage (GTDB taxonomy): Bacteria > Desulfobacterota > Desulfobacteria > Desulfobacterales > Desulfobacteraceae > Desulfobacula. Next base: position 1,395 of record CAZWMY010000022.1, on the reverse strand, counting down.
GGCTCTGGGGGGATTTTACCATCGGCAACCAGGGGGAAGACGTTGTGGCAGGACTCGTCAAAACGCTTGCCATTTCAAAACTTCAAAGGGATCTCGAAGAACGGGATTCAAAGATCTGTCTGGAAGAAAGTTTTCCCGCTATTTATGAGGAACTCAAAAAAATCATTTATCAGCTCCTCTTTGATGAAGACTGGAACCCCCAGGAGATTGAGTTCACCTTTGAAGGGGAATCAAAAAATGATCTTTATATTCTTCAGGCCAGAGAAATGTCATTAAGAGACCGTAAAAAAATCGTAGACTTTGATGCAAGCCCTGAAATTCTTGCTGCGGCATATCTGGGCCAGGGCATCGGTGTCAGCGGCGGTGCCATGAGCGGCAGGATTGTGTTCACCCTGGAAGAAATCGATAATTTCAGAAGGGTTGATCCGGATGCCAACCTGATTCTGCTCAGAAACGATACCGTGCCTGATGACATTCTGGAAATCGATGCCGCCGACGGCATCCTGACCGCCAGGGGCGGACTCACCTCCCATGCCGCCGTGGTAACCTATAACCTTGGGAAAACCTGCATCGTGGGATGTGAAAATCTTATTTGCAATGAACCGGCAAAAGAGTGTATGCTGAACGGCATCAGAATGACAACCGGGGACTATATCAGCATCAACGGCCAGAAAGGCTCTGTGTATAAAGGCGAAATAAAAATCAATTAAACTCAAAAATTATATATAAAAATGAGGACGGTCATGAACACGAACACTTCTAAAACACTGGGGATAAACGGGCTGGGAAGGATTGGAAAACTTTCTTTGTGGCACCATGCCGGCAGAAAGTTTTTTGGCAGGATCGTTGTCAATACCGGCAGAGAAGTCGGAAAATCCCTTGAAGACCTGATCCACTATATTGAACGGGACACCACTTACGGAAATCTTTCTTCATTTCTATACGGATACCAGGCAAAACCCGTCATCGGCAATGTGAATGAGAAAGAATCAACATTTAATATGAACGGCGTCACCGTAAAAATCCTTCAAAAAGACAGAAACCCCAAAGATATCGAATGGGCAGCCCATGATGCAAAGCTGGTTGTGGATACGACAGGCCAGTTTCTGGACCCTTCCCTTGCCGCCAATGCCCCCAAAGGATCGCTCCGGGGCCATCTGGAAGCCGGAGCACAGAAGGTCATTGCCTCAGCCCCCTTCAAACTCAAGGAAGGCACCCCCATGCCCGAAGACAGCGTCACCACGGTCATGGGAATCAATGACAAGGTCTATGACCCCCTAAAGCATGCCATTGTGTCCAATGCTTCCTGCACCACCACTTGTCTTTCACATATGATCAAACCCCTGATTGATTATTTCGGGATTGAACGAATCCTGTCTGCTTCCATGGCCACGG
>CAZWMY010000021.1:0-41408 GCA_964635025.1 uncultured Desulfobacula sp. | reverse complement strand
CTCCTGAACATTTCATCACAGGCCCCCTTTTTTCATAAAAATTTTGACACTACCGTTGAAAGAAATGAAGCGCTCGGATATACATGACGTATGTTACTAAAATTAAAATCAAAACTCAATATTCAGTTTTGCGGCATTCCCCATCGATTATCTGCAAAGTGCTTCTACCGCTTTTTTTAACGGACGATCAAAAAAAACTCCGGATTCCGGACCAAAATCCGGGTGCATGCCCCGGATGAAAAGATAAAGCACGCCTCCGAAATGGGTATCATAATCATAGGGTTTCAGCTTTGATTCAAGGTATTTATGCAGGGCAGCCGCATAAAGATAATATTGAAGAAAATAATGATGCTCGGCCATGGTTTGCATCATCCTCTGCCTTGAATAATCTTCATAGGTATTTCCGAGAAAATTAGTTTTATAATCCACAATATACCATTTTCCCTCATGCCGGATCACAAGATCGATAAACCCTTTCATGAACCCTTTGATGTCACCTGGTGAAAGCTGTGATAGTCTTGGGGCATAGGCATTTAATGGCGAATCCGGGGCTTCCTGTTCAATTGCTTTTTTTATGGAGGAAATCTCAAACTCTCTGACCGGAAAGACAAATTCCATTTCATTGATCCGGTCCTGTTGTTTGATGTCTTTCAGGCAGAACCCAAAAGGATTTTTAATCAGTCTTGTCTCAAGCACTTCCCTGATGCTTTTACAGGCCATTTCCAAAAGCCCGGGCGATGAAAGGCCTGCTCTGCCTGCCTTTGATTGAACCAATTCCGGGATGATATCCGGATTGCCCGCAAAATCCAGTTCTTCAAATATGGAATGAAAAAAATCACCGGTTCTTGACCCTTTTGGAAACAGGGCCAGCGTGATCGGCTTTGAATTATCCTTGTCAGGAGGAGCCGGGCGGTCTTCCGGAATTTCACGACGGGCTGCATGGATAAGGGATGAAAAACTGGATATTTTCCAGGCTGGCATACTCCTTTGATGAATCTGTCTTGCCGACAACTGAATGGCTTTTTCATCCTGATCCTTAAACTTTTCCGTTGAACCATGGGAAACAATTTCCCATAAAATGCTTTGTTCGAAATGAGTTGACAATTGCTCAAGATCAGTCGTCATATCCGGATCATCCTTGCACCCGGCAGGATGCAAAAGAGAGCCCAAAGCCGAAGCTTCAACGGATTTAAAGCCGCCCCAGATAATCCTGCACAATGCCGTGGCCCGTGTCATGGCCACATACAAGAGCCGTCGCTGTTCAGCTGTTTCTTCCCTTTCCAAACAAGACCTGGCTGTTTCCATATCCTCTGATCCAAGATCCAGGGTCAGGTCATGATTTTTTTCAGGGTCATGAAAAAGAATGTTTTCCCGGAATGTTTTTTTTATCCCTTCAAAAAGATAGGGCAGGTATACCACAGGGTATTCCAGACCCTTGCTTTTATGAAGGGTGACGATGGCCACGGCTTTTTTATCGCTTTCTAGCCGGAGTTCATCCACGGATTCATCCCGGGCAGCCTTTGATATCTGCCGCCCGTACCATTTCAGAAGATAATGGGGCGAGAACTGCCGTTCAAGGCAGGCCTTTGAAATCAGTTCCGAAAGATGATAAAAATTGGTAAGACCCCTTTCGTGCAATCCTGTCTCTTTTTTTAAAAATCCGGCCTCCGAATGAAACAAGGCCATGATCATGGGGACAAATCCTTTTGTTTCCCAGATGGCCCGGTATTGTCCAAACCTTTCCTGCCATTCAAAAAACCGGTCTTCCTTTTCATTGAGTTCAAGAATATCCTTTGATGAAAAATTAAACACGGATGTGCACAAGGCTGCCAAAAGGCTGCCCTTGTTTTCGGGCTGATAAACCGCCCATAGGATATCGTAAAGGTCCAAGGCTTCTTTCGAGTCAAAAACAGAGCCGGTTTTGGAAAGATAGGATGGAATTCCTCTAAATGACAAGGCTGTTTTTACCTGCTGTGCCTGGGCATTGGTCCGGACCAGCACAGCAATATCGCCCGGGCTGATCCTACTGGGTTCTGCATTTTTATTTTTTTTATCCAGGAGTCTTTTTTCCGGCTCAAGAAGGGATAAAATATCTTCGGCCACAATCTGAGGAATTATTCTCTCAGCGGTTTCCCGGCTGATATAGCCATCCTTATCCAGGGGCATTGCGTCTCTTTTAACAAAACAGAACTGAAGCGGCGGAACAGCAGCATTGTCTTTCACCAGAAGATTTGCAGCATCTTCAGGCGTGCCGGCCTTTAAAAAAGAAATGCCTTGATATAAAAAAGGGTTGTCAGCTGCTGAAAAAACCGTATTCACCGCCTTAACCAGCAAAGGCGAAGACCTGTAATTTTTTTCCAGTGTAAATTTCTGTTCGCTTTGGGCCGAGGCTTTGAGATAGGCAAAGATATCTCCTCCCCTGAACCCGTAGATGGCCTGCTTTGGGTCCCCAATCATGAAAAAAGGGGTTCCGGGAGTTAAAAAAAGTTTTGAAAAAATGCCATACTGAGCCGGGTCCGTGTCCTGAAATTCATCAATGAGGCAGGCAGACCAGGTTTGACGGACGGCTTTTTGAAGGACTTTTGTCCCATCATTTTCAAGAGACAGGGCAAGATCGTTGATCAGATCGTCAAAAAAACAGAGGCCCTGGGCTTTTTTCATTTTATCGAGCTCCGTGCAAAAAAAAGACAGAAAGTCGATTTTCAGACGGACGAGACCTTTTTCAAACTGGGCATCAAACATCAGCAATTGTTCACAAAGATCGAAAAACCGGTGTTCCGGCGGTTTTTCTCCGGGCTTTGTTTTTTTTCCCATCCTTGTCCGGGTAAATTTGTAGAGGCTGTCCCCATCCTCGGCCATTTCAAAAAGGGTATTGGGACCATCCTGCTCAATCTTAAGGCGGGCGTAAGACAGCCAGACCGGGACATTTCGGCTGGTATAACTTTTTTTGTCCAACCCGGTATGGGTAAGAATAAGATCGCAGATCTCCTTTTCTTTTCCGGCCAGGATTTCCCTGATGTTTTTTATGGTTTCCCGGTAGAGAACAAAATCAATCTTTACCGCTTCCGGCGCGGGTTTGACAATGATCCCCGGTCGTGACACCACCGATTTAAACATCTCAATAAACCGATCCGGGGACATGTTTTTGAATTCAAGAAATTTCAAAAACAATGGGTCTTCAGGATTGACCCGGCCCATGAAAAAATCACAGGCCACCTGGCGCAAAAACAAAGACCTGTCCGGCAGGAGTTCAATATCAAAAAGCGAGCGGCTTTCAAAGGCGTTTTCTTTTAAGACCCTGAGACAGAAAGAATGAATGGTCATGATGGCGGCCTGATCAAAACAGGTGAGGGCCAATTTCAGCCTTTTTTGAATCAATGTCGGCTCAAAAAGGCTTTTTAAATCCGAAAACAGCCTTTCCCGAATTCTGAGTTTTAGTTCTGCTGCAGCCGCTTCTGTAAAGGTCACAACCAGAATGGATTCCACAGGGTATCCATCCGCCACAAGGCGGCAGTAAAGCGTAGTGATGGTATGGGTTTTCCCTGTTCCGGCGCTGGCCTCGATCAGGGTTGATTTTTTCAGATCCATATCAAAAGGATTAAGGGCTTTCAAGACAGTTCCCTCCGGTTTTCCAGCAAAGGCCTGTAAATCCTCACGGCATTTTCCGCAAACCCTGAAGATAGAAGGGTTTCCAAGCTTTCAAAGGGATCATGGTGTTCGCAGCAGAGCATCACATACCGGTTTTGCTTTTCCCCTGTCCCCTGGTACCGGTCATGCCAGCTTTTTTTGGCCCGGTCCATGGCCTTGATGACGGATTCTTCAGCCATGGAAAACCCATCGGCAGACAAGGCTTCAGCAAACCGGAAGGAGGTCTCGCAGAAAAAATAAAAAGGCTCTTCCATCCCTTTTTGAAACATTCCGACCAATTCCTTGAGACAGACACCGGCATTCTCACCCAGGTCCGGGAATTCATATATCAATACCGGCTTTTTGCCTTTTGGATCCCTTCCCATGAGAATGGTTGACTTTGGATAACCCTTTATCCCGGCTGTATTTAAAAACAAATGATTGATCCAGGCAGATAAAAGCCTTGCTCCGTTCAGCCTTCCAAACCCGATGATATAGGCAGCATCTGTCCGGATACTGCTTAATTGACCCGAAACCACACACCCATCAATTAATATTTCAGCAAAGACGGCCGGTAATTGTTTCATGGCCAATATTTTTTTTGCTTCCCGGATCAGAGGCCCTGCGAGCGTCATGATCTTTTCATATTCCAGCCTGCCTTTTTCCCCGAAAGGAAGACTTCCCATGGCCTTAAAAACCGGATAAAGATCTTTTTCCTGGGACAATGCCATTTGTTTATCCAGCAGCAGGCTTCCCAAAAGATATTGGTCCAATCCTGTCACAGTGAAGGCTTCCCGGTCTTCTTTTTCTTCTTCAAGGGGTTTTAAGGCTATGTTCAATCCTTGTTTTAAAAATCCTTCAACAGGGTTTTTGAAAAACCGGGTGAGGTCATCAAGAAAGATGGATAACATGGGCGCTGTCGGTTTTCCCAGACCTTCTTTTTGTACAAACGGTCTTTCTTTCTCTCTTTCCTGTAAAAGCGCTTCTGCTATCTTGCAATTATTTTTTGAATAAGAAAAAAAAGGGCCTGTTCCATTAAAATACGCCGTATCAAAGGGGTGAAGCGGATGGAAAAACCGGTATTGATACCCGGCCGGAAAAATAAAACCCTGGTCCATGACCTCCATAAGTTCGCAGACCACTCCTGAACAGGGGATCAAAGAATTGTCCTTGATGCTCATACCGGTATAGGTAATAATCAATTTACGCCTTGCCGACAAAAGGGTTTCAAGGAAAAGATAGCGGTCTTCATCTCTTTCATTTTTATCTCCCGGTCTTGGATGTTTTTTCATGAGGTCGAACCCTGGGGTAAAACTCTTTTTTGGGAACCCGGCCTCATCCATCCCCATGAGCACCACGATTTTAAAAGGAATGCTGCGCATGGGAAGGATATTGCAGAAAGTAATGTTCCCGGACATGAAATTTCCCTGGGAGATATTGAGATCAAGTTTTTGGTTCACAAGGGAATGCACCACGTCAAAGGAAACCGCATCTGTAAATCCGGCTTTTTTTGCTCCGGATTCCAGCTCATCCAGGGTTTCCATGAGGAAAAAAAAGTCTTCAGCGGTTTTTTCGCTTTCTTCCAGCAATGAAAAAACAAGATGTCTCAGCGTCTGTATCCAAGCCTTTATGGGTTTTTCGCCTTCAAGACCGGTAAGCCCGGAAAAAAGGGCATGGCAAAAAGCTGCCAATTTCCCCAGCGTTTCAAGATCCGGCCCTTCAAAGGATTCACAGGGCAAAATGCCCTGGACCGGTTCATCATAGTCTTCCGGCATGGCCATGCCCATAAAAAGCCGGTTTAGACCAAACTGCCAGGTATTTTCTTCAAAAGGACCAAACCCCAGGCTCTGCCGGTGAGTCTCATCCCTTCCCCAAAGTATGCTTGCCTCTTCGGTCATTTGTTCAATTTTTGCCATATCATCAAAATTGATCTTGAATTTTTTTGCAATGGATTCGGAAAGCAGAAGATCCATGACATGGCTTTTTTCAAGCCTTGACCCCTGGAGCGCCAGGATTTTTAAAAAGGCTTCAAGGGGCTCTGACTCCGATCTTTTGCGCCGGTCACTGATGGAAAAAGGCAAGGGTGTTTCAAGAGAGAATACAGATTCTATAAAAGGAGCATAGGTTTCAATGTCAGGCATCATTATAATAATATCGTGGGGGGCAAGCTCCGGATCCTTTTCAACCTCTTCCAGCAGCAGGTCTTTTAACACCTGGGCTTCCCGCATGGGTGAATGGCAGGCATGAATGCTGATGGACGTATCAACGGGATCAACAGCCAGAGGCAGGGTTTTGCTGCCTTCTTTTCTGTGATAAAGGTTCAGGATATCGGATTGAAGCACTGAAAGCATGGAACCCGATTCCTCAGCCGGGTCTAAAAAAAGGTCATCAAAAGGCTCATGGTATTGAAAGGATTCAAGACAGGAATGAAACCTTATGGCAGAGGTTCCAAGAGAGGAGAGAAGCGGGTTCACCGGCTCATCAAACAAAACCCCCAGGTCTTTCCCTGGCCCTTCTTTTATTGCTTTTTTTTCGATCTCCTTTTCCGACCGGATATCAAAAAAAAACCGGCTGGACGGGGTCAATAAAAACAAATTAATGTCCATGACCTGGGATATTTTTTCAAACACCTGCAAAAAAAGCTCCGGCAGGTTGGAAATACCGAAAAGGGATATCCGGGGCGGAAGGTCATCCATATTGAATTTTGCATTTGAAAATTCATGCAAAAAAGCCCTGACCCTGAAGGCGAGATGAGCTTCAGGCCTTTGGTCCGTCACGTTCTGAAAAAGAAAAGCCTGCCACTCGGCAGAAGGATCTTGCAGGATTTCATTTTTAAACCCCTTTTGAAGGCCCAAAAGCATGTCCGGGCGATAGATCTCATAATCATCAAACAGCTTTGCAATTTTCCGGGAAACCTGGAACAGTTTTTTCCCTGTGGCATCGTCCCGGATATAGGCTTCAATGCCGGATAATTCCTTTAACGACCGGTTTTCCCGGATCAGCTTCATTACCGACCAGAAAAAAAAGTCCTCATCCACTGTTTCATCCTGATTTTCAAAAGGCAAAACATGAGACAAAAGCTCATCCACCAGGTGACGCGGGTATATAAAATGCATATTGGCACAGATCCCCAGGCCTTTTGCCAGCTCCAGGGAAATCCATTGTTTCATGCCCCTGGACTGGACCGTTATCCATTCCGGCATCAAGGGATTACCCCCTGGTTCGGCCAGGATGGATGAAAGCGCCTGCATCAGGATTTCCATTCGATTGCTTTTGATGATATTGAACAAAAATCAAATCCCTCATGATATATGGTTTTCCAGCACCATATCAAACCTTGGAGAGGCAATCAAACCCAAATTTTTTTTATGAAAATTCAGGGTTTTCCCTGATTGATTTCTTGAATTAAATCGACTACAGATATGGAAACAGTTGTTCCCACCCTTTTGGCAAATGGAAGCAACAAAGCGGAGCATTGTCTTGTTCAGAATTTTTCTATTTCTTTAGACAGATACCGTTGAAGGATTTGTTTGACAACCCCTTTCTTTTTAATTCGATCCAAAGCATGCTGAAAAGCATTCACAAACCCGTTCGAAACATCCTTGCTAAAGGCAAAATAATCTTCAGTCTCTTCCAAAATGTAAACGATTTTGAAATCCCGGGGATTTAAAGAATTTTTTTTGATCATCCATCTTGCCGACAGATCCCCGTCTGCCCAGAGATCAATCATCCCATTGTCCAGGCTCTGAAGAAGTTCAAGTGCGGCATCCTCTCCAAAGGTACGAAAAAGACTCTCGGTAGGCAGATCGGACTCCAGCAGTATTTTTTCAGGCCGGTCTTCTTTGATCACCCCGGTCTTCAGACTTCGAATCCGGCCGATGGCATTAATATGAATATCACTGCCCGCCTTTGCGATAAGGATAATCCGGTTTCGGGTTACAGGTCCGGCCCATTTGAACAGGGCTTCTCTTTCTTTGGTCCTGGCCGTCCCGATAAGACATTTTTTCCCGCCGCCCAAAAGAGACGGATATGCTTTATCCCGGGGCAGCACGGAAATCTGATCCCAGTCCAGCCGGGATTCCATCTGTTTTGAAACAGCCATGAGCACTTCCACAAATATTCCCTTTATTTTATCATCTTCAATATAATTTAATGGCGGGGAATCCTCTGTCATGAACTGGATTTCCTGGATGCTTTCCGATGCGGCTGCCTGGGGCGGACAGGTTGAAAGAATAATAAAAATAAAGACCGGAATCAACAGAAGGAGGTTTTTTTTCATTGTGCTTTCCCTTAATATTTCATGTTTCAGCCTTTCGGCGGGCTGCGGTAACGACCCCACCATATAGATTATTGAGACTAAAATCAAGACCATGTCCAACCCGGTATTTCAAAGGACCATTGGGGGGAATTCTGAATCTCCCTGATCATATTCAACCATTTTTAACAAGGAGATAAACCCTGCCGTTTCCACTCATTGCGGCCGCAGTTGCCGCCATTGCTCCCGAACTTGCCAAACGAGGCCTTGATCTGTTGAGCGGGGTGTTCCGGGGAGCTGTTGACCAGGGCGCAGACAAGGTGTCTGAATTGATTAAGGAAAAAACCGAGATGTGAATGATATTGCAGAAAATAAAATCACTGAGGATGAGTGGGTCAAACTCAAGGAATTTGAACTGGCCCACCAGGAGCAATTGCTCGAATATCGAAAAACCATTGATACCCATGAACTGGAGCTTGAAAAGCTGCGGGTGGAGGATATGAAAAGCGCAAGGGATACACAATCCGGTCGTGACAAGAATGAAGACCCTTTTATCAGGCGGTTTACTTATGTTTATGCATTTCTCATCACCGGGTTGACCTTTGTGTTTTTTTCCTGGCAGCTTTTCTGCCCGCACTGTTATTGCCAAAAAAACTTCCGGCTCAGTCATGGCGTGTAATTGATACTGTGCTCGGCTTTCTTCTCGGTGTGGGGCTGTCTGCCATCATCCAGTTCTATTTTGGGTCCAGCAGCGGCAGCGCTAAAAAATCGGAAGATATCAGCAACCTGCTGAAAGGCAAGCCATCGGCACAACCTTCTAAAAACGGAGGGAACTGATATGGGCTATAACAAAGAACAAGCGGTTTTTTTGCAGCATGCTGCTGAGCTGATTAAAAAAGCACCGGAATATGGTCTTTTGCTGACCGCCGGTGAATTGTACCGAACGCCTGAACAACAGGCCCTTCATATCAAAAACGGTCGCAGCAAGACCATGAACAGCCAACACCTGGTTCGGATGGCCATTGACCTTAATTTTTTCCAGGTGGAACCCGACAATTCGCTCAGGCTGGTTTATGACGGAGATCACGTGCGTCAGCTCGGCGAATTCTGGGAGAGCCTGGATCCTGCCAACCGCTGGGGCGGGAACTGGAAGAGTTTTAAAGACACCCCTCATTTTGAACGGATGGCAAGCTCTGCTGCGTCTTCTGCCAATAGCCCCTCTGCACCCCTGGCCCATATGCCGCCCCTTTCCACACCCGGTCGCGGGGGTAAATTATTAATGGAACCGGTGGGGCTGAAATGTAAAAATTTAAATCATGATGTTAAATCCATACAAAAACTATTAAACCTGAACCTCAACCGCTTCACCCCGTCTGTTTCCCTCAAATGTGACGGGATCATCGGGCAAAAGACCATCAATGCCGTATCAGCCTTTCAAAAAACCGTGTTGTCCGCACCCGATCCTGACGGTACGGTAAGACCGGGGGATAAAACCCTGGTTGAGCTGTGCTCTGTTTTACCTGAAGGATTCAATGAGGCCGTGCTTGGGGTTCTTTACCTGAATGCTGCGGACGAGGCTATCAAAAGCTTTACAGGCTCAATTGCCGAAACCATGGCAAAATATGGCATCAACACTCCCCTGCGTCAGGCCCATTTTCTGGCCCAGATCGGTTATGAAAGCGGTGAATTGCGATTTCGTGAAGAACTGGCTTCCGGAGCCGCCTATGAAAACCGGCGGGATCTGGGCAATCTTATGCCTGGTGACGGAACCCGGTTTAAAGGCCGCGGGCTGATTCAACTTACAGGCCGCGCCAATTATAAAGATTATTCCCGAACGAGCGGCTTGAACCGGGATGTGGAAACTGATCCGGATCAGGTTGCAACAGACGACGGCCTGTGCGTGGACGTGGCCGGCTGGTACTGGGACAAAAAAGGCCTTAATGGTCCGGCCGACCAGGACGATCTTGAGACCGTGACCCGAAGAATTAATGGCGGTCTGAACGGGCTTGACGATCGGCGCCGGTTGCTTTTAAGGGCCAAAACATTGCTCGTTGCGTAATCCAAAAAATAATATAAAGGAGTTTTCTTATGAACCCCATCGTTCTTATTCATGGCTATTCAGCAGAGTCAAAAGAAACCGATTCAGCATCCATTGAAAAAATTTATGGTTCCATGCCCCAGGCCCTCCGTGATCTTTACGGTGATGAAAGTGTAGTTGAGATTGATCTCAGCCGCTGGGTCTCGCTGGAAAACGGCCTTCACATGGATGATATCTCCCGGGCTTTTGACCGTGCCCTGCACAGCCCTGCCTATGACCATCTTTTGGCTCACGGGTTTCATGTCATCATCCACAGCACCGGGGCTCTTGTGATCAGAAACTGGCTTCGTAAATTCAGCCCGCGGCCTTCACCCCTGGGCAATCTCATTTATCTGGCCGGTGCCAATTTTGGAAGCGGCTGGGCAGATATCGGCAAAGGCCAGTTGGCAAAATGGGCCCGCATTGTTTTTGAGGCCGGGGCGGAACAGGGTATACGGGTCCTCGATGCTCTGGAATTCGGATCAGAAGAGACCCTTGACCTGCACCTTTATTTTGCTGAAACAAAAAATTCGCCTGACAAGGCCTACAAAGTCCGTGAACATATCATCATCGGCACCCAGGCCGATGCAAAATGGTATGAAGCTCCCATACGCTATGCCAAGGAAGACGGGTCCGATGGTGTCATCCGGGTGGCGGCCTCCAACCTGAACTTCATTTATTGCAGCCTTGGGCCAACTGCTGAGGCGATTGCCCTTGACTGGCAGTCTGTTATAACCGAGGCGGAAAACCACCTGGCCAGGGCCGGTGAGCGCTCCATATATTACGAAAAAAAGAAACTATCCTTACCCGGATCAGCCGGCAGACCGCAATTGCCCTTTGCCATCCCCTATGAATGCGCCCATTCCGGCACCATGGGAGTGGTGACCGGCAATAGCTGCCGGGCCCAGGTCCTCAGGCTTATTGAACAGGCTTTGGCCTCTGATGATACCAATTGGCAGGACAGGGTTGCTTTTTTTGAAAATGAAACCAATGCCACTTATATAAAGGCAGAGGCTCTGCAAAAACCCTCTTTTTGGCCCTGGTCAAGCGATCCCCGCAACCAGTATGACAAACATGCCCAGGTCATCTTCCGGCTTCGGGACCAGGATGGGCGGCCAATCAAACATTTTGACATATTCTTTAATTCACTTGAAGTGGACCGGAAAAAATCCAAACCCTTTGGAGACCTGGTAGAAGACAATCATATAAACGGCAACTCACCTCATGTGATCACCTTCTATCTCAGAGTTGAAAAATTTGATCCGGATCAAAACATATGGGTCAATCAGCTTGATCAGGCCGGGGTTACATATCTTGAAATCACGGCCACTGAACCGGAAACCGGCAGTATCCGGTATGTGCCGCTGCGCCTGAAACTCACCAGAACCATGTTGAAACAATGGATTCAGCCCCATCGCACCACTATTTTTGATGTTGAACTTTTACGGATACCTGGTCCGGATGTGTTTATCATGACGAAAAAAGGATAGAGGTAAGAAGATATGGCAGTTGGGTGGGCCCGGGACGGGGCTGTGCAGGAACAGATCGATGCCGATGTGCAGGATGCGGTAAAAAGGGCCAGAATGAACCTGCCCCATGGCGAGAGTGCGACTCATTGCAGGGAATGCGGGGAACCTATCCCAGCTCTTCGCCGCAAAGCCGTCCCTGGAGTTTTTCTCTGTGTCGAATGCCGATCGGCACTTGAAGCAGAGCAAATACCTTCTGCCGGTTACAATCGGCGCGGCAGCAAAGACAGCCAATTGAAATGATAATTACAGAAAGCGCAAAAAATCAGTGACGAACTTGCGTCATCGGCCCTGTAGTCATAGAAATACGAAACGCCAAACTCTCAGATCATCAAAGGGTGATCTCTGTTATGCCTCAATGGTGGGGTGAAAGAGATTTGCGCGCCTCGGTACCAAAACTCTTTTTTATGCACTTTTGCAACACCTCTTTTTTTGCGGAACAAAACTTGAAGCTCTATGCGTTTCATCAACGCATGGGCTTTTCAATTGAGCCGGGTGATTCATCAATAGACGGGGTTCCCGTAACAACAAACCATTTTAACAACAATGATCCAAAGGTATTGTTCAAAAAAGAATTGTGTCCGAGCCGATATGCAAAATCCTGAGGCGTTCTCTGATTATCTATAAAAGCTTTTCTGTCTCTAAAAAGTGGATACAGGATTATTGTATTTTTGCTCATAAGTGTATCAGGAAGCATTTGAGTTGTCAATAACACAACTATCTAATTTTATTATATAAAAACGCTGACTTAAAAATGAAAGCTTATATATTGCGACGGATGGTCAATTCATTTTAAAGCTCATTCCAAAAGGTTGATTTGCCGGTTTCTTTTGGGATATTAGGAGAAATTTATGAAACAAGATCGTCCCAGCCTGACTGCTCATAAAGTTGCCATGATGCGGGCAGCCCATCAGATACTTGACAATCCGACAGTTTTTGAAGATCCAATCGCATTAAGAATTGTCGGATCTGAAGGTGCTTCCGCCATTCGTTCAGAAAAGCGGAGATACAACACCAGATTGCACAGCCATCTTCGTGCGATTGTGGTTGCCCGCAGCAGATTTGTTGAGGATGAGCTTTTCCAGGCAATAAAACGCGGTGTCCGACAATATGTTATTCTCGGTGCCGGGCTTGATACCTTTGCCTATCGCAATCCATATTCTGATTGTGGTTTAAAAGTGTTTGAAGTTGACTTTCCAGCCACACAAGAATGGAAGCGGCGGCAACTGAATGAGGCAAAGATTACCATACCAGACTCTTTAATTTTTGTTCCCATGGACTTTGAAACTCAGATATTGGCAGACCGTTTGGCAGAAGTCGGCTTCAAGGCAGACAAACCGTCTTTTTTCTCATGGCTTGGTGTAACCATGTATCTGACCCGGGAAACGGTCATGGAAACAATGAAATCTATCATATTATCCGCATCTTCAGGCAGCACAATTGCGTTTGATTATGTGATTGTACCTTCTTCGCAAAGCTTTTTACGCCGATTGGTTTTCCGGTTGCTGGCTCGAAGGCTTGCGGCTGTTGGGGAACCCTGGCAAAGTTTTTTTGATCCGGAATCACTGATTAGTGATCTTAAAGCCATCGGCTTCACACAGGCTGATGATTTCGGACCACAAGAAATTAATTTGCGTTTTTTCAATGATCGAACAGACAAACTGAAGGTTGGCGGGTTCGGGCATTTGATAAAAGCGCAGGTTTGAAAGGAATACATAAAATACAGAAAAAGCGATTTGGGTGGGATGATAATATTGATGTGATTGCTCTTCTGCCCATGGACTATCCGGCAGATCCGTAAAAAAATGCTCCGGATTATCAAACAGGATGTGGAATCCATAAAAAGGTAACAAAAAACCGTCATGACCATTGAAGGACTCAGCCATATCACATTTATTGTTCAAGATCTGACTCGTGCTGCCGCTTTTATGAAATCCGTGTTAGCGGCAGAAGAAATATATACCAGCGGGGAGGAGTTTTTCTCTTTGTCCAGGGAAAAATTTTTCATGATCGGCGGGGTCTGGGTCGCGCTTATGGAAGGCTCCGGGTTGGCCCAACAAAGCTACAACCATGTGGCCTTTAAAATTCCTGCTTCAGAATATGAGAGCTGCAAAGACCGGCTTACCAAAGCCGGTGTGACATTCCGCGAAGGACGGCCCCGGATACCGGGCGAAGGCCTGTCCCTCTATTTTTATGATGATGATAACCATTTATTTGAACTTCACATAGGAACCCTTCAGGACAGGCTGGAAAGCTACGGACAAAATCCTAAGGGTCAAATAATTTAATTCAGAGGTGAATCATGGAAATATTTAAACCCAATCAGACCAGTGCGTCTTTTCTCGTGAAATATGCATTGGAAAAGATTTCGGTTGGGACAAAGGGTTTATGAATTCTGCCATTGTCCAGACAACCGTGACCGGAATAGCAGCGCTTAGTTTTTCATTATACAGCCACTACAAAAAAAGACAGTTGATGGCGGAAAACCTTATGAGATTCACTATCTTCTCTGAAGATACGCTGGCCCATATTAAAAATTATGTGGTCCAGGAAATGGAAAAATTAGACTCGGGTTTCAGTTTTGGAAAAATTGCTGCTAAAGAGGAAAAACCCGATGAAACAAAAAAAGGATAGGCCTTTGTTCAAAACATGGTATTTATTATTTTAGCCGATTTCACACTCCTTCTACATCTTGCCTTTATTCTCTTTGCTGCGGCAGGCGCTCTGCTCTCCATCCGGCGGCCCTGGATCGCTTTTATTCAGGTTCCGGCCGCGGCCTGGGGGGCTTATGTTGAAATATTCGCAAAAGTCTGCCCTCTCACTTATCTTGAAAATTATTTTCTTATACAAGCCGGGCAATCAGGCTATACTGAAAGTTTTATAGGCCATTACCTGATATCCGTCATATATCCGGTCGATCTTACACAAAAAATTCAATATCTGCTGGCATCCGGACTGGTTCTTTTTAACCTTGTGATCTATGGCTCACTCATCTGCCGTTTTACTGCCGGGAAAAATCGGACCTGATCAGCATGTCTGGAGTCAATCCCCTTCAAATTCGGTGATGGCAAAAACCTTGCAGTCTTTTATCTTTTCTCTTCCTTTCAGATCCGGAAGCTCCACGATAAACGCGCATTCAATAATCCGGGCGCCGAGCTTTTTTGCGAGGCTGACGGTTGCGCCCACCGTACCGCCGGTTGCAATCAGGTCATCCACAATAACGACATTTTCTCCTTTTTGAATAGCATCCTCATGGATCTCAAGCGTGCCCTGTCCATATTCCAGGCTATAGGTTTCCTGTATGGTTTTTGAGGGCAGCTTCCCCTTTTTTCTTACCGGGACAAACCCAATGCCCAGTTTATAGGCAAGGACTGCTCCAAACACGAATCCCCTTGCATCAATGCCGATGATCTTGTCAATATCCCTGTCTTTATAACGCTCATACAGGATATCGCAGGATTCCCTGAACGCAGCAGGGTTCTGCATCAAGGTTGTCAGATCTCTGAAAATAACCCCTTCAATGGGCCAGCCCGGAATACTTCTGATGGTTTCTTTTAAATCCATTTTTCTTTCCTCTTTTCATCCTTTCTGATTTTATCCTTTAAACTCCCCGATTACTTTTACCAAGAGTTTTTTAACATTATCTGCATTGTGATGGAACACTTGAAGGATTTCATCCCAGGTGACAGGGGCTTCATCCTCTTTCCAGCAGTCATAATCCGTCGACATGGCCACAGCAGCATAGGGAATGCCTGTTTCATTGGCCAGCATGGCCTCAGGGGCGATGGACATATTGATGACATCCGCTCCCCAGATCCGGAACATTTTGGATTCTGCAACTGTTGAAAATCTTGGCCCCTCAATGGTGATCACACAGCCCTTGTCATGAACATCAAGCCCAAGCGTTCGGGCAGAATCAAAAAGGCATTTTCTTAATCCCTCGTGGAAGGGGTGGGCCATGGCCGTATGAACCGGGCCGTTTTCAAAAGATTCCACAAAGGAAGTCTTTCTGAATTTTGTAAAATCAATAAACTGATCCAAAATCACAATATGGCCCCGGTCGATTTCCTCTCTTAAGCTGCCGCAAGCGGTTGTGGCAATAATATGGGTCACGCCCGCCTTTTGAAGCGCTTTAATATTGGCCCGGTTATTGACCTGGGTGGGGCTCAATTGGTGTTTGCGGCCGTGCCGGGCAAGCATAACGGTTTCCTTTCCATTGATACGGCCGGATAAAAGAGAAGACGAGGGCTCTCCATATTCGGTTGAGATGTGCAGTTCTTTTGGATTTTTCAGGATATCCGGATCATCAAGCCCAGACCCGCCGATTATACCGATTTTCAACATTATCTCTCCTTTGGAATTAAGCTTATTTTTTCTTAAAAGCGCCTAACACAATTGGATTGACTTATCAAGTGGGGTTGAACCTTTTTAGCAGGGCTTTATCCAGACGGTTTGCCTGAATTGATTCTGCAGCGTTTGAATTTTTTATTGAAATCTCCATGTAAGAATAAGATGAGACCATCAAAAATAATTCTTTTTCCCCGGCTTCAGCATAATTCCGGAAAAGCCTATTGATTTTCCTTCCATTGATGGTCAGGCAAAATTCCCTGTTTTGAGTGAAACGAATGAACTCTGTGTGCTGAAGATTCAATATCAGATTTCCGAACCAATCAATATGAATGACGCACAATTCAAGAGAATCCTTGCTTTCCTTGACTTCAGGGAATTCCAGTTCAATGCAATTTTCCAGGGGTTCCCCAAGGACGGAAATATCATCAATTCCTTTTGAGATATGGGCGGCAACAGGGGCAAAAATATCCCGGCCTTGGAATGTGCGGGACACCGGATCAAGAAAATATCCTGTATGGGTCAAATGGATCATGCGCCGGACCCCATTTAAGCTTGCCGCCTTCCAGAGTACGCCGTTATCCGGGCCGATAAAATAATAATCCTTTGTTTCAATGCAGATGCATTTGCGCTCTGACCCCACCCCTGGATCAACCACGACACAGAATATGCTTCCCTTGGGAAAATAAAAAAATGAAGCAGCGAGTAAAAAAGAGCCTTGCAGAATATCCTGGGCAGATATCGCATGGCTCAGGTCAATGATCTGTGTTTCAGGGCTGATGGAGGCAATCACCCCTTTTAATATGCCGGCATACGGATCCTTTAGCCCAAAATCCGTTAAGAGCACAACCGGTCTTTTTATTTTACTGATCAAAATATGCCTTCTCGAATTAAATTGTGTTGATATTTTTATGATGCCTGAACTATATCAACAACCTGGGTTTATATTAAAGATTTTTTTTAGAAGACCAAAAATTAAATGACGGCAGATATCATCCAAAAACCGATCAGGATAATGGCCTTGACAGTCCTTGCCATGGCGGCATTTTCCGCAAATTCAATCCTGTGCCGGTTTGCACTGGGGGGCCATCTGATTGATGCAGCAAGCTTCACCTCCATCCGTATCTGCTCAGGGGCGCTGTTTTTAGGAGTTGCCCTTATGTTAAAAAATCATCCCCTGCATGGATTTACAAATCAAAAAAACAGGCTCATGCCCATTATGCTGACCGCCTATGCCTTGTTTTTTTCCTTTGCCTACACCCGTCTCAGCGCCGGAACTGGCGCCTTGATCCTTTTTGGGGCCGTCCAGGCCACCATGATATGTTCAGGGTGGCTGTCCCAAGAGAAAATGAACCGCCTTCAATTTATTGGTCTTTTCATGGCGGTTTTGGGTCTTGTTTATCTTGTATTCCCTGGTTTGAATTCGCCGGCACCCCTTGGCGCATGCCTGATGACCCTTTCCGGCATGGCCTGGGGGATCTATTCTATTTTGGGGAGGAGAGCTTTGGACCCAATATCCACCACTGCCTATAATTTTATTTTTTCCATCCCCCTTGTCCTTATCTTTGGATTTTTTATTTCTGCTCCTGTTTTTGTAACCTTCAAGGGTG
This sequence comes from uncultured Desulfobacula sp., assembly GCA_964635025.1. GTDB lineage: Bacteria > Desulfobacterota > Desulfobacteria > Desulfobacterales > Desulfobacteraceae > Desulfobacula. The sequence continues at coordinate 23,966 of CAZWMY010000021.1, read as the reverse complement.
TTGCCGCAGCTGGCGTGTCAGGGGCGCTTGCATCCGGAGCCGGTTATGTGATCTGGTATGCCGCATTAAAGGGGCTGAGTTCCGCCCAAGCCGCCATTGTGCAATTGACTGTGCCCGTGATCACGGCCCTTTGTGGAATCGTCTTTTTATCTGAAATGCTTTCTTCACGATTTTTGATTGCCTCTTTTTTTATTCTCTTTGGTGTCGGGCTGTCCTTTTTAAAAAAATGAGCTTGAAAAAAACCGAAAATCCAGTAAAGTAAAGTCCAGCTAATATATTCATATTGATTGATACATACGTTTTTCTTTGAATATCAAAATTTGTGACGCATAAGAGGAATAACCCCTATGAAAATTCTTGTTGTGGATGACGAGCTTGTCAGCCGAAAAAAAATGATGAAAATCCTGACCGAGTTTGGTCAATGTGAAGGGGTAATCAACGGCAAAGCCGCCATCAGCGCCGTAAAAACAGCCCTTGAGGAGTGGAAGCTCTATAACCTGGTTACACTTGATATTTCCATGCCGGACATCAGCGGCACCGATGTATTGTCTGCCATCCGTCAGCTGGAAGATGAACGCGGGCTTGATGCTCAGGAAAAAGCAAAAATTCTCATGGTAACCGCTCATTCCGACATTGATACGGTAAAAGCCTGCATCGGAAAATGCGACGGATACGTGCTCAAGCCCTTCAATAAAGACGTCATGGTTGAAAAAATGAAAAAGATAGGGCTGCTTTAGGCGGACCTTATTTTACCCACTTTTTTTTCATCAAAAGGGTATACAGGCTCATTGTCAAAAGTGCCATGCAAAGACCCAGATGGGTCAGATCCAGGACAATGACCACAGCGTGATTCCAATACACACCGGGAAGATTTTTAACTGCCATTAAACAACCGGAGACAATCAAGCCTGCGAGCATTCCTGTTTTAAAATATCCTGGCCCGGTCAATCGCTTTGACCCGGTCCCATTCATAAAAAAATCAAACAGTACATATGCACATAGTGTGATCAGCGCAATGGCCGCTGCGTAATGCAGGATGTGGGTCACATAAAACTCGCCCAGCCATCCCAGCCCCGGAACAGAGGCAATGTAATACCGGCTGAAAATCGGCATCTGCCCAAAACCGGTTAAGGTAATCAGAAAAAGGATACCGCCATAAACATATGATCTTATTCTTCCGGTTTTCATTGCGTATCCCCCTTTGACTTCAGGTAAAACTTGCCAAATGCAGCGACAATACCGGCTAACGGTGCCAAGAGCATGGCCCTGGAAAGATTTGTTCCATCCGCCATCATGTTTTTGGCATGGGCCAGATGGGGTTTGCCCTTGCCTTTCTCAATCGCTGCATTCAGCTGGTCAAAGGGGACCGGAGATACATAAATGGTATGGGTTCCCCCATTTTCGTGTTCGCCGTAAACATACCCGTTGATTTCCTTTGCAAGGTCATGGGCCTGCTTCAGCATTTCACTTCTCGGCCCCATGGTCTGAACATTTTCAGGGCAGGCCTCAATGCAGGCGGGGATTTCCCCTTTTTCCAGCCGGTTATGGCAGCGGTCACATTTATACATAACGCCGTTGCCGGCAAAAGCCGGCAGAAGATCCAGGTAAAGCCCCACGCCGGTCTGCCGTTCAGGGATACTCCAGGGGCAGACAGTCTTGCATTTTGCTCCGCCAAGACACAGGTCTGCATCAATCCTTGAAAGCCCTTTTTTTTCCTGCTTTGCCGCTCCCCAGGGACAGAGCTTCACGCAAGGCGGGTTTTCACAGTGCATACATCTCCGGGGAATGGTCAGCTCCGTCTTTTCGCCATTCAGAATGACCGAGGCGTGCTGGATAAAAAGCCAATTATATGGTGTCAACCGGTTAATCACATCTCTTTTTTCAGACCAGTCCTGCACAGGGACTGTTTTGGGATGCATTTTCGGAAAAGGTTTTTTAGGTTCCGGGAACTTTGCAGCATTGGCTTCCCGGCAGGCGTGAACGCAGGCCTCACATCCGATGCATTTTCGGAGGTCCAGAAGAGTTGTCAGGGGCTCTTGCTTTTCATTGGCCGTGACGCCGGCAGATAGTGCAACCCCGGTGCTGGCAACGCCTACCCCGGCAACGATGGCGCCCGCCGCAGCAATGGAGCCTTTGATAAAGGCCCTTCGTGAAATATTTGAACCCATTGATGCTATTTCCTCTTTTCTTTTTCCAGGAACTGATTAAAACTCATTTTTTCATATGTTCCTGAATGAATAAAAGTTAAAACCTTTAAAAGGTAGTCTTCATCCACATACCCGGGAAGGTTGTCAAGCTTTGTCCCATCCGGTTTAAGAAACCAGATGGTGGGCAGTCCCCTGACCTTCCATTGGGTTGAAATCTCTGTGTCCTTATCCGTGTCAATGCTGATGCTGACAAAATTCTCATTCAAATACGCTGAGATTTTTTCATCCTTAAATGTGGTGGCTTCCATTTTTTTACAATAGGCACACCACTCGGCGTGAAAATATAAAAAAACCGGTTTGTTCCCGCTTTTTGCCAGTTTCATCCCTTCCGTATATTCTTTCCATTGGATGCCAGCCTCTTTTAAGGCTTGAGCCGATGTTTTTTTCAGGGCTGTTTCACCCGCCCCCCCTTCTTTAATATGGTTATGAATCATCACGCCGGCAAAAACGATACAGATAAGCGCAATAACCAGCGCATTTTCTTTTTTCATATTCAGGTCCTTTATTCTTATTTGATCTTTATGATCATGCCATACCCGGCGGTCTTGTCACAGAGCATGATAAAGGACATAGCAATCATCATGCCAATTATTATCGTAAACATTATCCGTATGTACCACCCTGTGGCTTTACATAATACCGGACTTCATCTAATAATAAATCTTAATTTTACACAAACAAATCTTTTCTTACAGCAACCATAAGGAGAATAAAATGACTGACAACGTACTCGTTACCCTTTCCTGCGGAACCGACAACCCCAACCGGGCCACCCGCGCCTTGTTTCTGGCTGCCGTGGCCCAGAAAAAAGGCAAAAATGTAACCGTATTCCTCCTGGATGAAGGCGTATACCTGGCCCGAAAAGGAGCTGCAGAAAGCATCAAAGCCGCCACTGGTGATTCGGCAGATGATTCTCTTGCCCATCTCCAGGCCCACAATGTGCCGATCCTGGTCTGTACCCCCTGTGCCAAATCCCGGTTTATTGAAGCAAAAGACCTGGCCGACTCATGCCGGCTGGCAACGGCAGCAGAGCTCATTGATCTGGCCTGTGATGCAGCGGTCATCAGCCTTTAATCCGGGGACAGGATTCATTTAAGCTGTATCCCATATTTTTTGATGCGCTTCCAGACTGTAATCCGGCTGACACCCAGTCTTTGGGCGGCCCTGGTCTGATTCCCGTCTTCTTTTTGAAGCGCATCAAGAAGCCTTTCTTTTTCGGATTCTTTGACCCTGACCACATTGTCCGGTTTCCAGATCATGACAGGTTCAGGCATGGACGATTTAAAGGATGCAATTTTTTCAGGGAGGTGTTCCGGCCCAATGCTTTTCCCTCGTGCAAGAACAAAGGCATATTCTATGGCATTTCTGAGTTCTCTCACATTTCCGGGCCAGGAATAGGCCACCATCAGCCGCATGGCTTCGGGCATAAACCCCAGGATGTTTTTCCCTGTTTTTTCCGCATGGAAATGAATAAAATGCTGAATAATCAAGGTGATATCGTCTTTACGGTCCCGAAGCGGGGCAAGGGTTAAAGGAAACACATTAATCCGGAAAAACAGGTCTTCCCTGAACTGACCCATGGCAATCATTTTTTCAGGGTCCTTATGGGTTGCGGTGATAATCCGGACATCAATGGGAATGGACCGGTTCGCCCCAACCCGTTGAATCATCTTTTCCTCCAGCACCCTGAGCAGCTTGACCTGGACCGAAAGGGGGATATCTCCGATTTCATCCAAAAAAAGAGTTCCCCTGTGGGCTGCTTCAAACCTCCCGATTCTGTCGCTGTCTGCACCGGTATAAGCCCCTTTGACGTGTCCGAACAATTCGCTTTCAAGAATATTCTCGCTCAGGGCGGCACAATTCACTTTTATAAAGGGCTTCTGGGATCTGCTTCCGGTTTCATGCAGGGCTTTGGCTACCATTTCCTTTCCGGTTCCGCTTTCTCCCAGGATCATGACGGGCGTGTCCAGCGAAGCCACGCTTTCAATGCCTTCATACAGGTTCTGCATCACGGGAGTTCTTCCGATAATGCCGTGAAACCCGTCATCAATATGATACATGCGTTTGATGGAGGCGAGTTCATTTTTATAATGGATATTTTCGGAAATATCTTTCAGGGTTTCAACCGCACCCACGATTTCTTTTTTTTCATTAAACAGGACTGTGGCGCTTTTAATGATGGGTATGGACTGGTTTCCGCGGTTGGTGATGACACATTTTTTTTCCCGGATAAATTCTTCGGAAAAAAGCCCGCACCATTTTTTGCCTGCTCCTTTTCCCACAATTTTACAGCCGGTGCAGTTTAAAATCCTGCACGACTGTCCTTTCAATTCTTCCTCCGTATACCCGGTCATCAATTGAGCCGTTTGGTTAGCGGCCACAAAACAGCCCCTCTCATCCACAATAATGATGCCATCCTGAACCGAATCTATGATTGGCCGCCAGTATTTTTCGATATCCATGCCACCCTCGCAAATATTAACACTATTAACCATTAGGTTAATATTTAATTAACACAAACGCAACTAAAACCTTCACCCCGGCAATTGGATAATCCCTAATATCTTATAATTGCTTTTAAATTCAGCGGGTTCACTGAGGTCAAAAAAATGAGACCGGTCGTGGCACATTCATTGCTCAAATGAGGTTTAAATTGTTTCAACACTCATAACAAAGGAGACCCCATGAAAAAAAACATAACAAACATGCTGGTTCTTGTATTGTTTTCAGGATTTTTGCTTCTGACCGGATGCACACCTGAAAAAACCGTAAAAACCGCTGAAACGCAAACTGAAGATCAGTCATGGATATTTCATGATATTGTGGATGCAGATTTTGTCAAAGCCCATATGGATATTCCCATGCCCGGCAATGTCATGCTGATTGATGCAAGACCCTATAAAACAAAATTTATCCAGGGCCATATACCCGGAGCAATCAGTATCCCGTTTTCAGAATTCGACCAGAAAACAAACCTTCTTCCTGAAGATAAAACCGCTCTGTTGATTTACTACTGCGAAGGTGAAGCCTGCAAACTCAGCCACAATTCAGCGAAAAAAGCAGAAGCCCTGGGGTATAAAAATGTCAAGGTATATGCAAAGGGATATCCGGAATGGGTGGCTCTGAAAGGCAATTATCCATCCGTCTCGGCAGAACATGTGGCTCAGCTGATTTCAGGCAACAAGGCGCTGATTGTGGATTCCCGGCCAAAACAGACCAAGTATGACCAAGGGCATATCCCCACGGCCGTTAACATACCGCTCACGCAATTTGATGAACTTAAAGGGAAATTGCCGCGCGATCCCAAAACCCCGGTGGTCTTTTACTGCGGGGGCACGGACTGTCCCTTGAGCCATAAATCAGCAAAAAAGGCTCTTGAGATGGGATATACCGATATTAGCGTTTTTACGCTGGGATATCCGGAATGGGAAAAGCTCTACGGGGGTTCTGCCAATGCCGTAACGGCAAAGGCGGGTCAAATTGAAGGGGCCATTGATCTTGAACGGTTCACCGGCATTCTGGCAGACAAGCCCGAATCCATTCTGCTCATTGACGTCCGTGATGCTGATGAATTTAAAAAAGGATCATTTAAAACCGCCGTCAACATACCGGTGGAACATCTTGATAAAAAAATAAATGACCTCCCGGATAACAAACCCGTTGTCTTTGTATGCTCTACCGGTGTCAGAAGCGGAGAAGCATTTTATATGGTAAAGGATCTAAGGAAAAACCTGAAAGAAGTATATTACGTAGATGCCGGGATTACCTTTAAGGGCGACGGCAAATATGAAATCAAAAAACCTGAAAAACCCTGATGGGATTTATAAAAAGCGTAAAGGAGATACCCATGTCAAAAAAAATAACAGCTGTCCTTATCACAACACTATTTACACTTGTATCCGCTGCAATCCTCTTTGCTGCCGAAGGCCCCAAAGGCAATGACAGAAAAGGCAAATATACCTATCGCAAAGTGTATAAAGCCTGCTCCGAAGCCGGCCAGGTGGAATCTGCAACCCCGAAAATAAGCCCTTCCGATAAAACCATGGCCGAATGGAAAACAATTTTTGAAAATAAAAATTTCACTGAATTCGGCTGCAAAGATCATTGGACAGCCTTATCCAATGAAGATGTCATGGATATTTATGCCTATTTTTACGGCCATGCATCGGATTCTCCGTCCCCTGCCACATGCAAATAAGAGGGTGTCGGTCCATATTCCCCATTAACCCATGGAGATATATATGAAAAAAAGAATTTCATTCATTTGCGGCATGACAGTGACAACCATCATCACTCTTTTATATTTTCTTGCCCCTGTCTTTGCCGCGGCACCGGAAAATGGTGATGATGCCCTGGGAAGGCGCTTTGCACGACAGGCCGTCAAGGACAGCAAACAATGGACCACCACGGATCATAAGAAAATGGAAGCTCTGAACAAGGATTTTACCTCTGGAGAAGAAATCACTAAAGCCTGTGTTTCCTGCCACTCAGAAGCTTCAACCCAGTTTCACAAAACCATTCACTGGACCTGGCTGGCATCTGAGGATAAAAATGATCTGCGGTATGGCAAGGCCGGATTTTCAGTGAATAATTTTTGCATCTCAGCCAATGCCATGGAAGACAAAGGATGTCTCAGCTGTCATGCGGGCTGGAACCAGAAAGGGGTTAAAGGTGAGGTCAATTGCCTGAAATGCCACAATTCATCCGGGTTTAATTTTGATGAAGCATTTTCAGATATCAAAGGGCTTTCAGAAGGCGATGACCCAGAGGCCCATGAAATGGCAACAGATCTTCAGCAGGATATCAAAAAAGCCGTCGGCCAGGTCACACTTCCCGATCGGAAAAACTGCGGGGACTGCCATTTTAACGGAGGCGGCGGAGACGGGGTAAAGCACGGCGATCTTGACACCTCTTTGATAAAACCCAACCGAATGCTGGATGTGCATATGGCAGCGGATGGGAAAAATTTTACCTGCACCCGGTGCCATACCACCGTGGACCACCATATTTCCGGAAGAATTTATACCAACCCGGCTGTTGAATCAAAAAAGAGCCTGATTGAAGATGATCTGGCTCCAAAAATCACTTGTGAATCCTGCCACAGCGCCATGCCCCATAAAAATGATTCCAAGATGAATGACCATACGGATGTGGTTTCCTGCCAGGCCTGTCATATCCCAAGCTATGCACGGGTGAACCCCACCATGATGCGCTGGGACTGGTCAAAGGCCGGGAAAATGAAAGATGGAAAACCCTATGTTGAAGACGGCGAGTTCGGAAAACCCGTATACAAAACCATCAAAGGGGAATTCAAATGGGAAAAGAATGTTGTGCCGGAATATTTCCGGTTCAACGGGTCTTTGACCAGTATAACGGCGGATGACACCATTGACCCCGGAACAATTGTAAAGGTCAGCGAGCCCGTAGGCGTTAAATCCGATGCCCGCACACGGATCTTCCCCTTTAAAATTCACCAGGGAAAGCAGCCCTATGATAAAGTCAACAAAAAGCTCCTTGCCCCCATACTTTCAGGCCCCAAAGGGTTCTGGACAACCCTGGATATGAACGATGCCATTGAGCGCGGCAATAAAGCGCTCGGTATTCCGTATTCCGGCGAATTCGATTATGTCGAAACCACCTATGCCGTGCCCATCACCCACATGGTGGCGCCCAAGGAAGCTGCATTGGCCTGCAACGAATGCCATATCCGGAATACATCCAGACTGGCGAACATAACAGATATTTACATGCCCGGCCGGGATCAGTTCCGCCTTGTGGATACCATTGGATGGGTGTCGGTTCTCGGTGCTCTGGCGGCTGTTCTCTTGCATGGTCTTGGCCGGTTTTTCATCCGAAACGGAAAGGAGGGCTAAATGCCTGATCAAAAAACCATCAAAATTTATCTTTATACTCGGTTTGAACGCATCTGGCACTGGTTTCAGGCCGCTGTGATCATCGTTCTCACCTTCACCGGGCTCGAAATCCACGGCACTTACTCGCTTTTGGGATTTCAAACCGCCGTGAAAATTCATAATTATGTGGGTCTGTCCTGGCTCACCCTGTTCGCCTTTTTTGTTTTCTGGCTGATCACCACAGGGGAATGGAGACAGTATATCCCCACCACCAAAAAACTTTTTCTGGTTATCCGGTATTATGCCTGGGATATTTTCAAAGGAGGGCCGCATCCGGTTCAAAAGTCGAAAAACGCCAAACATAATCCCCTGCAGCGGCTGGCTTATCTTGGGATTTCCGCCATGCTGTTGCCGGTGCAGATGGTGACAGGGCTTTTATATTATCTTTACAATGACCTGCAAGGGTTGGTTTCACTTTCCGCTATTGCCGGAATACACACCCTGATTGCATTTTTTCTCTTAAATTTTCTGATCATCCATCTCTATATGATCACCACCGGGCTTTCTATCCTGGGACATATTACCGGAATGATCACCGGCTGGGAAGAAATCTGCGAAGCAACCGCTATTGAAGACTGGGAAACCAAGGCTGCCGGAAAATAACAAACAATTTACCCGGCAAAAGAATTCCTTTTGCCGGGTAAATCCATGTCTCAATTATTTGATACAATAGTGTTTCACACTTTGTATTTCCCTGTGTCCCAAAAGGTAAAACTTTTATTGCCATACCTGATAAAATCCGATAATGTGCTGATATTTAAAGCTTAGCAATTAAATTTTTCTTTCTTTTTACTCATGGCATATGAATTGCTTTTTGCTGAAAAAAGTAATTTTTGGATTTTTACAGCAGCATCAGGAAAAAACATTATTCATTGGAGGAATTTATGGATCCGGTTTTTTTATCACGATTGCAATTTGCCGCAGCCACCATGTTCCATTTTCTTTTTGTACCCTTAACCCTTGGCCTTTCCATCATTCTTGCCTACATGGAAACCAAATATGCGAAAACAGGGGACACAGTATATCTGAGAATAACCAAATTCTGGGGCAAACTTTTTCTCATTAATTTTGCCCTGGGCGTTGTCACGGGCATTACCCTTGAATTTCAGTTCGGAACCAACTGGTCCAGGTATTCAGAGTATGTAGGGGATGTATTTGGGTCGCTTCTGGCGATTGAGGCGTCCGTGGCCTTTTTTCTGGAATCTACATTCATCGGCATCTGGATTTTCGGATGGAAAAAAATGTCTGCCAAAGCCCATGCCGCAGTCATGTGGGTGGTGGCTGCAGCCGGTAATATCTCCGGCATCTGGATTCTCACGGCCAACGGGTTTATGCAAAACCCCGTAGGATATGCCATGCGCGACGGCAGAGCAGAACTAATCGACTTTTTTGCTGTTCTGTTTAATTACAACAGCATCCTTCAGATTCTCCATGTTCTTCCGTCAGCCCTTGTACTTGCCGCTTTTTTCATCATGGGGATTTCAGCCTATCACCTTTTGAAAAAACAATATGAGGACGTATTTCTCAAATCCTTCAGGATTGCCCTGCCGGTTGCCTTGGTGTGTTCTGTTTTTGTGGCTGTTATCGGCGATTTTCATGGCGTCAATGTGGCCAAGACCCAGCCGGCAAAACTGGCTGCCATGGAATCCCACTGGGAGACCCAGACTAAGGCCCCCATTGTCATGTTTGCCATTCCCGATGAAGAACAGGAAAAAAATACCATTGAGATTATTTCCCTGCCCGGCCTCTTGAGTTTCCTCGGATTTCACGATTTCAATGCCGAAGTCAAAGGGCTGAGAGATATCCCGAAAGATGAGCGCCCGCCGGTTCTGCCTGTTTTTATCGGATTTAGGACCATGGTCATCATCGGAACCCTGTTGATTTTTTTAAGCCTCTACGGCTGGTTCCAGAGAAACAAACTCATGGAAAGCCCTTTATATTTGAAACTGATCATGTTCTGCATCCCTCTTCCTTACCTTGCCATTGAAATGGGTTGGGTGGTGACCGAAGTCGGCCGCCAGCCCTGGATCGTATATGGGGTGTTAAAAACCGCCGATGCCGCCTCACCCATTGAAGCTACCCAGGTGTTGTTTTCCCTTATCGGTTTTATAGCGGTTTACGGTCTCTTGGGTGCCATCGGATTTTACCTTATTACCCAATATGTAAAAAAAGGCCCTGAGGCTGCACATTAACAAACAAATTTAGGAGTGATGAAATGGAACTTCAAACGATATGGTTTTTTTTATGGGGACTTTTATGGGCGGTTTTTTTCATGACGGACGGGTTTGATTTCGGTATCGGGACCCTGTATCCCTTTTTAGGAAAAACCGATCATGACAAACGGGTCATGATCAATTCCATCGGACCTTTATGGGACGGCAATGAAGTCTGGCTTCTGACAGCCGGCGGGGTCACGTTTGCGGCTTTTCCCAAGGTTTATGCCGTTATGTTTTCTTCCCTTTACACGCCCTTGATGCTGATCTTATTTGCCCTTATTTTCAGGGGGGTTGCCTTTGAATTCAGAGGAAAAATTAAAAATGACGGCTGGAAAAAACTCTGGGACACCTTCATTTTCCTTGGCAGTTTTTTGCCCGCCCTTTTATTTGGTGTTGCCTTTGCCAATATTTTCCAGGGCATTCCCTTTGACAATAAAGGCTTATATTACGGCAATACCTTAAAACTCCTGAATCCTTACGGGCTTCTGGGAGGGGTCTTATTTGTTCTTTTGTTTCTTCAACACGGCGCCAACTGGCTCAATATCAAAACAACCGGAGAGCTGCAGCAAAGAGCCATTGCCGTATCAAAAAAAATCTGGCTCATCCTTGTGCCGGTGGCCGTCATTTTTCTTGTGGCCTCCTATTTTGCCACGGACCTTTATGTGAATTATTTTAAAACACCGGCCCTGTTCATCGTTATCCTTGTTACCGTGGCCGCCCTTTTTGCCACACGGCTTTTTATTACACGGCAACATTTTTTCAAGGCCTGGTTTGCATCGGCCTTAACCATTGTAGGAGCCACATTTTTTGGAATTATCGGGCTTTTCCCAAGATTATTTCCTTCCAGCTTGGATGCAAATTTTTCATTGACTGCCTTTAACGCCTCCTCCAGCCCCCTGACATTGAAAATCATGCTGGGGGTTGTGCTGGTCTTCATTCCTCTGGTCATTATCTACCAGGCCTGGTCCTATCATTTTTTCAGACATCCTGTAACCCGGGAAGACCTTGATATGGAAGATGCATACTGATATAAGAGTATAGACCATTACAAAAGAATTAACCCCTTAAAAATAAAGGAGATGACCATGGACAGATATGTTTGCGGACCTTGCGGATATGTGTATGATCCGGCAGACGGTGACCCGGACAACGGCATCAACCCCGGAACAAGCTTTAAAGATCTTCCCGATGACTGGTGCTGCCCCATCTGCGGTGCTTCAAAAGACAATTTTGATAAAGAATAAACAATAATTTTCAGGCCGGGCAGAAACAATTTTTCTTGTCCGGCCTTTCCATTTTTTTTTAAGGAAATCCCATGGCCCTTTCCGTCGTAGATCTTTATTCCCGTGTATTGCCCAGAACCAATTGCAAGGATTGCGGATATCCCACATGCATTGCATTTGCAGGCATGGTGGTGTCGGAAAAGCTTCCTTTAAAAAACTGCCCCCATATTGACCCTAAAATATTGCCGGAAGCACAAAAAGAACTTGAAGAACAATATAAACAAGGCAAATGGCTGAAAAAAGACATGGCCAAGGAAGCCCTTGAATGGGCAAAAGAAAAAACCGCTTCCATGAAAATGGAAGATATTGCCCTAAGGATCGGCGGGAAATTCATCATTGACAAAGGGGATGAAAAAATACTGCTGCCTTGTTTTAACAAATTCTTGTCCATCACAAAAAAAGGGATACAGGATGAATCCGGCCTTGAGCTGAGCCGCAATGAACAAACCTTTGTGTATATCCATATGGCCCAGGGAGGCATTTCCCGTCCTTCCGGAAAAATGAAAAGCCTGAAGGAATTTCCCAATACCGTATCAAAAATTGTTTCCATGAACGACCGTGTGGAAATCCCGCTGAAAAAAGCCTTTGCAGCCAATCCTGAAAAACTCGCAGCAGCGTGTGAAGAATTTGGCGGAACAAATGTAAAGAGCCAATATCCATCGCCTGATCTTGCCTATCAATTCACTGCATTTCCAAAAGTCCCGGTAACCCTTTTGTTTTGGAAGAAAAATGACGGGTTTGAGGCGGATGCAAAACTGTTGTTTGACGAAACTATTATTCAGCACCTGGATATTGAGGCGATTATGTTTTTAAGCGAGCATCTCTGCAAAATGCTGACCCAGGGGAAGAATTAAAGATCCATCAGTTCAGCCCAATAATTTTCAACAAATAATGGAAAAAAGGAAGGGTGATAAAAGAAAGGATGAGCCCATATCCAATGGCGGCGTTGGCCACATCGGCATTCAGCCTGCCGGATTGAGCAAGTATCCCGGACATCACCATGGAAGGCATGGCAGCTTCGAAAACGGAAATCTGAAATACAGGCCCTCGAATATTCATTATAAAAAGAATAAAAAGTGCTGCCAATGGCGATAATATCATTTTCAAAAAAATAGTAACCGCAATGGGTTTAATATTGGCCAAGGGCTGTCTGAGCCTGAGCTGGGCTCCCACGGAAAAAATAACCAGAGGGACAAGGGTTGCCGATAATCCTTCTAAAAGTTTAACCACCATGGACGGATAGGTAATTCTCATCAATAAAAACCCCATGATCAAGGCCAAAAACGGAGGGAATGCAAATATCCTTTTGATAATATCCGTTGCCGATATTTTTTCTTTTGTCCCATAAACCGAAACAACAATGGTTCCAAAAATTGCAAGGGCAAGAAAAGAGCCGAACTGGTCATAAATGATGGCATAGGAAAGATAACCCTCGCCAAAAAAAGAAGTAACGGCTGGAAAACCGAAAAACGATGTATTTCCCAATGCCACGGACAACATCACTGCACCCGTCAATTTCCTGTCCCAGTTCAGGATTCCTGAAATCATCCTGACCATGAGAACGGACAAAAGAACCAGCACCCAGGGGATGACGGCAAGAACAACAAGCCCTGCCTCAAGATCAAGCTTATTGGTTTGTAACAATACAAGGGCCGGAAAAGAAAAATAAATCACAAAAAGATTTAAAAACTGAGGCGTGTTTTCCGGAAATGCAGGCAGACGCCTGGAAATTTTTCCAAGGGCAAGCAAGAAAAAAAGATATAAAAGATTTTCCATATTTTTTTCAAAAAAAAACGGAAGGGGATTTTATCTATATTCCCCTTCCGCTGGGGCTATGATTTATTTTTTCAGTGCTATTTCTTTAAAAAATCCAAACAGAATTTCAGGGCATCTTCTCCTGGAAGGCCTTTTGATTTTGCATTGGCGGCAAATCCCTCCAGAAGGGGTTTAACCTTTTCAGCCCATTTTGCATCTTCTTCAGGAGAAAGGGTTATGACCTTATTGCCTTTGGCCTTAATAAATTCCAGACCTTCTGCGTCGATTTCATCCCATGTTTTACCCTGTTTTGAAATCCATTCCTTATCGACTTCTTCAAACACCTTTTGTACATCCGGCGGAAGAGCGGCCCATTTTGCCTTGTTCATGATGATAAACATTCCTGTGGAATACGCAGAAGCATAATTCAATGTGGTGGAGGAAACAACTTCACCCAGTTTCCAGCCTTTAAGGGATTCGATGGGACACATGACACCCTCTACAACACCGGATCGGAGAGATTCATATGTTTCAGGCATGGTGATACCGACAGGCGCACCGCCAAAAGCGGTAACAATTTTGGCGGTAACGCCGGTTGCCCTAACCTTTACGCCCTTCAGGTCATCAAGCGTTGCAACCGGTTTTTTGGAATGCAAAAGACCGGGGCCATGACCATGAAGATACAGGACCTTCACATCATCCAGTTCTTTGGGTTGGAATTTGGCATAGAATGCATTGATCAGCTCGGTGGCCTGGGAACCGCTTTTATAGCCCAGCGGAAGATCAATGACCTCCATGAGGGGAAATTTGCCGGATGTATAGCCAAAAACGCTGAATCCAATATCGGCAATTCCTGTTACAACACTGTCATAGGTTTGGGCTGCCGGTGTAAGTGTGTTCCCCGGAAAATAGGAAATGACCACTTTACCATTGGTTCTTTTTTCAATCTCCTTGCACCAGGCCTCAGAGAGCTGACTGTTTTTGTGCGGAGCCGGGAAAAAATTGGAATAATTGAGTTTAATCACATCGGCTGCCAAAGACGCAGCCGGAAATGAAACATAAAAAAGGGATACAAAAAAAACGGACAAAACAAAACCTACTGACAATTTTTTCATTACAAATTCCTCCTGACATTAAAGGTTATGACCATCTGCTTTTGCTGCAAATTCAAGGCGTTTATTTATAGGGCTGTCTATCAATCATCCATCAAATCCCATGTGATGAGATCGGAAATATTCAGCTCCATCATTTTAATGCTTGCCAGCGCCCTTTTTGAATTTCTTGAAATGGATGGAAACAAAGGGGCCATGGTTTCCAGCTCAATTAATAATTCTTTTATTTTGATAATATTGTCGTTAAGTCTATATACATCATAATCAGGCTTCATAGTCCGCACTCCTTTTGTGTCACCTCTTTTTTTCTCAGATCCTTGAACCGCCTGGCCTTGGCTTCGTATCTCGGCAGGGTGCCGTAATCATAATATTCAATCTGGTATCCGAGATTTGTTTTCAGCCTGAGCTGGTCTTTCAGAAGGGGTTCAATACTGAGCTGCGTCACTCCGGGCAGGAGTTCAACCTTGAGTTTGATCCGGTCCGCATCTCCCTGCTTATCCACAATCACCTCGAATTCATCACCCACGCCTTTGATGGATCTGACCACTTCTTCAATGGCGGCAGGAGAGATTAAAACGCCTTTGACCTTTGTGATGTCATCTGCCCGGCCAAGAACTCCCCCCCGGATCAGCCTGAAGGTTCGGCCACAGGAGCAGGGAGCAGGGTCCCATTCAATAATATCCTTGGAATCAAACCGGATACAGGGCTGGGCAATCCGGTCCAGGGCCGTGATGATCATTTTGCCTTTCCGGCCCGGCTCTTCGATGATCTCTCCGGTTTCTAAGTCTTCTATTTCCACCAGGAACATGGCTTCATTCACATGCATGCCACAGGGCTGTTTTGTGCACTCATAGGACCAGGCACCGATTTCCGTGGCCCCGGAATGATCAAATACCTTTGCGCCCCAGGCTTCTTCCATCCTTTTTTTTGTGCTGGGGATACCGGCTCCCGGCTCTCCTGCACAGGTGATCTTATTGATGGAAAGACTTGCTGGATCAATTCCCATCTTATTTTTTGCCACATCGGCCATGTTCAGCACATAGGTAGGCGTGGCCATCATGGCCGTGGCTTTTATTTCCCTGATTTTTAAAATACGGGACTGGGTGTCCAGAACCCCGCCCGGAACCACTTCGCACCCAAGCTTTTCAGCGGCATAATGTCCTGCCCAGAAGGCCACAAAAATATTATAGCCAAAGGGAAGAAATACCCTGTCGCTCGCGCGGTATCCTTGGGCCCAAAGAATAAAAGACCAGCATTCAGACCACCATTCCCAGTCCTGCCAGGTATCGGGTTGATACACGGGCTGCCCTGTGGTGCCGCTGGTTTGCCTGAAGGTCGAAACCTCTTCCAGAGATACACAAAGCGCATCGCCGTAGGGAAAAGGATCTTTATTCTGAATTTCCCGCATCATGGATTTTTCAACTTTTGGAATTTTTTTGATATCCTCAAAGGAGCGGATATCTTCCGGTGTTAATCCGGCTTTGTCATACAATGCCCTGTGAAATCTTGACCGGGTATAGGCCCAGGTCAGGATCCGTTTAAATTTTTTAAACTGCAATATCTTTAGTTTTTCCCTGGGAAGCGTCTCAAGGACCGGGTTCCAGTATTCCTGATCTTTCATTTGTTTTATCCTTATGTCTCTAATAAAAAAAATAATTTTAATCCATACCTGGAGAAAGAAAGGTTCACAAGAAGTATATTCCAGGGGTAAACCAGGTATAAAATATACCTGTTATTTTGATGAAGACGATAGATAAGTCCTGAGATTGACACTTTGGTTGGTAATGCCGATTTTTCTACGCATGCTTTTTCGATAAAATTCAACTGTTTTCCCGGACAGGTTTAAAATCCCGGCAATTTCCTTGGTGGTTTTCCCGAATTTGACCATATTGGCCACCTGGATTTCCGAAGGGGTGAGATTTAAAAATTGGAGGGAGAGCCGGTGCAAAAACGGAGAAACAATATCGTTCAGAGTGGACTCCATGATGTCGAGGCATCCTTTCTGCCGGTCATCCAATTCTGACTCCCGCATTCTTTCCATATAGGGGATGACCAGCTCCCGGACATTTAAGAGCATTCTTTCTTCCAAAAGGGTTTTGTCCTCTTCTCTTTTTTTTAGGAGCAACCGCAGGGCCGTATTGACCTCTTCAATGCTTTGGGTCTTATTTTCAAGCTCAATGGTTCTTTCCTTAACCCTTTGTTCCAAAAAATCTTTTTCTTTTTTCTGTTTTGAAATATCCGTGATAACGGCAAAACTGCCTTTGAACCTGCCTTCAGCATCAAAATAGGGCGTGGGAGTCATGATGGTATGAAGACTTGATCCATCCTTTTTGATCCAGACAATCTCATAGGGGTCGGTTCCCCCTTTTCTTCTTTTTTCAAGCTGATCCAAAAGTATTTTTTTATTTTCATTATCCAGGAATTGATCGACTTTTTGACCGATGATCTCTTCCCTGGACCTTCCCCACATCCGGCAGAGCATATCGTTGGCATAGGTTGTTACCTGGTTTTCATCGATTTCGCTTAAGCCGTCTCCCATGGTTTCAACAAGGGTCCGGTATCGCTGCTCGCTGGTAAATAATGCGTGTTCCCTGTCGGGTTTTTGTGTTGTCATGGGTATCTGCTTAAAACCTCATTCAATTTTTTTTCCTGCGGTTTTTTCAATAACCGAAATGATCCATGCTTCAATGGCTTTTTTGCTGAGGCTCCGGCTTTGTCTTTTCACAAGATCCAATTCAAGCTCAGCCCTGGCCATGGTTTTATGCCCCCCGGCAGAACCGAACATGGAAAAGGCCTCTTTGGCTGTATTGCCTGCTCCTTTTCTCAACCCGTCATTTCGAATGACAATAATGAGCTTTTCTTCATAGATTCCGGAAATAATGCTCCAGTTGACCTTTGACAGGGTCTGAAAAAAATCCGCCACCACCACCAGCTCGTCCGGTTTTGAGATGTCACCGGCATGAAAAAACACCCGGTTGTTGACAATCTTTCTGTGCTTGATGGCCCTGCCCAGGAAATCAAGATCTTCCTGGGTCAAAGTTGCCCTTTCAACCTTTCTGACGATATTGTTATCCGCAAACCGGTAAAGATACTGGAATGCCCGGATATCTTTCAGGCTTGCCCCCCGGGTAAAATCTGCCGTATCGGTTTTTATCCCCAGCATCAGGGCAGAGGCAAGTTTTGCAGAAGGTTTTATTTTCCTTGTTTTCAGATATTCCGTCATCATGGTGGAACAGGCCCCGTAATGGGATCGGATATCCACATAAGGGGCGTTATCAAAGGACACCGGATGATGATCAATAATGGCATCAAATTTAAACCCGGAAAAATGTTCATTGTGATCCGGCTGTGAGTCAATGATGACAAAGGCATTAAATTCTTCTTTTTTAACCGTATGAAGCTCAACCAGTCCGGATTCCGTGTGTTCGATCATGGCAAGATTGTCCGGACGGGTGATTTTGTTGAAATGGGCAATCACGATTTCAGCCGTTTTCCTACGCAAAAGCCGTCGTACCGCCATGGCCGAAGCAATAGCATCCGGATCGGCATTGATAACGACCAGCACCTTTGAATCGCCGGTAAAAAGACTTAAAAACCGTTTGAGCCTCTCCTGGCTGTTCATTTCATGCCTTCTTTTTTATTGCTGCTGAAGAACAGGGTCAGGGTAATAAATGCATATCCTAAAATGGCCGGGATGGCAAACACACCGTAAAATACCCCAAGAGGCGCAAGCACCAAAGCTGTCAGCCAGTGGATACCGATCACGGTGGGAGAATGAAGCCTGATGGGGAAATCATCAAACCGGCAGATGACGGACAGACCACAAAGATTCCAGCCGTACAGGGAGGCAAACACGTGCATGTGCAAAAGCCATTTGGTCTTTGCCGGGTCATAGTCCGGCGACATCTGCAGAAATATATAGGCAATGCCTGAAACAGCCGTGAAAATCAGAAACCCGATGCCTGAGGTCAGGAAAAGTTTTTGCTGAATATTTTCTGCAAATTTTGCATAAAGAAAAAACACGGTGATAACGGCAAAAAAGAGTGCCGAGGTAACAAAAATCTGGGGGATAAACCGTTCAAACAAGATAAAAACAAAAAAGATGATGACCCCCAGCGTGATGGTCCAAAAGCAGATTTCCATTACGAGTTTGGTCAATGACCCTTTGATTTTTTTCAGCATGGAAAAAACAAGGGACAATGATATCAACGACAAAGGAAAAGAAAATCCGAGAAAAAACGTATTCAGGGTCAGCTTTTTCATGGTGACAAGCCTGAAATATTCATTATTCAGTATCACAAGGCTCGCCAGGACAATCCCGGTTGAAAGGCAAAGCAGGGAAGCCTGGTGAAATTTTTCAGACACAGGCACCCTTTGGCTGAAAAAAGCAACCGGAAAATACGAAAATTTTTCAACCCTTATTTTTTCAACCAGAATATACAGAAAAATGGAAATGGTGATGGTGATTGGATAAATTTTTAAAAATGCGGAAAAAGCATAAATCAGAGACCCAGAGAAAAAAAGGAGAACGGTCCCGGAAATCTTTACCTTTGACTGGGTATAATACAACAGGATGGTTCCGCCTGTGCACAGATTGAAAAGGAAAATATGAAGCCTTTCAAAGCTGTAATGCTCTGCCGGAAAATAGATATGAATAAATCCAAAGGTGAGCGCCGTGATCATTAGAATGGAAAAAAGAATTTTTAATTTGATATTCATATTATGATTTGACATGTTTTTATAATTCTGGTGAATCCGCCTATTTTTTTTATCTTCCCAAGACATGTCTCAATGCCGGGAAAAGTGTCTCATGCTGAAACGAAAATCCGCTGTTCAAAAGTTTTTCCGGCTTCACCCGCGCACCGGTTAAAAGAGTCTCCTTTCCCATTTCTCCCCATAGGAGTTTGGATAGGAATGCGGGAAATCTGAAAAATACTTTTTTAGAAAAAACCTTTGCCAAACTTTCTGAAAATTCCCGGTTTGTCACCGGATTTGGGGCTGTCAGGTTGACAGGCCCCCTTATGCTTTCCGAATTCAATATGTGAAGAATCCCGGAAACGGCGTCATCCATGCTGATCCAGCTCATATACTGTCTGCCGTGGGAAAGCCTGACACCGCAGCCGATTTTAAACGGCAGCTCCATCCTGGCAAGGGCACCGCCGGCAGGGGTCAGAACAATGCCGATCCTGAGCTGAACAGTTCGTATTCCGGCTGCCTCTGCCTTTTGGGCTTCATCCTCCCATTGCCGGCACACCGTTGATATGAAACAATCCCCAGGGCTTGCAGATTCCGTCAAGGGGGTATCTTCTCCGTTCCCATAAAACCCTATGGCTGAAGACGAGATAAAGACCTCAGGCTTTTGTTTTAGCATTTTCATCTTTTCCACCAGAAGCCGGGTTGGAATGACTCTTGAATCCAGAATCTTTTGTTTCTGATCATCGGTCCATCTTCCCCTTGAAATATCCAGGCCGTTTAAATTAATCACCGCATCAATGGGGCCTGCCGTTTCAAGATCAAGAAGCCCCTTATAGGGATCCCAAAACAGGTCGCCCTCCTTTACATCGGTCTTTTTCCGTACAAGCCGGATCACCTCATGTCCGCAGGTTTGCAGGAAAGGCACAAGGGCACTGCCGATGGTCCCGCTGGCTCCGGAAACCAGGATCCTTTTTTTTGATATCTCCCCTGAATGGTTCTCAAGATCATATTTCAGCACCCGGTGGCGGTAGCTGAACATCCTCTCAAATTCTTTTTTTGCATACCCGTAAAAAGGCCTGCTTAAGATGCGGAACGGCAGCTTGAATTCCACCCGGTCCTCCATCACCATTCCGGATTCACCATTGGAATGAAAACGATGGGTATGTTCCCATTTGGCAAACGGCCCCTTGATCTGGCAATCTTTAAATTCCTGATTTTCCCGATAATCGATATGCTTTGCCACCCAAGGCATGGAGATGCTGAAAAGCCGAATCCGGAAGATGACCTTAACCCCTTTTTTGATTCCCTCCCCTTCCCGGGATATAAGCTTCAACGGTGCCCATGGCGGGGTCAGCCTTGCTATGGCCCCATTTTTTTCATGCCATGAAAAAACCCTATCCACAGGGGCATTAATTTTGGTTTTTTTTATATAAACATCAGTGCTCATAACTTACTCGTAAAATAATTCATTCATTGATTTTGCAGGCCTTATACTATAATAATAATGTTTAAGTTTAAACCCTTTTTATCGACCAAGGGTTTATTATTTCAAGGCACATTCTTTGCAAGAATATGTACGGTTTTTGCAAATGGTGCATGAACCCGAATGTTCGGGTATATTTAACGGATTAAATTTTTTGGAGGATTTAATATGAGCAGATATGAATGTGTATGCGGCTATGTGTATGACCCCGCCAATGGCGACCCCGACAACGGCATTGCTCCGGGAACTGCATTTGAAGACCTGCCTGGAGACTGGGTATGCCCCATCTGCGGAGCAGCCAAGGACAATTTTGAAAAAATGGATTGATGAGACACATATAGGAGGCACCAAAAACAATGTACAAACCCATTGAAATAGCGAATGGGATCTATTCTGTCGGATGCCGCGACTGGGATATCAGGGATTTTCACGGTTATTCCACCTATGAAGGAACAACCTACAATGCATTCCTGGTTCTTGGGGAGAAAAATATTCTCATTGATACGGTAAAGGAAAAATTCGGAGACGAACTGATTTCCAATATCAGCAGAATCATTGATCCCAAAAAAATCGATATTGTCATCAGCAACCATACGGAAATGGACCATTCCGGCGCCATCCCCAAGGTGCTCCACACCATTGGAAAAGACAAACCCCTGTATTGTTCCAAGATGGGCGCAAAAAATCTGAAAAGCCATTTTAACCGGGATTTTAATTTCAAGGTGGTGGGAAGCGGGGATGAACTCAAAGTCGGGAACAAAACCTTTTCCTTTCTTGAGACAAGAATGCTTCACTGGCCGGACAGCATGTTCACCTATTTTGTGGAACCCGGCATCCTTTTTTCCAGTGATGCCTTCGGCCAGCATTATTCCGGGGACAAATTCTTTGATGATGAAATCGGGGATGAAATCATCCCCCATGCCAGAAAATATTATGCCAATATCCTGCTTCATTTTTCACCCAGAGTTCAGGCCCTTTTAAAGGATGTGGGCAAAATGAACCTGAAGCTGAACATGATATGCCCGGATCACGGCATTATCTGGCGGGACAACCCCTTAAAAATAATAGAATGTTATGACAAATGGTCTAAACAGGAACCCACCAAAAAAGTGGTCGTGATTTTTGATTCCATGTGGGAAAGCACCACAAAAATGGCAAGGGCCGTCACCAGCGGCGTCGAATCCGAAGATGTGAATGTGAGGCTCATGAACACAAGAAAATGGCACAGAAGCGATATCATGACCGAGATCATTGATGCCGGCGCCATTGCCGTGGGTTCCCCCACCCTGAACAACAGTATTTTTCCTGTTATTGCCGATGTCATGACCTATATCAAGGGGCTTAGGCCCCAAAATAAAATTGCGGTTGCCTTTGGGTCTTATGGATGGAGCGGGGAAGCCGTAAACATTCTGAACAAGGAATTTGCCGAAATGAAGCTGGATATTATTGACGAAGGCGTAAAAGTTCAATATGTTCCGGATGAAAATGATCTGAACAAGTGTTTTGATCTGGGGGTAAAGATAGCAAAAACATTAAAGGAAAGGTTATCAAAACATAACGGATAACCCGGGGGGAAGCATGACTAACGAGTTTAATGCAGATGATATATTTGAAATGGCCGTAAAAATTGAGCAGAATGGCGCCGTGTTTTACCGGGAGGCAGCCGGACATATCCAGGATAAAAAAAATAAGGATTTTCTTCTTGAGCTTGCAAGGATGGAAAATGCCCATGAAATGATTTTTGCCAGTATGAAAAAAGACCTGACAGAGCAGGAGAGATTATCCACGACATTCGATCCTGAAGATGAAAACATCATTTATCTCAAGGCATTTGCCGATTCAAAGGTGTTTTTCAAAAAGGAAAAGCCGGACAATGGCTTTCAAAGCATTTTGAGCTGCGCCATCCAGACGGAAAAAGATTCCATCGCCTTTTATCTGGGGATAAAGGAACTGGTTCCTGAAAAATCAGGCAAATCAAAGATAGATGCCATCATCAAAGAGGAAATGAGCCATATTCGTCTTCTTGCAGGAAAATTGAAAGAGCTATATTAATATTTATTTAACAAAAATCCCCTGATGGGCAAGTGCACATTCAGGGGATTTTTGTTTAAAAAAAGAACATATGGATTAAGATTTCCAGAGGCCATGGAGATTGCAATAGGCCCTTGCGACTACTTTTGCCGCATTGGTTTTAAATTCTGCCTTAGGTTCACTGGTTGGTGTCAGCATCTGTCTTTGGACAAAAAGAGAATCCTCGGATGCAAGCTCAATCCATTCAATCCAATGGTCATTGCCCATGGGGTGAGCTACGCTCCCGACTTTTACCACATAACCGCCCTCTGTTTTTTCAATGACCGGTACATGTTTTTCTTTTGATGCATCCACCGTATTCTCCACCAGCCGGTCCATGGGCTGGCCGCAGCACATGACAGGCGGTTTTTCGCCGTGAAGAACCTGTGCAATATTCCCGCATTTGCCGCATTTATAAATACCCATTCGTTCAGCCATCTACGATCTCCTTTATTATATGTTAACGAATTCCATGAAACGAAAAAACACACAGTCTCCCTTAGACACTCAAGATATCTTTATCTTCAGGGGATGGACTGTATATATGCCATTCAGAGCTTATTTTCCACAAAAAAATTCGGGTTTCTCTTTTCCATCAAAGTCCCGAGCATTTCTTGGGTTAATTCGTCTTTATCTTTTGTCACGGCTATGAAAACAGAAGCCATCTGGTAATAAATCTCATTTTTAGATCTTAAGGCAACGTATGTACTGATTTTCTTATGTTTTTCCAGACTCTTTTTCTTCCCTGTTTTAGATACAGCCATATATAATCCCTCCAGGATTCATTTTTTCTATGAATGACTATAGCAAACATCATGCCGGATGATAAAAAATCATCCATTCTCTGTAACTGCCTCTTCAACAGGCGATAGGGTAAAACCATAACAGCGAAACCAGCAAAAACCGACCAAGAGACAATTGTGTCTCAAATAGCCGTATCAACCCTGAAAAAACGACAATACAGCACTGTACAGTGCTAAAACGAAAAATTTAAAATAGAGAAAACAAAATTCGATTTATAACTCAGATGATGAACTTTACCAGAATAAGCATACTTATTTCAAGCCTATATTTTATAAAAGGTATTTTTTAAGCCTGATTGACAGGGAAAAACAAAATAGCCGATAAAACCATTGCTGGTACGAATTTTGTATTAACCAAGGCAGATTTGTTATTAACCGGTAGTGTCAAAATTTTTATGAAAAAAGGGGGCCTGTGATGAAATGTTCAGGA
>CAZWMY010000020.1:0-42058 GCA_964635025.1 uncultured Desulfobacula sp. | reverse complement strand
GCCAGGTGGGCGGCATGCTGGCTGCCATGCTGGAAATGCCCTATGCATAACTGGTTAAAACAATAGAAGTGGGTGAAGGAAAAATAAAAGTGGGAAGAGAAATTGAAGGCGGTAACCAGGAAATGAATGAAATATCACTTCCCTGTGTTCTTTCCATCCAGACCGGTATCAACGAACCCCGGTATGTGGGTATCCGCGGCATCAGAAAAGTGGCCGGCGTTGAAATCCCCGTAAAAAAAGCATCGGATCTCGGCATTGCAGCAGGCAGCGTGGGAAAGGCCGGAGCAAAAACAAAACGAATTGATTATTTTGTGCCGGATATGGGCGCAGGCGCTGAGATGCTTGAAGGCTCGACAGATGAGATCATTGCAAAACTGATTGAGAAGCTTAAAGCAAAAGGAGGGCTCTAATCATGACACAGATTTTTGCTTACATTCCATTTTCTAACGGTGTTGCCGAAGATGTGGCCATGGAATTTTTGACTGCTGCGGCAAAGATTGATAAAAGCGCATCATTGACTGCCGTATTGACCGGTTCAGGCGCAGACCTGGATACGGTTGCAAAAGAAATGACGGGCCTCTATGCCGAAGTCATCAAAATCGATAATGCCGCCCTTGCCTATCCCAATGCAGAGGTTGTCAGAAAAGCATTGCTCAATATTATCCCGGCAGGCGCCATTGTTCTTGTTCCTCACAACACCTTCGGCATGGACCTTGCCCCCGGTCTTTCCGTTAAAATGAATGCCGCTTATGCAGCAGACGTAGTTAATTTCGACGGTCTTGAGGGAACCGTTCTTAAAGCGTCCCGTCAAGAACTGGGCGGGGCCGTCAGCACCCATGTGGCTGTTGATGTTTCTTCCGGCGCCGTTATCACCATCAGACCCGGATCTTTTGCTGCGGTTGAGGGAAAAACAGCTTCAGGCGCCGTAGTCGATAAATCAGCCGGCGCCGGTGATCTTTCCGCAAAACGAAAATTTCTTGAAATCGTTCAGGCAGAAGTCGGCGATGTAGATATCACCAAGGCTGATGTTTTGGTTTCCATCGGCCGCGGTATTGAAGAACAGGAAAACATCGAAATTGCAGAAGAGCTTGCCAAAGCCATGAAAACCGTGGTTTCCTGCTCAAGACCTATTGTGGATGCAAAATGGCTGGAAAAAGGCAGACAGGTCGGCACCTCCGGTAAAACCGTCAAGCCAAAAGTATATTTGGCCATGGGTATCTCCGGGTCTTTCCAGCACCTGGGCGGTCTGAAAGGCAATCCTTTCATCGTTGCCGTGAATAAGAACCCCAAAGCCCCCATCTTCCAGGTGGCGGATGTGGGAATTGTGGCCAATATCATTGAGTTTATGCCCGAGCTGACCAGCGCCATCAAGGATCTGTAATAACACTTAGAAAATACGAAACCAACCAGGGGGCCTGACATTTGAAATGAACGGCCCCCTGGTATTTCTTCTCTTTTTTGCACTTTTCATGATTTATATTGGGTTTGACAACAATTTCGGGATCGTGTAAAAAAAATATATCGTTACCGGCACTCGGCTCTTTATTCCATTTCCAACGAATTTGACGGCTCTTGAAAAGGGGCTCATGTGTTTTCATGTAAAAGAAGTGCAGTGTTGTATCTAATTTATATGGAAAGAGAAAATGGCAGACATACTGATTATTGATGACGACAAGGTGATATGCGACATTCTGGCAAAGATGATGGAGAACCTCGGTCATGAAAGCCGTTCCGCATTGACCGGGAAAGCCGGCCTTGAACTTGCGAAAAATGGAAGATTCGACATCGTTTTTCTGGATGTCAACCTTCCGGATGCAAACGGTCTGGACCTCATAAAAATTATAAAGACAGCTCCTTCTTCACCTGAAATCATTATTATTACCGGCTATAGTGACCCGGATGGCGCAGAAATGGCGATTAACAACGGTGCATGGAATTATCTGTGCAAACCCTTTTTGCGGCAGGAACTGAATCTTCAGGTGAGCCGGGCCCTGCAGTTCCGAAAAGAAAAAGGAAAGGTATCCAGCCCCGGTATTTTAAAACGGAACAGGATTATCGGCGAATCAGAGGAAATCAGATCCTGTCTTGAACAGATGTCTGTTGCGGCCTATTCCGACACTGCTGTTCTGATTTCAGGAGAAGAGGGAACCGGAAAAGAGCTCTGGGCAAAAACCATCCACCTGAACAGCAACCGGAGCGAAAAGAATTTTATCATTGTTGACTGCTCAGCCGTAAATGAAGCCATAGCAGACAGCATGCTGTACGGCCACAAAAAAGGGGCTTTTTTAGGAGCTGTGGAGAACAGGACAGGGCTTATCAAGCTTGCAGATAATGGCACGCTTTTTCTTGATGAAATTTGTGAACTTCCCATGCAGGTTCAAAGAACCCTGCTTCGGGTGATGGAGAGCCGGTCATTTACCCCGGCAGGAGGCAAAACAGAAGAAACAAGCAATTTCAGGGTGATTGCCTCTACCAGTAAAGATCTTAACCAATTGAGCGAACAGGGGAAATTCAGAAAAGACCTTTTATTCAGGTTAAAAGGAATCTGTATGGATCTTCCTCCTTTAAGACGGATGCAGGAAGATACGATCAAAATAGCCCTGTATTATCTGGATCAGTACTGTAAAAAATATATGATTGATCCAAAGGGGATTTCGCCTGAATTCCTGGATATTCTGGCGGCTTATGAATGGCCCGGAAATATCCGGGAATTGAGCAGCGCCATGGACAAGGCCGTTGCATCGGTAAAAAACGAACCCACCCTTTATTCCATCCATTTGCCGTCCTATATCCGGGCAAAAGTGATTAAAAAATCTTTTATGCCGAATTTGAAAAATAAAAAGAATGTGTCAGATGATTATGACCAGGGAAATTTTCCTTTGCTGGATGAATTATTGGAAAGCACGGAACAAGAGTATCTGGCCGCCCTTTTGTCCTACACAGGACATAATGTAAAAGAGGCCTGTGACATGGCCGGGATTTCAAAATCCAGGATGTATGCAAAGCTGAAAAAATATAATATCAGTTGAAAAATAGTTTCGGAACCGTGAGCCCTCCATCCATGAGAAAGAGGACGGTTGCGGCAGGCCCTTTTTTCTCAAATGCTTCGTCAACGGCATCCTGAAGATTATTAAAGGGCCGTATAAACAGTTTTGAAATAACTTCGGGTTCAACATCCGTAACCCCCCACATTTCTGCCCAGAGACCGATTTCCGCCATCTTGGCAGCCTTGTGATATCCAAGAACATAGCCTTTTTCAATGGTATCCAGGGCGGCTTTGGGCGTATCGCTGGACCCCAAAAGATCGGCAAAGGCTTTGCCGCCGATGCCGTGTCTGCATTTTGCAACCAGGATCAGGATGCCGTCTTTTTTCAGGGCCAGCTTTGCATTGTCTATGCCTTTCTGGGCCTGGTAAAGATCAATGTCCTGGGGGAATTTCACCACAGAAACGACGATGTCCGCCTTTTCCTTCAACGGAGCGGCAAAGACCTCATTGGCCCTGTCAATGGCAGCATGAAAGGAATCATGGATGTGACCGCAGCAGGTGGCATAGACCTTGTGATGTTTATCCAGCACCGTCATGATGGAAAAGATCTCCTGTTTGACGGTTTTAATGGCATCCATCATGTCTTCATGCACCGGGTTGCCGTCAAGTGCCAGGGCTTTGGCCTCCGGTGAAAGGGCCAGCTTATGATTCATCTCAATGGTCTTATACCCGGCAATACCCGGCAGAAAGGATTTTCTGCCGCCGGTATAACCTGCAAAATAATGGGGCTCCACCGATGAAATGATAATGATCTTGTCTGCCTCCACCCCGGCCTTGTTAACATGCATGGGGGTTCCATTGGTGGAGGTGCCTAAGAATACCATGTCTTTATCCGCCCTTGCGTCATGGACAATGATCCTGTCCCTGATCTTTTCATAAAAAGAGCCGAAAATCTGGACATATTCTTCTTCTGTAGGTCCCCTGTGGGCACCGGTGGCAATGATGAAATTAAAATTCGTTTTTGACAGATCCTCAAAAATGAAATCCAGTATTTTTTTTGTGGGTGTCGGTCTTGTGGCGTCGTTTACAATGACCAGAACCTTTTTTGCATTACTTAAAAAGCTTTTAAAGCTTTTGCTGTTGATGGGATGGGCAATGGCATCCCTGATATTTTTATCTTCATCGCCGATTTCAACATCATTGGCCTCAAGAAAATCAACCCTGATATCATCCCTTAGAACCACTGACATGGTCCCGTCTTTTCCGTAT
The DNA here is from genome assembly GCA_964635025.1 of uncultured Desulfobacula sp. Taxonomy (GTDB): domain Bacteria; phylum Desulfobacterota; class Desulfobacteria; order Desulfobacterales; family Desulfobacteraceae; genus Desulfobacula. The sequence goes on along the minus strand of CAZWMY010000020.1, from coordinate 37,803 downwards.
GGCACATCAATTTTCATAACCATTTTCCTTTATCGTATGGGACCCATTCCATTCAATTTGTCCACAAAGGTGTCGATTTCCATCTGGAATTTGTTTTTGTCCCCGGCTTTGATCTCTACGAGCTGAACCCTTTCCGGATCAATATCAATATTTTTAAAAGTATTCTTCAGGATTTCAACAATTTTTTTTGCCCTGACATTTCCCTTGTGGTCACATTTATCCTCCGGGCATACCGCTGCCATGACCCCCCAGGCATTATAGAGAAACGGTGCCATGAGCAGTTGGGGCTCAAGACGTCCGCCGCACATGTTGACAAGGATTTCATAATTTTTGTCGTCTGTTTCGGCATCGGGCAGGACAGATGCCTGAAGATCAGGATAATAGGACCAGTTGCAGGCAAAGACGATGGCTTTGGCTGCTTTGTGGGTGGTCAGAAAGGTGGAAGTCCGGTCTATCAGGGCTTCCCTATCGGTTCCGAAACTGTTTTCAATGGTTGCGGCTCCGGCAGGACAGACCTCAATGCAGATTCCGCAGGTCCGGCATTTGACAGGGTCAACGGCAATGTTTTTACCGTCATAGAATCTGGCTTCATGGGGGCAGGCACCCAGACAGATGAGGCACCGGGCACAATTCATTTTTGTGGTGGAAGTGGTGCCGGGTCCTTTAAAACCCATTTCAACCAGGTCTTTTTTGGCGTCGGTAAATATTTCCGTAAGGGTTACCCCGGAAGAACAGGCAGCCTCGCACCGTTTACAATAGAAACAGGAGAACATTTTATGGGCCGCGGATTCGGAAGGTTCAACCTCTCCGGATAAGAGCCCGAAAGCTGTAATGATTTTTGCCCGGGGTGCATCCGACTCCCAGCCCGTGTGCTTGAACATGGGGCAATGTTCAAAACAGTATCCGCACCGGATGCAATTTGCCAGAGTTCCCTGCCATTTTTCAAGGTTTTTGAATTCTTTTTTTTTATTTTCCATTGACATAACTCTTTATGTTGGCTGTTCCCAGAATATCTCAAGTTCATTGCCGTTACCCAGTCTTCGGGGGCCTGTGAGAGTTTGCCCGGATTCAGGATATTGTTGGGGTCGATGGCCTTTTTGATCAGGGACAACAGATGCAATGAATCCGCCTTTTCAATTTTGAAGGATTCAGCCTTTGAAAGCCCGATGCCATGTTCGGCGCTGGTGGTGCCGTTGACGGACCGGACATATTCATATACTTCGGTAATGGCCTTTCTGGCTGATTCCCACTGATCTTTTCGCTTGGTGTCCATGAGGATTTTGGTGTGCATGCATCCTGACCCGCAATGGCCGTAAGCCGTCATGACAATGCCATATTTGTCGGCAATTTCATGGATTTTGCCTGCCATTTCCGCCATCTTTGAATAGGGCACGGCCATGTCGTCGGCAAGAGAGGTGGAGGCCAGATTGTCGTCATATTTTGACAAGGCCGGGAAAAGGGATTTTCTGCCCAGGAATATCTTGTCTCTTTCCTTGGGGTCATAGCTCGCGTAAATATCTTCGCCATTGTGTTTCTCACAGATGGTTTTCATCTTGTTGATTTCATAATCCACGGCTTCCCTGACCATGCCGTCGGCTTCAAAAATCAAGGCAGCCGCCACTTCTTTCAACCCGAGATTCATGGTCTTATTGACAGCTTTAATGGCCACATCATCCACCAGTTCCAGCATGGAAGGAATGGCTCCGGACGCCATGATGGAGCTGATGGCATCGCCGGCATCCTTTAAGGTATTGAAATTGGCAATTCCCATGCATCTGAATTCCGGGATGGGGACAAAGCTTAGGGTGGCTTCAACCACAATGCCCAGGGTCCCTTCCGAGCCCACCATGAGTTTGTGGAGCTGATATCCCGAAGCCTCGACCCGTGTCCGGGCACCGAGACTCACCAGATCCCCGTTTGGCAGCACCACTTTCATGCCGAGAACGGCATCTCTGGTGGCCCCGTATTTGACAGACCTGACACCGCTGGCATTGTTGGCGATTTCACCGCCAATGGTGGCAATCCGGCTGGAGGCAGGGGTCGGCGGGAAAAAGACCCCATGGGGTTTCAGCGCAAGATTGAGATCATCATCCACCACACCGGGTTCGACCCGACAGTAAACATCTGCAAGATTGATCTCAAGAATTTTGTTCATGCCCTTCATATCAAGAATGATTCCGCCCATGACCGGAACGGTCTGGCCGCACATGCCGGATCCCCCGCCCCTGGCAATGACCGGGATGAGATTCTCATTGGCATATCTCATGATGGCCTGGACCTGTTCCGTGGTTTTGGGCCTGACAACGGCCCAGGGCATGGCATGATGGACAGATGAGTCGGAGCCGTAAATATACAGATCAGAAGGGTCTGTCTTGATATTGGCCTCACCGACGATCTGCCTTAATTTTTTTTCATCAATTGTCTTCATGAAAAGTCCCCTTTTTGATGAATGGGTTATATTTACTAAATCATTTTTATTTAGAAACATTTCATACTTCCATAAAGATCTGAAAATTTCAATTCATATTCATGATTTTTCATATAATTATTTGGACGGTCAAAGGACTCTTAACTTGCCAAACCATATGGAGAATGCTTATACTTACTTCGCTGTTTCAGGATTTTAAAAATGAATTTAGATAAGGATTGAGCCATGACCTATACGGTAAACTTTCTGCCTCACAATATCAGTATTCAAGTAGAGCAAAATGAAAACCTGATCCGGGCCGCCATGGAAGCCGGTGTTCACATCAATGCCTCCTGCGGCGGTACAGGCGTCTGCGGCAAATGCCGGGTTCTTTTGGAAGAGGGAACCATAGACGGCGGCCTATCCGAACATCTTTCCGACGAAGATCAGGAGAAAGGGTATCGGTTGGCCTGCCAGTCGCAGATCACATCGGACATCACCATCCGAATTCCTGTGGAGTCTCAGGTGGATACCAGCCGTCTTAATGCTCAGTCCGGCGGCCGGTATACGGCCAAGGCTGTGTATTCGGATGTGAATGAACTCAGGCAGGACGGCCTTTTTATCCCGCCTGTGGAAAAGATATACCTGGAACTGGCCCCTGCCGTGGTCGGGGATAACCAGGCAGACATGGCCAGGATTATCAACCATTTGAGATTCAACCACAATGAGCATCGCCTCAACATGAACCTGGATCTGATCCGGAAAATTCCCGATCTCATCCGCCAGGGGGATTTCAAAGTAACCGCTACCATAGTAAGACCGGTTCGGGAAGACGGCAAAAACGAAATCGTCAATATCGAACCCTTTGACACGACTGCCAGAAATTTCGGCATTGCCGTGGATGTGGGGACCACAACGGTTTACGGCCAGCTCCTGGACTTACAGACCGGTGAAGTTCTGGCCCAGCACGGGGAATTCAACAGCCAGATCAGTTACGGCGAGGATGTGATTTCAAGGATTGTGTTTGCCGAAAAAGGGGATGGCCTTGAAGTCCTTCACAAAAAAATCATCGAGACCATCAATAAAATCATCCGGGAGATTCTCTCCGAAGGCGGCGTGGGCAAACACGAGATCACCACTATCACCCTTGCCGGCAACTCCACCATGACCCAGCTTCTCTTAAAAATAAATCCGGCCTATCTGCGCCGGGAGCCCTATGTCCCGGCCTCGGTCATGTATCCGCCCTTCCGTGCCCGTGAAATTGATATTGATCTTGCGGATCACACCATTGCCCTCATCTATCCGGGTGTGTCCAGCTATGTGGGTGGCGACATCATTTCCGGGGTCATGGCTTCGGGCATGTACCGGTCCCCTGAGCTGACCCTTTATATGGACATCGGGACCAATGCGGAAATCGCCATCGGCCATAAAGACTGGATGGTGTGCACGGCCGCCTCGGCAGGCCCGGCTTTTGAGGGTGGAGGGGTGAAATTCGGCATGCGGGCCACCAAAGGTGCCATTGAAGATTTTTCCATCAACCCTGAAACCTATGAACCTATGCTGATTACCGTGGGCAACAAAAAAGCAAAGGGAATCTGCGGGTCCGGCCTCATTACCCTGGCGGCCAAACTTCTTGAAACCGGGGTCATCGACTCCAGGGGGAAATTCAACCGGACCCTGAACACCCCGAGAATTCGTCAGACCGAGGGCATCTGGGAATATGTCCTGGTGTATAAGGAAAATACAGCCATTGACCGGGATATCACGATTACCGAACCGGATCTTGACAATCTGATCCGGGCCAATGGCGCCATGTTCAGCGCAGCCCTGACCCTTCTGGAAGAAATCGGCATGTCTATCACAGATGTGGAGCGCATCATTCTTGCCGGCGGTTTCGGCAGCTATGTGGATCTCCAGAGTGCCATCACCATCGGCCTTCTCCCGGAAATCGATCCGGAAAAGGTCACCTATCTCGGCAACGGCTCCCTCCTCGGGTGCAAGATCAATGCCCTGACCAATGCCCTCCGCCGGGATGTCATGAAGGTGGTCAATATGATGACCAATTTTGAGCTGGCCTCCACCCGGTCTTATATGGATCATTATATGGGGGCCCTGTTTTTGCCTCATACGGAGATGAATTATTTCCCCAAAGTCAAGGCGAGACTGGAGAAGCTCAGAAAATGATCTCTGGCAAAGGATGGGTGCGGCTCATTGAAATTGAAAAACCCAGCCTCGGCAACAATACCGCAGATGTGGAAAGGCTGGAAAAAAGCCTTAAGGATGAACTGGGAAGCGAGCACATCCGGATACCATTCCCGGTGATAAAAAGCCTGCCGTCCGATCTTCGATCCTGGGGATTCAGGGCAAAAGCCGTGGTATTCCGTGACAAGGCATCCTGGAGTCTCATGGATCTTCTTCCACCAGACTCGGAAAAACCCATCCTGGGAGCAGCCATTGACATCGGCACCACACGGATTGAAATATCCTTAGTTCATCTTGAGACCGTTACCGAGATCGGAAAAATTGGATTTGATAATCCACAGGCCCTTATTGGTCCTGATGTGCTCACACGGATTCATTATTCAGCAAGGCCTGGAGGTCTTGAAGAATTGACCCGGTTGGTTATCGGCGCCGTAAACCAGAACCTTCTTCTTCTTTGCCAGACCCACAGACATGAAAAAGAGGATATATATCTTGTCTCGGCAGCAGGCAATACCGCCATGACCCACCTTTTCATGGGCATTGAATCCTTTGAAATCATCAAAGAGCCCTATATCCCCTGCACCAATATTCCTGGCACGCTTTCAGCAAAAAGCCTTAATCTGGATATCAACGTAAATGCGCTTGTTTATCTTTTCCCCAATATCGGCTCCTATTTTGGCGGAGATCTCATTGCCGGTATCCTCTTTTCCGGTCTGGACAAAAAAGAAGAACCCTGCATCATGGTGGATGTGGGCACCAATGCCGAGATTGTCGTAGGCGCAAAGGATTTTCTCATTGCCTGTGCCGGAGCAGCCGGCCCGGCCCTGGAAGGCGGGATGAGCAAAATGGGCATGACGGCAAAGCCCGGTGTCATCGACCGTGTATGGGTGGACCCAAAGTCCCGCGACATCTGTTTTCATACCATAGAGGATCAAACACCCATCGGCATCTGCGGGTCCGGCATGATTGATCTGGCAGCTGCTCTTTTTATTTCCGGCCGTATCGATATCCGGGGGAAATTTTCAGAATCCGGCTCCGGCAACCGCCTCATAGAAAAAGAAGGCATCAAAGCCTTTGTCCTAGTGGATGAAAGCCTTTCCGGCACCGGGGAAGCCATTGTCCTCAGCCAGGTGGATTTAAATTCTCTTACCAGTTCAAAAGCCGCCATGTACACCATCCTGGAAGTCATCGTGAAAAACACGGCAGGGCTTGATTTCACCGACCTGAAAAAATTCTATGTGGCCGGCACCTTCGGCTCCTTTATCAACCCCATATCCGCCATTTCCATCGGCATGCTGCCGGATATCCCCATTTCAACCTTTGAAGTCCTTGGCAACAGCTCCCTTGGTGGGGCCAAACTGCTTTTGACCTCGCCTGACGCCTTTGACCGGATTCTAAGCATCCGGCAGTCCATCACTTATATTGAACTCAATGTAAACCAGGAATTCATGAACATGTTTTCCGGGGCTAAATTTTATCCCCACACTGAGGCCTCCCGGTTCCCGTCCGTCAGAATCCCTTTTTGAGTGTTATTTGCAAAGATTTTTTTAAACTTGACACCACTATTTGAGTCAAGTAAACCAAAAGCATTATGAATGGGCAGATCTGAACATTGACTTGTTAGCTTTGAAAAAGGAGACAGAAACAATGAATTTTGATGTATGGCTAACTTTTTCTACAGTTGCGCTTTTGAATATTATAAGCCCAGGGCCCGCTATTTTGCTTGCCATATCAAATGGTATTACGTCAGGACCTAAAATTGTTTCAATTTCCTCATTAGGGAATATTTTGGGATTGTTCGTTGTATCATCAATTTCCATGTTCGGAATAGGAGCAATACTTCAAGCGTCGGCATTTTTATATATGCTGGTAAAAATCATTGGTGCAGGTTATCTCATTTATTTAGGTATTCGAAAATATAATAGCAAAGAAGTGTTTTTCTCAGTTGAAAACCAGGAATCATTTCCTGAAAAGAGTGCCTCTTTGCAAAAATTTAAAGAAGGATTTCTGATTGCGACAACGAATCCTAAAGCGATATTATTTTTTGTGGCGTTTTTCCCACTCTTTTTGAATGTAGACGCTCCTGTACTTCCACAGTTTTTTGTAATGACATTGACATTCATGGGATTATCATTCATTTCTCTGATGACATATGGATTCTTGGCAAAAGCAGCCAGACAGTGGCTCGCAGATATTCGTATGATCAAGGTGTTCCATAAGGTTACAGGTGGGATTTTTATTGGTATGGGTTTGTTTTTACTTCAGGTCAAGCGTAACCATAGCTAATCTGATGGCTGATTGGAAATTGACTGTTGCAGGAGAACCTCTTTTTAAGATCGATCCATTAAAATAAAAGAGGAAATGAAAATGGACAAAATACTAAAAGCCAATCCATTGAATAACTTAAAATCAGAACCTTAAAAATATAAAGCAATCGATTTAAATTCAATGACGTTATCGAGCTTGATTCCGAAAAAGTCTTGACTATTCCGGAATAGATGCCAGAATAGTCTTCATGAAACGGTATCTGACAGATTATATTAAAGAAGATTTGGACAAAAAAATCATATTGCTGACCGGGCCGCGCCAGACCGGGAAGACAACATTATCGAAAATGTCGGCAAGTGATTTTGATTATTTCAATTTTGATAGTCTCGCTGACAGGTTAAGCTTACAGGAAAAATCCTGGGACAGGTCAAAACCGCTGATTATTTTTGACGAACTCCACAAATTAAAAAACTGGAAATCATGGTTAAAAGGGGTTTATGATACGGAAGGGATTCCGCCATCCATACTTGTGACAGGCAGCGCCAAATTAGATACGTTTAAAAAGGTTGGAGATTCCCTGGCAGGAAGGTTTTTCCAATTCAGGCTGCATCCTTTGGATCTTAAGGAAATTCACATTTTTTTAAGACCGGATAACCTTGAGGCTGAGTTGGATAAACTTCTGGAATTTGGCGGTTTTCCTGAACCCTTTTTGATCGGAACCAAGAGGTTTTATAATCGCTGGAAAAAATCCCATCTGGATATCATTTTAAAACAAGATCTCATTGACATTGAGAATGTTCAGCAAATCACTCAGATTGAAACATTGATCGAGTTATTAAAGCACCGGGTCGGAAGTCCCGTCTCATATAATTCCCTTGCACAGGATCTGCAATGTTCAGATAAAACCGTGAAAAGATGGTTAACCATACTTGAAAATATGTATGTGCTTTTTAAAGTTTCGCCTTTCCATAAAAATGTTGCCAGAGCGATCCAAAAAACTCCCAAATTTTATTTTTATGACACAGGCCAAGTCATAGGGGATCAAGGCGTAAAACTTGAAAACGCCGTGGCATGCGCCATTCAAAAAGAATTACATTTCCGGGAAGATTGCCTGGGGGAGGAAGGGAAATTGTATTATCTGAAAAATAAGGAAGGCAGAGAAATCGATTTTTGCATCACCGCAAACCACACTCCTTCTTTATTGGTGGAGGTAAAATGGGATGACAGCACCCTCAGCCCTAATTTTGAAATATTTAAAAAATATTTTCCCGACATTAAAATGATTCAAATTTCAAAAAACCTGGAAAGAGAAAAGACTTTTCCGAATGGGGCACAAATCAGAAAAGCATCCAAATGGCTCACAGAATTGCATTGGACATCAAGAATAAATTGACAAAGGTTCCTGACAAGCAAAATAGAGAGAGCATAAAATGAATATATTAAATTTCACAAAAAAAGAAGACACCAGCACACTTCTCGCACCGGTTGAAGGTGTAAAGTCAAAACGCTATACCTGTTTCAGGGAAATCCTGAAAAATAATTATACCGCTCTTCACGGCATTGCCGATATCGAAGAAGTGTATCATGGAGGCAAACCCTTTACCCTGGAATGGATCAGGATCAAATGCCGGGAGATTTTTTCCGCGGTCGGGGCTATTATTTCTTCCTTTGAAGTCATGTCCGGAAAAGAGGCGCCCGCCTTGGCCCAGGCCATGGACATGCTTAAAAACGTAGTCGAGGAAGAACTTAAAACAGAGTTTGAATTTTTGAGCCATGACCTGATCATTCCCCTGGAAAAAATCATCACTGCACAAATGAAACGGATGACCGGTTCAAAGGCAGGGAACCTCGCATTGATCCGCAACCATTTGGGTATGCCGGTCCCGGACGGATTTGCCGTTACCGCCTATGCCTTCCGTACCTTTATGGATGCCAACCATCTGACAGGGGTTGTGGCGGATGCCATGGAAGGGCTGTCTGTTGATTCAGGAGAGCAGACCGGGACCGTCAGCCGAAAAATTCAGGAGATGATCATGGCGGCAACCCTTCCCGAGGTGCTTGAAACGGAATTGATGAGAGCCTATGCAGAAGTTGAAGAAAAGGCAGGGCCGGGCGTGCACATGGCGGTCCGGAGCAGCGCCATCCGGGAAGATACCGAAGCCTCGTTTGCCGGTCAATATTCCACGGAACTGAACGTGACCAAGGCGGATCTCATCCACGCCTATAAAAAGGTTATTGCCGGCAAATATTCTCCCAGGGCCATTTCCTACCGGATGCACCATGGTCTCGGAGACCGGGAAACCCCCATGTGCGTGGCAGCCATTGTGATGCTGGACCCTAAGGCCAGCGGTGTAATGTATACCCGGAATCCGGCCGACCCGGTGTCCGACGCCGTTAAAATCAATTGTGTAGCCGGGCTCGGGGAATACCTGGTGGACGGAAGCGGTTCACCGGATATCTTTCTGGTGGACCGGGCAAACCCGGTCATCCTTGAAAAGCATATCAGCCTCAAGGAATTTCGGATGGTCAACCAAAAGGACGGGGGGATTGATCTGGAATCCATGCCGGATTCTGAAAAAGAGCTTCCGGCCATTGATGAAGATACGGTCTTTTTGCTCAGAGAATATGGCCTTAAACTGGAAGCGTATTTTAAAAGCCCCCAGGATGTGGAATGGGCTGTGGATAAAAAAGGAAAGCTTTTTATCCTGCAATCCAGGCCCTTGAACATCATCAATACCCAGTTTTCGGAAGAAAACATTGAAGTGGATGAGACCGAACACCCGGTCCTGGTTTCAGGCGGAAAAACCGCATCTTCCGGTGTGGCCATGGGACCGGTTTTTGTCATTGGTCCGGACACCTGTCTGACCGACATTCCCAAAGATTCCATCCTGGTGACAAAAACCGCTGCAGCAAGGTATGCAGAGGTCATTGGCCGGGCCAAGGGGATCATCACCGACATGGGAGGCATCACCAGCCATCTGGCCTCTGTGGCAAGGGAGTTTGAAATCCCCATGCTGGTGGACACCAAAACCGCCACTTCAGTCCTCCGGGATCAGGACCTGGTGACGCTGTATGCTGATGTGAAAAAAGTGTATGCCGGTCTCGTCCCCACCCTTGAGACCCAGATCAAGCGGGTAAAACGGACCATGTTTGAAAGCCCGGCCTATCAAAAGACAAGAAAAGTCCTGGATCTGATTTCACCGCTTCACCTTACAGACCCCAAAGCTTCGTCATTCAACGCTGAAAGCTGTCAAAGCATTCATGATATCATCCGGTTTACCCATGAGCTCACCATGAAGCAGATGTTTGCCTTTGGTGAAACAGCCGGAGGCATGTCGTCCGTCAAACTCAAGGCCAACCTGCCCATGTCTTTTTATCTCATTGACGTGGGTGGCGGGCTTAAGAGCGGATTGACCGATTGTGATGCCGTCGAAGCCGACAGTGTTGCCTCCATTCCGTTCCAGGCCGTCTGGAAAGGATTTACCCATCCCGGCATTACCTGGTCGGGCGGGATTAATTTCAATATGGGTGATTTTTTTACCCTCATGGCCGGAGGAGCCACCCGGGAAATGCCGGGAACAGCGCCCAGCTATGTCCTGATTGCCCAGGATTATATGAACATGAGCGCCCGCTTTGGGTATCATTTTGCCACCATTGACACCCTGTGCAGTGAAAAAGTGAACCAGAATTATATCACCCTGCAGTTTTCAGGCGGTGTCGGCACCTATGACCGGCGGTCCCTGAGAATCATTTTTCTTGGAAAAGTATTAAAACGGCTGGGGTTTGACGTCACCCTCAAGGGAGATCTCCTGGATGCCAACCTGAGGCGGTATGACCGGGCGCAGTCAGAGGAAAAACTGGATCAGCTGGCCCGGCTTCTGGCTTGCAGCCGCCTTCTGGACATGGCCATCACCGGTGAGCGGCAGATCATGGAGATGACGGAGTCCTTTTTCCGGCAGGAATACCATCTCCTTGAAAAAAAGCGGGAAGACGAGCCCAAGGACATGTACATCCATGCCGGCCAGTGGACTGCGATAATAACACCTGAAGGCACTCAAATCTGCACCCAGGACGGTTCCCAGTGGGGAAATTCCGTCACCTCCGGGTTTACAAGATTCATGGGCAGGATATTCGGGTCCACTTACCAGGAATTTTTGGACAATATCGGTGCCTATCATTATTTTCCCCTGGCCGTTGCCAAAAACAGCGATATCCAAAACGGGTCAGCCTCGGTCTTGGTCAAATCATCGGCAGGCACCATTGACCGGGCCGGCGGTCTTGCCTTTGGCATCCGGGATGTCTGCAATTATTTTGTTTTCAGGATCAATGCCATTGAAAACAATGTGGCCCTTTTTGAATTTGATAAAGCCAAACGCTATCTGAGAGGGACGGTTAAAAAGAAAATCAAAACCGATGAATGGTATCAGATCCGCATCGATATCGAAGGAGCCAAAATCAAAGGCTATGTCAACAACGAAATGATCCTCGGCTATGAGGCTGAAAAACCCGTAACCGGCTATATCGGGCTCTGGACCAAGGCGGATTCGACTTCATCCTTTGAAAATCTCCTGATCCAGTCGGGAAAGGATGTCCGGCGGGTTGAGTTTTAAAAAGAACCCCTCAGGGTTCGGGATTGAAGAGTCTTGGGCAAATATCATTTCATTTCGTCGGAATTTAAGACCTTGTTATAAGGCTTCCAGGTTCAGAATACGGGTGTTGATATTTTTTAGGAAGGATTTTAGGAAGCTCGAACATGATATATTCCGATAGAAATATTCATGTTTGAGGAGTATCCAGTTATATTTTTATTTGCTTGACAGCCGTTTTTGAGCCAAGTAAATAAAAATTATGAAAAATAGACAGATCTATACAATAAGTTTGTAGATAGTAGATGAGGCGTAGTTAATGACACTTCAACTCGCATCTGTTGAATGGGCAATCGACTTCCTATCTAAACACTCAGACGGCGACCTCTTTCCAAAGATGCCGGAGGTTGCGGCGGCCGTTGCGCGTAGGGCAGAAATTTCAAACACCATAGCTAATAGGCAACTAAAAGATTTCCCTGCCGGGGTATGCCGAAGATTCATTGTGCCAAAGGATGAAGTATCCTATCGACAAGCAACGCAGTTAGATCCACAAGATTCAATACTGTTAGCTGCCGCCATATTTGAATATGGGGGTGGCATCGAACAACGCCGATTGCCACCGGACCAAGTCTTTAGTTATCGATTTAATCCCTCATATCCTGACGGATTATATGGAAGTCATTCTGCCTGGAATGATTTTTGGGAGAAGGCAGCCCTCAAAGCGACTAACGCTGGATGTGTGCTTCACTGTGATATTGCGGATTTCTACAACCAAATTTACCACCACACCGTAGAAAACCAGCTCGGAGCATCTGGTCTTCCCAATCAGGTTATTAAGTGGATAGTCAAGCTACTTGAGTCAACCACAGCAGGAGTTTCTCGCGGCGTTCCGGTTGGACCCCACGGAATTCATCTGATTGCCGAGGCTACACTCATCCCGATCGATAACAATCTAGTTCAAATAGGAATTGATTTCATACGGTACGCTGATGACATGGTGGTGTTTGCTCAAAACGAAAAGTCGGCTCGATTAGCACTTTCAAAAGTCGCTTTGATTCTGGATAAGCATCAGCGATTGATGTTGCAAAAGCACAAAACTAAATTTTATAGTCCACAGGAATTTCAGCAAATCTGCGCATCTATGATCCAAGATCGACCGATAAATGAGCAAGAAGAAAACCTGCTTAGAATTGTAAGGCGTTATTCCGGAGGAAATCCATATAAAACAATCACATACAATCAAATCTCTCCGGCGGATTGGAACCAAATTTCCGACGAAATAATCTCTATGATTGTATTGGAGTATCTATCTCAGGAGCCAGTTGATTACATAAGACTCCGCTGGTTTTATAGGCGACTATCACAAATTGGTCATCCTGGAGCACTGGAAGTCACTCTCAATAATATCCAGCGTCTATGTCCCTGTTTTGCGAACATATGCTTTTATTTGTCTTCAATTCAAACGATCGATGGTTCAAGATGGTGTGAGATCGGTTCTAGATTGTTACACCTGATGGAGACAGAGGAAGTACAGAGTAGTGAATATTTTAGGCTCTCGATATTAAGCCTTTTTGCACGGAATGCCCAGTTAAATCATTTCTCTCAGCTCTCGAACATGTACCAGTCGAGTGATCCATTTGTTCGCAGAGAAGTTATACTGGCGGCAGCCACTTCAGGTTCTGTTGATTGGCTACGAAACCTGAAAGAGTCATTTGGGTATATGGACCCATGGCAGAAATTTGCGTTTATTTTTGCCATTTCTGGTATGCCAAAAGATGAAAAAAATATTTTATTAACCGGCAAAACTTTGACAGAGTGTTTGACATCGAGCTATCAAAGTGGAGCCGCGCTGTCTAACCAACTCCTTGCACCGGATGTGTACTCCGCTGCGCTTCGTTCGGTCCAGTAAAGGGTACGTTAAACAGCAAATAGACTATTTCTCAGAACAAATGTATCAGATTCAACATAAAGACCTTTTGAAAGCGTCCTCCATACTGAGTCAGGCTTTCAAGAGCTACACTCTTTTTGAACATGTCTTGCCGGATTCTGTTTCGAGAACCAATCAATTGAGGCATCTGTGCCGGTTTCTGCTTCGTCTCGGAATGGCCAAGGGTATAGTCATGGCGCCTAGTGTTGAGCTGGAAGGAGTTTCGATCTGGTTTCCTTCGGAAGGATTCCCGAACTCGGCCATGGATGCCGTGAGAGCCGGGCTTTTCAATTTGTTTTTTCATGTTGATATAAAGGCTGTGGGACGGTTTATCGAAATCGGAAATATCAAAGGTAGGAAAAGAGCAGGCATTATTCAAGGGCCGTATTGGCTATGCGATATGATCGGAGTGGGCTCTCTCTTGCAAAGGCGGGGTGCAGGGCGGCAGATGATCGAAGCACAATTGAACCGCTTCAAAAAAGAAAACATCCCCTGTTATCTGGAAACCAGCGAGGACCGGAATATTGCCTACTATGAAAGATATGGGTTTGACCTGATCCATCAATACAGGATTCACAATGTCCCGGTATTCTGTCTCCTATGGAAGCCGGGCACACCTTGAGTATCGATGGAGCTTCTTCCCGGTAAAACCTTGAAAAAAAATAAACCTGTATATACAAGTTGCCTGTCCTGTGATAAAAGAAAAAAATATGGGAATGTTTTGTTTTTTTAAAGGAAAGGAAATCCGTTATGAGAAAAATAGTTGAGTGCGTGCCCAATTTCAGTGAAGGCCGGAACAAGGAAACCATTGAGGCCATTGCCGCAGCCATCCGCAACACCAAAGGCTGCCGCCTTTTGGATGTGGACCCGGGCCAGTCTACCAACCGGACGGTTTATACCTTTGTGGGAGACCCGGAATCGGTGGTGGAAGGGGCCCTTGCCGCGGCTCGTGTGGCAAGGCAGAAAATCGACATGAGAACCCATAAAGGCGAGCACCTTCGCATGGGCGCCCTTGATGTCTGCCCCTTTATCCCTGTGGCCGGAGTCACCATGGAAGACTGTGTGGAAATATCAAAGACCTTTGGCCTGCTGGCCGCCGAAGAACTCGGCATTCCCATTTATCTGTATGAAGCATCTTCAACCCGGGACTACCGAAAAACCCTGCCCCAGATCCGGGAAGGGCAGTATGAAGGATTAAAACAGAAGATTGTCAAAAAAGAATGGAAGCCGGATTTCGGCCCTGCTCAATTCATCCCGGAATGGGGGGCAACCGTTGCCGGTGCAAGATTCTTTCTCATCGCTTATAATGTGAACCTTTTGTCCACATCCAACCAGGCCCACAGGATTGCCCTGAACCTGAGGGAAGCGGGCCGAGGCCCGGATGTGCCGGGAAAATTAAAGGAAGTCAAGGGCATGGGCTGGTATGTCAAGGATTACAATCTTTCCCAGGTCACGGTGAATCTGACCAACTATGAGGTCACCCCACCCCATGTTCTTTTTGAGGAAGTCAAAAAAGAGGCCAAAAAACTCAAGGTTGCCCTGGCAGGGTCTGAAATCGTGGGGGTTGTTCCTCTCAATGCCATGCTCATGGCCGCAGACTATTATATTGAAAAAGAGAACCTTTTTATCCTAGACGAAGACCAGAAGGTGAGGCTTGTCATCGACCGCCTGGGCCTCAATTCCGTGACACCTTTTCATCCAAAGGAAAAGATCATTGAATACATCATTGCCGAGGAAAAAACAGAACCACTGGCAGGCCTCACGGTCAGGCAGTTTATTGATGAGGTGGGGCAAAGAAGCACGGCCCCTGGCGGCGGGTCTGTGTCTGCGGCCATGGCTGCCATGGGTGCGGGCCTGGGCTCCATGGCGGCCAAGCTGACGCTGGGGGTCCGCAAATTCGAAGCCCTGGATACCAAAATGAGAAAGATCATTCCTGCCCTTCACAATGCTTCCCGCGCCCTGATCCCCATGATCGACGCTGATACCGACGCTTTTAAGGATTATATCGAAGCCTGCCGCCTGCCGGAGGAGACACAAACAGAAAAAAAGGAAAAACAGATCAGGCTTCAAGAAGGACTGAAAAAAGCCATTGAAGTGCCGCTGGCCACTATGACCCTGGCCGATGCAGCCTGGGATGCCATGATCGAGGCTGCAAAATATGCCAATATTGCATCGAAATCCGATATCGAGGTCGGGGCAAAAGCTCTTGAAACCGGGATCTGGGGGGCCTGCAAAAATGTCAGCATCAACATGACCGGCATCACGGATGAAGATTATAAAAACAAAACTCTGAAACTGGCTGAAGATATAAAGAAAAGAGCGGAGAAAAACTGTAGAAAAGTTTTGAGAATCCTGGAAGCCAGAAAAAATTAAACAGGCTCTTTGGGCGGCAGGGGAATTTCCCCTGCCAGCCGGTCAGATGTGCACAAAATCAAACACCCACCGGAGAATCAGCCATATCACAAGAAGCCACAGGCTCACGATAAATGCGGCTGCGGGATAATTTACCGGCCTGCTGACGGCTTGCTGTGCCTGAAGACCTGCTGATTCTAGAATTTCCGGCGGGGTAAGCCGTATCACCAAGACCAGGCCGAGCGGAATCAGGAACAGATCATCAAGATAACCGATGACGGGAATAAAGTCCGGGATAAGATCGATGGGGCTTAGGGCATATGCAGCTGTCAAAACGGCCAATACCCGGACAAGAACGGGTGTGCGGGGATCACGGGCAACAAAATACACAGTGAGGGTGTGCTTCTTGAGTTGTCCGGCTTTATTTTTAAGTGAAGCCAATAGGCTCATGGATTGACCCCCGGGTTTTTAAATCTTTTATGTGATTTTTTTTTCTTTGTGGTTTGGATGTCATATTTCACAGTTTAGGCGCTGCAATCGTTCTTTCAAGATTCGGCAGCCATTCGTTCAGCTGGTGGTCCCAGGTTTTGACGATCACCTTGTCCGGGTAAAGATAAAGCGAATTGGTCCAGATGTCGCCCCGGTTCATGTCTTTGTTGTGGATGTTGGTGATCCGTCCGTCATACACATTGACGGGTGAGGCAAAGCTTTCCTCTGTGGGCGGGGTGTGAGTATGTCCGGACACCCACATGAAGACCTGGGGGTTTTGTTTCAGGAGGTCATGGATCTCTTCATGGGGCTGGGCAATAAAACCGGGCGTATTGATCCACCTCCGGTAATCTGTCAGCGTGCCTTTTAAAGGGCCATGAAAAACCACAATGGTCGGGGTTTTTCTGTTTGCTTCAAGTTCTGACCGGAACCAGGCAAGTTGCTGTTCCGTCATCCCGGAAAGAAAATCAACATGGTCGGATGACAGAAAAATCAGGCGATATGTGCCCACGGTTTTTGAGTAAAAATACCCCGGCAGGTTAAAGGTTTCCTGGAGTTTTTTAAGTTTCGCCTCCTGGATTTCTCTTGGGGCAACCGCAAGCCCGCCTTCCGTCCCGGCCGGGGTTTGGTAGATATAATCATGATTTCCTGCAATGGGGAAAAAGGGTTTATTGAATTTGTTGAAAAAATCCTTTGCCAGCCGGTATTCTTCATCGCTGCCCCAGTCGGAGCAGATATCTCCAACGGCAATGACCATGTCCACATCATTCCAGGAATTGATGGTTTCCCGCACAGCTTCCTTTTTTTCAACCATCCGGCCCGGCAGGTGCGGGTCCCCCAGGATGACCAGGCGATGATAGGCCAATCCTTCGGCATGGGCCGGTGGCGGCCACGATATAAAAAAGGCCATGGCTGCCAGAACAATTGCCGCCAGTGCGCCGGAATATCTTTTAACGGGGTTTATCACCTTGCAGTCCTCCTCTTGCTTTTTATCACGGGCTTATCTATAAACGATCCATGGAGTCTATATAATATTTCACGGTTTGGAAATGAAATATCAGGTAAAAAAAAATAAAACTCTTTTCCGTTTGGATGTGTCTTGGGATAGGGCGCCATGGAACGATATTCCGGCTCTTACGCTGGATCATCACATGGGGCAAAAACCGGATCATTTTCCCCGGACGCAGGCCAAACTGTGCGTTGAAGATGAAGCCGTTTTTGTGATGTTCCGTGTTGAGGACCAATATGTCCGGGCCGTGGCAACCCATCACCAGGACAAGGTCTTTGAAGACAGCTGTGTGGAATTTTTTTTTACACCCGGCATGGATGTTTCCAAAGGGTATTTCAATCTTGAGATGAATTGCGGCGGCACCATGCTCTTTCATTTTCAAACGGCAAGGGGAAAAGACCGGATCATCATTCCAAAAGAGGAATGTGATAAAATTATGTGTATGCCTTCCCTGCCGCGCATTGTTGACCCTGAAATTCAGGTGCCTCTGACCTGGACGGTTTCTTACCGGCTTCCCTTCCGTCTCTTGGAAAAATACACAGCAGCAGTTTTACCTGATTCCGGAATTCAGTGGCGGGCCAATTTCTACAAATGCGGGGATAAGACCTCGCATCCTCACTGGCTGACATGGTCGCCGGTGGAGGCGACAAAGCCTGATTTCCACCGGCCTGAATGTTTCGGGATTCTGGAATTTGAATAATGGGCAGAACATTGGGTCCGGCATTTATAGGAGTTTCATGGAGAGGATATGAATAAAAATGGAAAAAGAGCCGGAAAGGCTGTCGGGGTAGGCCTGGGGCTATTGCTCCTGTTGGGCGGAGCATATCTTGTGATGTTTTATATGCAAACCCGTGAAATGAAGCCGGTTGAAACAAAAGAGATCTCGGATGGGGTCTATGCTGTTAAGGATGATTTTGTCAACCTTTTCCTGATCAGGGCAAGTGACGCCTATATTGCCGTGGATGCCGGGAACACCACGGATCATATCCAAAAGGAGCTGAACCGGCTGAACATCGATCCCAAAAAGGTGGCTGCGGTTTTTCTGACCCATTCGGATGCCGATCATACGGCAGGCCTGGGCCTTTTTCCCAATGCCGTTATTTATCTTTCAAAAAAGGAAGAACAGATGATTGATGGCCGGACAGCCCGGCTCTTTATGTTTAAAAACAAGATTCATCATACTGTTGAATTTCTGGAAGACAATCAGAGTCTCACTGTTTCAGGGATGACCATCAAAGGCATACCGATGCCCGGTCATACCCCGGGCTCCATGAGTTTTCTTGTCAACGACGGTTTGCTCTTTGCCGGGGATGCCATGGGTCTGAAAGACGGCAAGGTCACGGCGTTTAACGATATTTTCAACATGGATTCAAAAACCCATGAGAACTCGCTGACCATGCTTTCCCGTGTGACGGGTATAAAATACATTTTTACGGCCCACTATGGGGCCACTGAGGTTTTTTCATCTTCTTTCGACAAGTGGAAAGATTAGGCATATCTTATCTGCCTAAGGACATGGGTTGAATAAATCCGATCCCTGCTTATTTTTCAAACATGGGTTACCCATCCTTTTTAGACAGGGGGATAAAGATATGAAAGATACTGAAAATTTACATTTAAAAGTTCAGGAATTGTGTAATTGCTTTGCAACCACAGATCCGCTGAAAGAAATGTCAAACCTGAAAAATGATAAAAACAGTCTTGATGCAGCTTTAAAATGGCTGGCATTAAGCGTGCTTCACGGTGTAAACAACAATGCAAAAGAAATAACCATCCGGCAGGAAGATGATGGAGCGGTATCTGTTATTGCCGAATATCGTGATACCGAACTTCCTTCACCCGGCCCTGCGGTGGCTGCCAATATTTTTGAAGCGGTCAGGGAAATGACCCATATTGAAGATGATAACGGAAAAATAAAATTAGCCATGGGTATACGGGATTCAAGCCTTGATTTGGATATCAGCGTCAAGAATAAAAACGGGAACCGGAAAATATCCATTAAATTTCCATGATCCCTAAGGAAATAATAGGGAATGACCTATAACGGGTGTGCCAAAAGGAGATAAACATGATGGAAATTGAAAGTGTATCAGCCCCTGACGCCAGGGAAAAAACAATGAAAAAATCCGCTTTGCTGGTGTGTGCCTATGATAGTGACGAAAAATTCAAGGCCGTTTCTTTGGAAGGTGCTATTTCTCTAAATGAATTTAAATCAAAAGCAAATGGATTAAAAAAAGATCAGGAAATTATTTTCTATTGCGCCTGAAAATCGGGCGGAACTGCCGCAGGTGCGGCAGAACAGTATAAAGGCCTTGGGTTTAAAAATGCCAAAGTCCTTGATGGCGGCGTGGAAGCCTGGAAAAAAGCGGGATTTCCTCTTTGATCAATCAAGGACAAAACCTTTCCCCCCTGCTGTATTATCAGGATATGGCAGAGGGGGTTTTATTATCAAAAGACTCAGGTTGCCGTTGGTAAAAAAACCCGGAAGGTGCTTCCAAGGCCTGGTTTGCTCTCCAGCGTGATTATGCCATGGTGAGCCCTCACAATGCCTAATACCACGGGCAATCCTATGCCCCTTCCGGTAAACTTGGTTGTAAAAAACGGATCAAAAAGCTTTTCCATATCCTTTTCAGAAATGCCGCAGCCCGTGTCCTTGACTTCCAGACAAGCATACGAGGTGTTTCCGGGCTTCCAGTCGATGGGGTGCCGTTGTGAGAGTGGAATGTCTGATATGGGAACGGTTTTGATGCAGATATAGACACTGCCATTGTCATTGCAGGACTCCCATGCATTGGTGGCTATATTGGTCAAAACCTGATGGATCTGACCTTCATTTCCATTGATCTTCGGGCCGGGGACCGGAAAGTCCGTTACAAGGTCTATGTGTTTCATGAACATGGCCTGAATCAGAGGCAGGGCTTTTTGGCAAACCTCGCTTAGATCCAGCAATGTTTTTTTGGCCGTTGTCTGACCCAAGAAGGTCAGCATCAGGCTGCTCATCTGTGCAGCATTCTGAGCCGCTTTCGTTGCTTCGGCAAGGTTATGGGCGGATTCATCATGAGGCCGTATGATCTGAATTAATTCCAGATTGCCGATTACGGCCGCCAATTGGTTGTTGAAATGATGGGCGACGGCGCCTGCCATTCGACTCAGACTTTCCATTTTTTGGAGATGCCTGTTCTGGGCCTCAAGATTTTCCCGCTCTTTTTCAGCCTGCTTTCGTCCGGTAATGTCGCTGTCAGATCCCCGATACCCCTGGAATATGCCTTTATCATTAAAAACCGGGACCCCGTTGGATAATACCCAGACCTGATCTCCGTTTTTTGCCTGCAGGATGTGCTCCAGATCGTGGAAAGGATCTTTTCTGGTAAAAAAATCAACCATTGATGGCGTGCCGGCATTCAGATTTTCTTTGGTGAAAAGGTCATAAAAATGTTTCCGGTTGATGAGGTCTTCGGGCAGATACCCCAGCACGGCATAGGATACAGAAGTCATCTGGGTATATATTCCATCGCTATTGACCTCCCAGTGAAGGGTCCGGCTTTGTTCGGCCAGTTCTTTGAAAAGGGTGTTGGCTGCCTCGGCGCTTTTTTGGGCAGCATAAAGCTCACGATTTTTCCGTGTGAGAATGGAAAACGCCCCGGTAATGACCATAAAAAGCAATACTGCCAGAAGAATCAGGCTGCCTAGAATAAGGGAGCGATAGTGTTCATAGAAACCGGGAAGGGGATTTAAAAGAACAGCCTGATCAACGATGCTTTCTGGCAGGTTGAGACCGAACCGGTTCAGGACCTGGTCGTCAAAAACAAATGCATTGGGGCTTTCAAGAACAGGCGCAAGGCTGATCACAGGTTTTCCGTGGTGATACGCAAGAAATAGCCTTCCGGCTGCCAAGCCCTGTTCCTGGCCGCTGGTCACATGGCCTCCCAATACCCCTTCCATGATATAGGCATCTTCCATGCTGATAACGATGCGCCCTGTCTGTACAAGGCGCTTCAGACTCTCATTTAGCGGAAGTACCTGACCGTTGGCATCGGTCATGCCTCCCAGGGTGGTCAAAAAAAGATATTTACCCGGCAGATTACGTAATTTTTTAAGAGCTCGATCCATCTCCTTTTCTGCAATAAATGTGGTCCGCAGCCCATATGGGATTAAATCATCGCGAAGCTCATACGCGATGGCCTGATAGGTATTGCTGTTGTCACCAATAAAAATAAGGTCATTGGCATTCTTATCCATGGCCAGCAGCCACTCCAGATTCGGCGCAATTTCTTTTCGTTCAAAGACGCCAGTGAAAAGGGAAGGATCAAGGCTTGCCTGGACACCATAATCATTGATCCCTGAAAAGAAAACAGGGGTATCTGGAAAGACCCGGGTTAGGTAATCACGGGCAAACAAAAGAGCGTTGTCGTCCGTGACATAAATGGCTTCAGGCTTGTATCCTTTGTATTTGATGAGCAAATGGCGGGCCAGCTCTTCTGCATAGGCTTCATCATAGGAACGCCGTTTGGTATCCAGAAATTCGGTGCTGACGGCTGCATTCAGTTGTGCGTCGTCCTGGGAGATCGTTTTTAAAAATCCCTGGTGCTGGCCCTTTGTCCAGGGGTATTCATCTGAATAGGAATGCAGTATAAAAATTTGAGTCCCCGTGTTGGCAAAGACAAATCCAGGTGCAAAGAACAAAAATATCATCGATAAAAAGGCCTGAAGGCTTATTAAATTAAAATGTCTGGCGCCAGGAAAATTCATCGAAGGTTCAATTCCTATTTAAAAAAATATGTAAATCCGTGAATCAGATGCCGGAAATCACCTCTCGGACCTTCTGAGTCAATCCCTCAACTGAAAAAGGTTTTTGCAGAAAAGAGACATTTTCATCCAGAACACCATGATGGGCAATGACATCATCTGTATAGCCGGACATATAAAGCACTTTTACATCAGGGCGGTTTGCCGTAATCCGGTCAAAAAGCTCTTTGCCGCTCATACCGGGCATCACTACATCGGTCAGCAAAAGATTAAGAGGCCCGTTGTGTTGTCTTAGGGCCGACAGGGCCGCATCTCCGTTTTCCGCGCTTAAAACCTTGTAGCCTTTCAGTTTCAGCATGCCTTCGGTCATGCAGCGCACCCCGTCATTGTCTTCCACCAGCAAAATGGTCTCGGTGCCGTCAAGATTTTTTGGAGTGCTCTGGGGTTCGGCTTTATCAATCCCTATGGAATCTCCATCCACAGGAAAATAAATCTCAAATGTTGTGCCCTTGCCTTGTTTGCTGTCAACCCGGATACTGCCCCCATGCTGTCTGACAATGCCATATACCGTGGCAAGTCCAAGTCCTGTGCCCTTGCCCTTTTCTTTGGTCGTGAAAAAGGGTTCGAACAAATGGTCTTGTGTGTTTTTATCTATGCCAAGCCCGGTATCGCTGAAACTTATTAATACATATTTTCCCGGCATTGCCGTATCACGAGTATCTAAACCGGTTCTATTCAGATCGGCGGCTGGTTGATCTGTGACAGCGGTCTCGATTCTCAGCACTCCCCCTTCTGGCATGGCATCCTGGGCATTGACGGCAATGTTCATAATGATTTGTTCCAACTGGCCCACATCCCCCCGGATGGGTGGCAGTCCCTGGCACGGGATCAAATCGATGATAATATTTTCCCGGATGATCCGGCGAAGCAGTTTTTTAAAATCAATCAAGACGGCGTTCAGATCTATGATTTTCATCTCAAGGACCTGTTTCCGGCTAAACGCCAGAAGCTGGCGAACCACATCCCTGGCACGCAATCCGGCCTTGTTGATTTCTCTGGCAGCTTCTTTGATATCATCTCCTTTGATGATTTCTTCTCCCAGCAGCTCGCTATATCCAATAATGGGGGATAACAGGTTGTTCAGGTCATGGGCCACGCCACCGGCCAAACGGCCGACAGACTCCATTTTCTGGGCCTGGTGCAGTTGCTCTTCCAGTTTTGCCTTCTCGTTTTCAGCCTTTTTGCGCTCGCTGATGTCATTGACAACCCCTAAAATTTTATCTTGCCCGCCATCTGTATCCTTTTGAATCACGGCATTCATGGAAATCCAGATTTGAGTTCCATCCTTTTTCATGCAAAGCAGTTCCATGTTTCTGATTTCACCCTGCTGCATCAGTGTTTCTATCAGCCGCCTGCGGTCATCCGGATCGGCATAGAGACAGGAGGCAGGTTTTGACATTAATTCATCCACATTGTCATACCCGGCTATGTGGGCAACCATGTGGTTCATTTTAAGAAAGGTGCCGGTTAATGTGCTTTGGAACACCCCGGCATTGATGTTTTCAACCAGCATGCGGTATTGCTCCTCGCTTTCTTTAAAACGCCTGGTTTCCTCCTGAAGTTCAATATACCGGGAAGCAAGAAGGCCGACCATCGACTGGATGGAGGAGCGAAGGCTTTCCAGTTCGCCCCGGAATATATCGCTTTTTGCCAGGACCTCTTCTTTTCCTGTAATAAAGGAGTCTGCATACCGTTCAATAACTCTCAGGGGGTTTAAAATTATGCGCCAGAAAAGAAAAGAAATACTCAGCACTAGGATCAGATCAACCATCAGGATAATGGAGATGATAAAGAAAAGGGTTCGTTTCAGATCTTCCTGAATAAATTTGGGGGAGGCAAAAACTTTGACCGAACCCAGTGATTTGTTGGATGAGGCGATTTCCTGTTCTTTGACCAGAAGCCCATCGCCTGAAAATTCTTTTTCTGCGCTGGATATTCCCCATTTATCGTCCCGCAGCCGAATTTTTACAACATGATTTGTCTTGGCCACGACTCCGTAAATGTCATGATCATGGAAAATGCCTTCAAGGTCCTTATTGATTACGGCTTCATCAAAATTCCATACCGGCAGGGCAAGGTCTGATGCAAGCTGTTTTGTGGTTATTTCTAAATTGTCTTGAAGAAGGGACAGCTCCCGGTTCCGCTCATAGATATAATAGCCTGTCCCTAACGCTGTAAGCAAAACCGTGGTGGTAGTGACAAGGGCAAAGAGGACAGCAATGACAACTGATTTTTTTTGAAACAGCATGTCGACCCGCATCATTTAAAATGGTTTGCAATGGCTTTTTTGCGAATATCCACCATCCGGCCTTCTTTTTCCATCTGTTTTAAGACATCAGTGATTTTCGGAACAAGGTCCATATGTTTTTTGTGAAGATAATGATAGAGTTTCAGGGTCGTCACCGGAGGCTCTAAGGCCTTGATATCCTTTAAATTCAATTTCCGGATGGTTTCCAGGCCGTTGATATAGGTGGTCACGGCAACATCTATCCGCCCGGCATCCAATTTCTGGAAAGACTGTTCATCGGTTGTGACCGGTTCTGCCCTCATTCCCTGTGTTCCTTCTCTGGCAAACTTGGCTCCGGTCAGAATTCCGATACTGTATGGTTTCAGACTTTCCCAGCCGGTGACCGGGAAAATGACGTGTTTGGTAAAAACAACAACTTCGGTTGCGGTTACGGGTACCGGCACCATGACCAAATCCGGGTAATTTTTTTCAATTCCTTCAACCCGGGATACTTCGCCGTCTAAGTCCCCGCTTCCTGCAAGGGAAAGGGCACGCTCCGCCGGAAGGGGCTGGGCGCTGATCAGGATACCCAGCCGATGATAGGCTTCTTTCACCACCTGTTCGGTGATATCTGCCCCAAATCCTTCAACCCTGGAAAATGTGAGCGTGTCCTGGGCCATGGCTGGAAAAACCATCCCTGCAATGGTGATGAGCAGCCAAAAAACTCGTTTCATAAACGGGGGCTCCCTCTGAGAATTGCGTGAAACTTGGGTTTTGAATAGATAAAATAATGTTTGTTAACAGAATGCCAAATATTGTGACACATGGCAGATGAATATTCAAGAAAATATTTTCAGGCTGTGTGACAAAGAAAATGAGCAATAATGTTTTTGGTTGACAGGGTTGGCCAATTATATTACAGCTATATTGAAGCTATATAGAGGATAATAGTGATAATTATATATTTTTTTCAGGAGGAAAAATGAGAGAAGTTGTCATCGTTGCAGCATGCAGGACGGCTATCGGCAAATTTGGAGGAACACTCCAGCCATTAAGTGATATTGATTTCGGACCTATTCCCATAAAAGAAGTCATCAAAAGAGCCGGGATTACCGGCGACCAGGTAGATGAGGTGATTTATGCATCCGGCTACAGAACCGGAGATCTTCCCATCAATTCCGCCCGTGTTGTGGCAGTAAAGGCCGGGATTCCCATTGAAAAACCCCAGTTCACCATCAGCAAAGCCTGTGCCGGCAGCGTCAAGGCCGTTACCCTGGCAGCCCAGGTCATTAAATCAGGGGATGCCGATATCATCATTGCAGGCGGGATGGAAAGCATGAGCAACGCTACTTTTATGCTGAAACAGGCCCGGTGGGGATACCGCCTGGGTCATGGCCAGCTCCAGGACCAGCTGATTCTTTTTGATCCCTTAAGCGGCAACACCATGGGCGAGACCGCAGAAAATGTTGCGGTAAAATACAATGTCTCCAGAGAAGACCAGGATGCTTTTGCCCTGAGAAGCCAGCAGCTGGCTGAAAAAGCCATCAAGGAAGGAAAATTTAAAGACCAGATCGTTCCGGTTGAAATCCCGGGGAAAAAAGGTCCTGTAATTTTTGATACCGATGAACACCCCAGATTCGGAACCACCATGGAAAGCCTTCAGAAACTGAAACCCGCCTTTGTTAAAACCGGCGGATCAGTCACGGCAGGCAACGCCTCCGGCATGAATGACGGTGCTTCCGCCATCATGCTCATGTCAAAGGAAAAAGCCGACGCCCTTGGCATCAAACCCATGGCGTCCATCGTGTCCTATGCTTCCACCGGCGTTGATCCGGCCCTCATGGGAATCGGCCCCATTCCTGCAACCCGTATGGCCCTTGAAAAAGCAGGCCTCACCATGGCTGACATCGATCTCATCGAGCTCAACGAAGCCTTTGCCTCCCAGGCGCTGGCCTGCATGCGCGAGCTTGGCATGGATCTTGAGAAAGTCAATGTCAACGGCGGCGCCATTGCCCTTGGTCACCCAGTATCTGCTTCCGGCGGCGCCCTGGTCACAAAGCTGGTTTATGAACTACAGGCAAGAAACCTGAGATACGGTCTTGTCACCCTTTGCATCGGCGGCGGTCAGGGCCTTGCATTGATCGTGGAACGTAAATAATCGCCCAAGATATCAGAAGAACATCTAAGCGGCCCGCGGAAGATAAAATCTGCAGGCCGCTTTTGTTTTTACGGATGGGTGATGGTCTCTTTGTAAATGATATTTTTCTTTTTCAGGGCGTTCAGGATAAATTGAACACAGGCCTCGTTCTGCCCGATATATTCCGGTACGATAATGCCTTTTTGAGTAAACAGCCCCTCTTTTAAAAGTCTCAGCGCGGCAGTTGCCGTGTATCCTGTGCATCTGGCCATGGAATGGATTCTGGTTGCCGGGTCATATTGGTCAAAGAGATCCCAGGCATAGGTTGTTTTTTGGCCGTCTTTTTCACCGGATACGGAAACACGCATGATGGTGATATCCCTTTCCCCGGGTTTCAGCTCCCACTGGGGAAAGAGAAGTTTTGCCGTGACATCGATGGGCCGGATCATCCGGCCCTTTATCGAGACCGGTTCTTCACTGAAAAACCCTGCCTCTCTCAAGAGCCTCACCTTTTCAATATGGCCCGGATACCGCATGGTTTTTTCCTTCATGTTGGGGATATCAAGGGTTTTGATAAGAGACCGCAAGCCGTCGGTATTAAACACCTCAAGGGTGCCGACCTCGGGAAAATCAATAAACTCAGGCTCGCTCAAGGCCGGTCTTTCAATAACCTGTCCGTTTTCCACATAAAAGGCGGGCCGGATATATTCTTCAATCACATCAATGGGAGAAAAAACAGCCTTATACTCCCAGGGCTGGGTCCGGATTTCCGGAAGGCCGCCCACATAGATGACGGCGGTTTCTGCTTTGTCCAGAAGATGATCGCCAAACCCTGTGAGCATATTGCTCATGCCTGGTGCAACCCCGCAGTCCACAATAGCGGTCACGTTTTTCTTCTTTGCAAGACTGTCCAGGGTCAGAGCATCTTCCGGGAAAAAAGCAATGTCCACGACATCCTTCCCTGCATTGATGATGGTTTCCAGGGTTTTATACCCCATGAATCCCGGAACAGCGCTGATGACCATGTCAAAGCCGGAAACCAGGGTTTTGAGTTTTTTCCGGTCGGACAGATCCTGCCGGATGGTCTGAATCCCGGGATAAGGTTTGAATTTTGCCAGGGTTTTTTCGTTGACATCTGCCACACTGACGGTAAAATCCCTGTCTTCTGCAAGATCAAGGGCCATGGGGCCGCCCACAAGGCCGCCGCCAAGAACAATAATTTTCATATCATTACCTCATAAATAAATACGTTAATGGTTTGTAAAAGATGTTTGTCTTTGCCGGGGCAGGGCAATGTCCTTTCCCGGAAGGACCGGATCAGAGGCCGCTGAAGCGGTTCAAAAAATGGACGTGGAATCGACTGATATGTTTTAAGACCATGAGAGCTATTGTGCATAAAAAACAGACCCCTGTCAACCAAAGGTTTTCTTGACACAATTTGATTTGCCGACTATTTTCAAAAAAAGATTAAACCGTAAAGGAGGCTAAAAAATGGTAAAACCGATTCTTTTTATGCTGACCCCCTGGACCGAGGCAAACAGCCAAGGACCTTTCTATTGTCCGGACTGCGCCCTGGTGGAAGGTTTTTTTTATTATTCCCCAAAGGTAAAAGACCGGCTTGAAATCATCAGCGTGGATTATCCAAGACCCCGCAAAAAGGTGGTTGAATGCCTGGGCGAGGAAAACCAGAGCTGCCCGGTCCTGGTTCTTGAGGATGGCACAAAATTGCCGGAGGGAGCCAAAAAAAGCTTTTCAACCGGAAAGGTGTTTATTGACGATCCCAATCTGATCTGCAAATACCTGGGCGAGAGGTTCAGTGTATTTTTGCCCCATCCCAGATCCTGAGAAGCAGATCAGAGCTCATGTTCATTTTCAATCATGAAAACCGATCTTGAATCTCACATCGGCCAGTGTATTGTCCTGGATACCCGCTCCTCCTGGATTTATATAGGAGTCCTGGAAGCGGTGACAGACGGCTGCGCGCTTTTGTCCGATGCCGATGCCCATGACAACCAAGACACCGCCACAACAAAAGAGCTCTACATCTACGAAACCCGGCAGACTGGCGTCCGGTCAAACCGCAAACGGGTATACGTGGATCTTGGCCATGTTGTAAGTTTTTCCCTGCTGGATGATATTAAACAATTCTAAGGATATGACAAATGGTTTCTGACAGCATGAACGTCCGGCTAAGACCCACAACAGAATCAGATCTTGAAACCGTCCTGAAACTGGAAAGAGATCCGGAAAGCAGCCCGTTTATCCGTCAATGGACCCCAAAACAGCATAAAAATTCTTTGTCCGATCCCCATTACGGGCATTTCATCGTTGAGGGGCCTGAAGCCGAAATCCTTGGCTATGTGATTTTAACCGGTCTTGACAGCCCGGATCAGAACATTGAATTCAAGCGGATCGTGATCAAGGATAAGGGCAGGGGCCTGGGCAAAAAAACCGTGATGCTCATCCAGAAAAAAGCCTTCGAAGAATTGTCGGCTCACCGGCTCTGGCTGGACGTGCTCCTGGAAAATGAGCGGGCCTTTCATGTCTACCGTTCCTTAGAGTTCAGGGAAGACGGCATTCAAAGGGAAGCCCTGAAAAGAGGAGATGAGTTCCTGTCTCTTCGGCTCATGTCCATCCTGTCCCACGAGTATTTCAATTTGAAAAGCCGGGAGTCTTTGTAACACCCATTTCTCCGTTCGGTTATGGCGGGTTGTAACCTCCTGACAGGCAAGAGAAAAAATTTTTCATAATCTGCCGGTATGGTTTTATGTTCACCTAATTCGATTTTTCATCTTTTGATGTTTCAGATAAATCTAAAATCTTTTCATTTAGATAATCCTTGGTTTGGTACCTTGAAATTTTCATTAATTTTTTTGTGATATCTGACATTCGTTCTAATTGTTTTTGAATTTTACAGATTCGTGAGTAATTGGGGTCATCCGCAGGCATATCAAGCAATATAAGATCAAAATATCCTAAAATACTCATCAGGGGCTGGGTCATTTCATGACAAACAGCTTTAGAAAGTTCAAGCGCACCTTGCAAGCGGTCTTTCTCACTGATTATTTTTTCGGATTCTTTTCTTGAGGTCACATCAGTCAAAACTGAAATCTTTTCATTTTTCAAGAAAGCAGACCTAAATTCGATATGCTTGGTATCTCCATTCTTGCACTTGATTTTGAATTCTCTAATTTTTCCCATCCCTTCATGAAGGATGTCTTTCTTCCAGGCATCAGTGACTTCTTTTCGATAATTTTCATCTGGATAAGCTTTTTCAAACCATTCTTCTTTGGAGGGTATATCTTCAAGCATGTAGCCGGTTATTTTAGTGAAATATGGATTTACAAAAAGATATTTGCCGTCATTGTCAACCAATGAGATACCATGGGGGGTTCTCTCTAAAATCATTGACAAGGTCTCTCTCTCTCTTTTGAGTTCCTTTTCTGCCCGTCTTTGCTCGGTTACATCTAATCCTAAACCAACAAAATAGGCAAATTCGCCTTTCTTATTAAAAATAGATCTTCCGTGCCACTCAATTAAAATTTCCTTACCATCTTTCGTCAGGATATAATTTTCATTTAAAGTTGGTTCATTTAGCCTAATGAGTTTATTAAATATTTTGGATAATGCTTCGCGATCTTTTTTCGGGACGAAAGTCGTCATATAATCTTTTCCAACAACTTCTTCCTGTTTGTATCCAAGAGACTGAAGCATCATTCCATTTATCATTATTGTTTTGCCTTCGGGGTTTATCGCTACAAAGAAAACAGGTGCAGCCTGAAGCAACGTTTGGTTGAAAGCCATTTCTTCATATAGTTTCTCTTCCACAAGTTTTTGCTCAGATTCTATCTTTTCTAATTCCTGGACTCTTTTTTCTAACTCTTGATAGGTCGGTTTTTCAGCCATAAGAGATCTCTTTACTATCCAAGTAGGCGTCGATTTTGAAATGGGCAAAATGCATTTTTTTTAAATCTTATAATGAAACGAACACGTTTGTTATTTCAGACAATTCAGGATAGAATCAGCTTACAATATATTGTAGTGTAAAACAAATGGAATTTAAGACCCAGTTTAAACCATATGGAACAAAGCAAAAAACAAATTGACTAAAAAATTCGAAACATTTTGAATTCAACCATCAAGAAAAATCCATCAGATCAGATATAACTCGTCAAGAGCCAAGAACAGTTTTTCCCGTTCCTCTTCAAAAGAATTCATCAACCCTGCTGCTTTTTGTTTATCTCCGCTATACTGTAAATCCACGATCTGCCGGGCATAAGCATGCACTTTTTCATGATGTTGACCCACCACAGAAAAAACAGGGATGGTTTTTAGCATTTGGCTGCCTGAGCCGTCATACCATTTACCAAAAGCACATTCATGGTGGTTTGAAACCTCTTCAGGCCTTAAGGCCTGACGGCCATGCAAAAGGCCTTCGAGCCTGGACCGCCATTGAAGGTGTGCACTTTTTACTGCGCCGATATCAAAGGCGGCATCGGAAAGTTTAAATTTATTCGTAATTTGAGTAAATCTATCGGCAAGTTTTTGCAAATCCCGGGCACTGATATTGACTCGGGAGCTTCTGGCAGCTATTTCATCCGCAGACATGTTCACCTCTGAGATCTCTTTTGAAATATCATTTGCCACTGCTGAACCGGCGGCGACATTGGTATTCACTTCCTGTATCCCCTGAGCAGCCTCGGAAACATTTCTGGTGATTTCCTTAGTGGAAATCGACTGCTCTTCCACTGCAGTAGCAATGGTGGAGCCAATTTCATTGACCTGGTGAATAATTTCAGTGACCTTTTGTATTTGATCGACCGTGTCAATGGTTGAAGATTGAATGCTCGATATTTTTTCTTTGATCTCAACAGTCGCCAGGGCAGTCTGTCTGGCCAATTCTTTGATTTCATTGGCCACCACGGCAAAACCCTTGCCTGCTTCACCCGCCCTAGCGGCTTCAATTGTTGCATTCAGGGCCAAAAGGTTGGTCTGATCTGATATTTCCGAAATCACTTCGACCACTTTGCTGATATCCTTAGCCGCCCCTCCCAGTTCATCCATCTTATAGGTTGTGTTTCGGGCCTGGGCGACGGCTTCACTGGTGATGCTGCGCGATCTTTCAGAATTCTGGGCGATTTCCTGAACAGTGGCGCTCATCTCTTCTGAGGCTGCGGCTACCATACTGACATTGGTGGCAGCCTGCTCGCTGGCAGCAGCCACATTATTCATATTGGTGCTCATTTCTTCAGCCGCCGCTGCAACTGTACGAGCCTTGTCTGAGGTCGACTCTGCTCCCTGGTTCATCTGTTCGGAAATTATGCCGAGTTCTTTGGAAGATGCGGTCAGGGTAATAATGCCGTTATTGACCTCCCGAAACAGTTTGCTCAGATTTAAAACCAACTGATTTAATGATTGGGCCAATCGGCCTATTTCGTCTTTCCGAAGTACAGACAGTGTTTGCGTAAAATCGCCTTTGGACAATTGTTCAACAAATGCTACGGCTTTGGCCATGGGCTTAGAAATGGAAGCGGCAATGAGAATGGCCAGTAACAGGCCTGCCAGTATGGCGACAACAGTCATTACAAGGATGGAACGACGCGTGTTCATGGCTTTTTTGAGCATGATTTCATCTGTCATGATACGTTCGGTTGCGGATTTACGAATGGAATGCAACAAGTCCTGGACCTGGGTCAATGCCGGTAGTGTTTTCTCTCGCAGAACCTCACCGGAAGCAGCTAAACCCTCATTCCTTTCAGCAAATTTTTCCATGACTTGATTGATCTCAATAACGGAAGCATGCAATTGTTGATGAGGGGTTTCAATCTTTTTTAACAGGTCTGCCATATCCGGATACAGAGTTTCAAGATCCTTTCTGCCCTGACCATATAACCACTGACCAAAACCACATTTGTGGTCGTCAGTCTGTACATCAATCTTACGATCCTGCAAACTCGTCCACAGCCTGTTAACCTTACTGATCCAATTTAGATGATCAACCTCTTTCTGGGCCAGCAACCCATCGATCTGATTTCCCCGGATAACGATTTCGGCATTCTGGGTTACTGACCCGACTCCAACATAACCAAAAATACTGATGACCAGCAACAGCAATAAAAGGAGACCAAATCCCAAAAACATTTTGTCGCGAAGTTTCAGGTTTTTTAAAATCATATAACCCTCCCAAACAAATTATTGAACGATCGTAATCTAAAAAAATAATGTTAATGATAACGCTGAATTAATATTGGTGTCAATTTCTTCCTAAAGGTCTTCCTAAAGGACAATTTAAATCAGCTTGACGTGACTGGGTAAAATTATTATTTAACGGACTCAATTTATTAAGCTACCTGGTGCGAATGACGCTTACCCTGCAAAAATAGTGTTCATCGAAACTTGATTTTTGCCTATCTTTTCTTGGATTAAAAGCAAAAACTCCTGTATCATTGCTGTTAACCCGGATGACAAGAAAAGGAAAAAAATGAAAGCCAAACATCCTGATAAAAATCTGGAACCGTTTATTCAGGCGATACAGACCAACTGCGACATCTCGGATGCATCCGGTGCCGGGATTTTTTCCATTTGCGGCATGGCCCTGCGCCTCCGGGATCTCAACAAATGGGAAAAAGATTTTGATCCCTGGCAGGAAAACAACCCGGCCGATCTGGTGGGCTGGATCGACAAAAAAGAAAACCTGTGGGAAACCCTCGAAGGCTCTGAGTTTCTTCCCCTGCCGCTTGAAAATGAAATTTACGATCCCTTTGATGCCGGCGATATCAACCAGACCCTGTCAACGCTGAACCTGTTCTATGGTGCAGGGTATGCCCATTCCCTGAAACCCTCCTTTTTCCTGGCTGAGATTGAAGAAAAAAAGTACCTGGACGGAATCCCGGTCATCATCCTGGGCAAAGAATTTTTAAGAGATCTGTTGACCATTCCGGCCCTGAACCAGGACGGGGCTGTGTTGATCCGCAGGCATGCGGCCCGGTTATTTTTATGGGATCAGATGACCTATCTCAAAGAATCGGGAAAGCCTTTCCTGAATTTTGCCCTGAGCTCCTGCGGTTTGCCGGATACCGGCATCAAAAGCCGGAAAGCGGGTTTCAGCGATATCCTGTCGGCCCAGGAAGCGGCCTATATCCACCATGAAATCGGCGAGATAAAAGATCTTGTGTTTGATCGCAGGATTTTCAGAGAACTTGTTTCCCAGTTTCCGCATACCCCTGTTGAACTTTTGACCCGAACCATAAAGGATCTTCTGGCTGATACCGGGCCATGCGGTACGCTCAGGCACCTTATTTCATCAAAGAATGCGGCTGCGCTGGGATTTTATGCGGCTTTCCAGGACGGTCTTTTCAAACCCCTGTTCCCCGAGCTCCGGCCTGCGGTTGAGGCGTTCATGTCCGATCATGACTGGGAAGGAATTGAAACGGCAAGACAGGAAGGGTTCAATAGATCCAGGCAGTATGCCCATGACGTGATGGGTATTTATGAGAAAGCAGGCAAAAAGGGTGATCCGGATCAGGTGGAAAAGCTCATCCATGAAACCCTGGTCAGGCCCCTGATTGAAAAGAGCGCACCCTGACAAAATCCCTTATTTTGTTTGCAGGCTCTTTGTGACGATCTGTTCCAGCGCCTTGAAGGATTTGGAAGGTTTGCCGGTTGGCGTTTCTTTTTTGATATTTCTCAATAATTGTCTCAGCCTCTGATGTTCCAGCCCCGGACACATACGGATAAATTCTTCCAGACCAGCCGGGTCACCGGATAACAATCTGTCCACCCACACCCGGGTTTCTTTTCCGGTTTCCGGTTCAAGGGGAAGATCGGCATGGGACTGCAGCAGGGCCTGGCGGATGGGTTCCGGGTCCACATCCCGCATGAGCGCTCCGATAAATTGCCGGTGCCGTTTTCCGGCAACATTCGATGTAATGGACCGGGAGTCTATCAAAGCGTTCAACAGATCATCAGGAAGCGCCATGTGCTTCAATCGCTGGATGGGCAGTTTCAAGAGTTCCATGCCAAGCTCCTGGAGATCTTCAGCCTCTTTTTTTATCTGCGTTTTGCTCTTTTCTTCAGTGTTGTTTTTCATTGTTTCCGCCACAAATGTCAACAATCATATGGATTACCAGATCAAAGTCCTGAACCTTAGGAAAAAGCTCCAGATGTTCAGAATCCGGCACGGTATGCACCTGATTGGTTTTAGCACATTTTGCAGATTCATGAAGCATCTTTATCACATCTTTTGGAATCACATGATCATTCTCGGCTGCAACGACGAGAAGATTCCCTTTAAATTTTCTCAGGATATCGAAAGCATCCGAATCCTTCCAGCTTAAAGGGGCACGGATGACGGCGGAAAATTCCGGGCCGAAAGGCAGAGGATATGCCCGGGGCGTATACACGGCCGGAACCAGCAATATTAGATTCGTGACGCAAAATATCTCTGTGAGCCGGATGGCGGTATAGGCGCTCATGCTGGCGGCGATCAGATTCAGGGGTTCTTTGCAGAAATGCCGGATTACGGTTTCGGCCTGTCTTGTCCTGCCATAAAGACTCGTCTCTGTGATTTCACCGCCGGTTTCGCCATGCCCGATAAAATCAAATCCCACAGATGGCAGGCCTTTGGCATTTAAACGCTTCCGCAGCCTTGAAAACCGGTCTCGCGAAGATCTGCCGGCTCCGTGAAGAATGATGGTATGGCAGGCTGTTTCATACCTGTCGCCTTTAATGACATGCTGATCAAAAGGCAGTTCAAAGGAGTGCAGGCTCATTTTTTACCAGCCGTTGATGCGGTGCCATACATCAACAACATCCATGGCCCCGTCAACCATATAATACCGGTCAAACATGGCAGCTGTTGCACAGGCATGGTTAGGCAGGATACGAACCATGCTGCCGATCCCGAACGATCCCCAATCCATTTCTTTTTTGCTTCGGGTGGTGATGATCCCGTGTTCCTGATTGGCGGATGAAACAATCATATCGGTCATGGGTTCTCCTTTGGCATTGCACACAAGCCCATACCCCTGATCTGTTTTTTGCGAGGCCGTTCCCCTGTCACGCGAAAGCGCCATCCAGCCCGCATCGGTTATGACCCATCCTTTCTGTTTTTGATGCCCGATGACCGATGCTATGACAGAAACGGCAATCTCGCTTATGTCACAAACACCCAACCCCGCCATTACCAGATCGTGAAACATAAACACGCCTGCCCTGACTTCCGTAATCCCGGTCAGGTCCTCTGCAAAACTGGCCGTCGGGGTGGAACCGATACTTACAACCGGGCAGGGCAACCCGCTCTGGCGCAATATGCCGGCCGCTTTTGCAGTGACATCCCGCTCCTGTTGAGCCATAGCCCGAATCTCTTCTATGGATTTGCATTGATAGGACCCGCCGGCATGGGTGAGCACACCCTTCAGCGTCACGCCGGGTGAGCGATCCAGCGACCGGCCGATATCCAACAGGAGCGAGCCCTCCAGCGTCACACCGGATCGATGCCCGTCACAATCCAGCTCAATTAGGGCCGGAATATTCACGTTGTGCTCTTGTGCTTTTGCTGAAACAAACCGGACCTGTTCAATGGAGTCGAGAATAACACTGACATCGGCCCCTTTTTTGATAAGGCCGGCAACACGGTCCAGTTTGACCGGCGCAATGCCCACGGCATAAATTATATCGCAAATCCCCTGGTCAAAATAATACTCAGCCTCTTTCAGCGTTGATACGGTAACCCCTCCAGACTGCCCGGCCAGAGCCATTTTAACGATATCAATATTTTTGGGTGTTTTGCCGTGGGGCCTCAGATTGACGTGAAGCTGTTTCATGCGCTGGTGAAGCTTGGAAATATTCTTTTTCACTTTTTTTATGTCCAGCACCAGGCATGGCGTTTCCAGTTCCAAAAGATTCATGACCCTTTCTCCCGATTAATTGTTTGTGACGGCTGCAACAGCTTCAATTTCGATCTGGAACCCAAAGTGCAGATCACGGGTAGGAACCATTGCCCTGGCAGGGCGATGATTCCCAAAAAAGTCTGCATACACCGAATTTACCCGACCCCATAGCGCAATATCCGATATGTAAACCGTCACTTTTAAGACTTGTTCTTTTTTGCTGTTTGCTTTTATCAAAATCGCTTCCAGATTTGCCAGTACCTGTCTTGTCTGCTCTTCAATACTGCCAGCCCTTTTTTCATCACTCTTCGGGTCTATCGGAAGCTGACCGGAAACATATACAAGCCCGTTGTGTACAATCGCTTGAGAATAGTGTCCGGCAGGTTCCGGAGCATTTTTTGAAAATATTTTTTCCATATAAAACTCCTGTATCTGTTATTCCAGAATGGCTGGAATCCGATCTTCAGCCGCTCAACCATAACCACCTGCAGCTTTTTGGTCAATATATTTTACCGGATTGACAATTTAAGATGCTGCAAGTTCATAAAAAGCTTGATGCCTCTGAGGGAAAAACATTAGAATCCATAAAAAGGAGGTCTGGTGAGTTTTATAATTTTCATTACAGCCGCGGGTTTGATCCTTTTGATGCCCCTTGCAGGCATTTTTTTGACCGGCAGGGCGATACAGCCCTATCTTGATTTTCCGCCCAGGCCGCTCATGATGTCCCACCCGCCTTTTTCAATCTCTGTTTTTCTTATCTTTCTCATCTTTATTCTGATCATTGTGCTGCCATTTCTGAAAAAAGGGCTCAAGGTCAAAAGACATACTTCTGCGCCATATGCTCGCTTTCTGCCCTGGTGGGGAATTGCGGCCTTTTTTTGTTTGTGCGGTTTCTGGGTCCTGGCCTGGACCCGGTGGGAATGGTTTTCTTTTTTCCAGCCCCACACCTTTTTCCCTTTGTGGCTGTGCTGGATCATCTGTGTGAATGCTTTGACTCACATGGCTTCCGGTCAGTGCCTGATGCAAAAATCCCCTGTCAGGTTCATTTTGTTATTTCTTATCAGCGCCTGTTTTTGGTGGATCTTTGAATACCTGAACCGGTTTGTGGGCAACTGGTATTATTCCGGCACCCGGTATTCTGCAGGGACTTATTTTATTCTGGCGACCTTGAGTTTTTCCACGGTACTGCCTGCGGTTGAAAGCATGAAAGATTATCTTCTGACCTTTTCTTTGTTTTCCAACGGATTTAAAAGCATGCCGTGTCTGAAGGCCCTGGAATATCGATGGATTGTGATATGCCTTGCCTCAATCTTCTCTGTCCTTCTTCTTTTAGTCAGTGTGTTTCCGAACCAACTTTTTTTTCTGATATGGATCTGCCCGTTTTTTATATTTATTATGTGTATTATCTTCTCCAAGAATTCCCATAATTTTAACGGTGTTAAATACGGGAACTATACACTGGTCGCAGCCTATGATTCAGCCTTGTTTTTTTCGATGTTTTGT
>CAZWMY010000019.1:0-43476 GCA_964635025.1 uncultured Desulfobacula sp. | reverse complement strand
CAACCCGGCTGTTGAAAAGGCTGTTTTCCGGATTTCAGCCAGAGATTACGGGGCCGGCATTATCCTTCCCCGCCTCATGGAAAAAATGTCGGTGTCAGCACCCCATTGCTCCATTGAATGCGGCCTTGTGTCTGCTCATCTGGAGCATGATCTGCGGCTTGGCCTCATCGATCTTGCCTTTGGCGGATACAAACCCTTTGAAAATTACAGCTTTGAAACCCTTTTTGACGACCGGTATGTGGGTGTGGTCCGCTCCCGTCACCCCATATTCAAACAAGGGGTCAGCAAGAATACGATCACGGCCTTTCCCCATGCCTATATTGACGTTTCAGCCAATACCCAGCGAAAGGATGAACTCTACAAATCCTTAGGAATCGACCCGGCAAGCCATGTCATTGTCCGGGAGCCTTATTTTTTTGTCGCCCCGCTGATTGTTGAAAAAAGCGATCTCATCCTGATCATGCCGGAAATGGGAGCCAAAGTAATGGCAGAGATCATTGATGTCACTCTTTTTGAACTGCCCACCACCATCAAGACCTTTCCCTTTATCCAGG
This sequence comes from uncultured Desulfobacula sp., assembly GCA_964635025.1. Classification (GTDB taxonomy): domain Bacteria; phylum Desulfobacterota; class Desulfobacteria; order Desulfobacterales; family Desulfobacteraceae; genus Desulfobacula. The sequence goes on along the minus strand of CAZWMY010000019.1, from coordinate 42,922 downwards.
TCTGGCATAGACGCAGGGACAATGACCAGATGCACCAGTGGTTCAGGAATGAAGTAAAAGATGTGTGCAGCAGAATCAAAAATTTTTTAAACCCCTTACAACCTATTTAAAAAAGGATGCAACATGCATTTAGATGTGTTTAAAGATATGAATGAAAAGGAACTCCGGGCCTATATTGAATTTTTGCTATGGAATTACAGGGTTATGGATGCCTTCTGGTTTATCAAAATCACCGACGCCTTTGACCAGGCAACTGCGGAAAAACTCAATGAAGCAGTCTGGGATAAAGTGGCAGGATATGCTGCCAAAGATCTGAAGGAAAAATTCAATATCACTGAAACAGGGCTTTCTGCCTTTGTAAAGGCCTTGAAACTCTTTCCCTGGTGCATTCATGTGGGCTATGAATTTGAAGAAAAGAAAGATGAAATAATCCTTACCGTGCCCTTTTGCCCCACCCAGGACGCCCGACTCAGACGGGGGCAGGACGAATATGTCTGCAAACACATGCACATGAAGGAATTTGACAGCTTTGCCAAGGTCATTGATCCGCGAATCACCGTGGAATGCGTCTTTGCACCGCCAGACCCTCACCCCGAAGATATGTTCTGCAAATGGCGGTTTTTTCTTAAGGATTGAAAAGCTCGCCCTTTCTGATTTTGCCAAGAGAAGTTCGGGGAAATTCGGTTCTGAACGTCACCTTTTTGGGCCATTTGTATTTTGCAAGTTTCCCCTCGCACATGGCAATCACATCTTCTTCGGTCAGGGCTGCACCAGGCGCCGGGATGACAAAGGCATGTCCGGTTTCACCCCAGGTTTCGTCCGGCATGCCCACAACTGCGATATCTTCTATGGCCGGGTTAAGTTTGAGAGTTTTTTCCACTTCAGCCGGGTATACATTTTCCCCGCCTGAAATATACATATCCCCTGCTCTGCCTTCGAGATAGAAAAAACCGTCCTCATCCATGCGGGCAAGGTCGCCGGTATGCAGATATCCGTTTTTAATGGTTTCTTCTGTTTTAACCGGGTCCTGCCAATATTCCTTCATCATGATGGACCCCCGGACAACCATCTCGCCTATTTCTCCTGGCTTTGCCAGTTTTCCCCGTTCATCCAGGATGGATACTTCGGCATGAAAAACCGGACGCCCTACCGTTCCAGGTTTTGTCAGGGTTTCTTCTTCAGACGCCCATAAAAGGATGGAGGTTTCGGTCTGGCCCATGATTTGACGGAAGGAAAGCCCTGCCTCCCGGCATTTTTTAATCAGATCTTCCGTGAGTTTTTCTCCGCCCCCGGCACAGACTCTTAAGGATGAAATATCACTTCGCTTTTCCAGAGGAACTTTAAGCAATTCTCTATATACTGTCGGTACCCCCAAAAATTTGGTCACCTTATAGGCTTCAATATCCTGATAAATCTTTTGCGGATCGAATTTTTTGTGCAGGACAATGGTGGCACCTTTGTAAACAATGGGCGCCGCCTGGATAAAAAGACCGCCGGAATGAAAAAGGGGCAGAAAAATCAGCATGATATCACTGGAATGGAGCTTAAAAAATATATCGGCATTCAGACAGTTGAAAAACGTCTTTCGATGCGACAAAACCGCTCCCTTGGGCTGACCTGTTGTACCTGAAGTATACATGATGACCTGGGGTTCTTCAGGATCTGCCGGGCCAAGGGACCGGGTCAGAAACGCTCTTTTACCATCAAAACGGTCTGTTTCAGCAACAAAATCAAATACCCTTGAATTAAACTCGCCTTTGCCGACCACCGCCACCATGAGAGGCGGCAGATACCGGGACAGCTCAAGACTGCTGACAACACCGGCGACTTCATCTCCATGAACAAAAAGCCTGGGACGGCAGTTTGTTATAAAATAATCCAGCTCCACCGATGTAATCCTGAAATTGATGGGGACAAATATGGCACCGAGCCTGGAACATGCCAGAAAAAGGTCAAAGAATTCTGGACAATTGTTCATCATCACCGCCACCCGGTCGCCTTTTTCAATGCCGATGGACTGAAGCCAGCAGGCCGTCCGGTCAGCCCTCCTGCAAAGTTCACGGTATGAAATGGTCCGGCCTTCAAACACAATAGCGGGTTTATCCGGCGAAAGCTCTGCCCAGCGCTGAACCCACCAGGCAATATTCATGGATTTTATCATTTAATCTCCCAAAAAAGCATCAGCTCTTCATATTCATTCATAGTTTCTCATCAAATCTTCCATATCCAGCACCTGCCGGACCTTGGCAATCAAATCATTCATGGCAAATGGTTTCTGGATAAAATCCACACCTTCATCCAGAACCCCATGCCGTGTAATCACACTGGATGTATATCCGGACATAAACAAGCATTTAAGACCTTGATGACGTGATACCAGTTTTTCAGCCAGGTCATGGCCGTTCATTCCGGGCATGACCACATCCGTCATCAAGAGTTGTATTTTCCCGGCATGCTGGTCAGCCAGCCGTTCCGCTTCAGCCGGGTTTTTCGCCGGCAAAATCGTATATCCGTGCAATTCAAGCATTTCTGTGGTCATGTCCAGCAATATGGGCTCATCTTCCACAAGGAGAATGGTTTCATGACCGCGCTCAGCTGATTTTTCTATTTCTTTATTTTCTTTATCAGATAAAATCTCCTGATACCGGGGCAGATAAATTTTAAACACAGTACCGCGGGAAGGTTTGCTCTCCACTTTGATAAAGCCCTTGTTTTGCTGCACGATGCCGTAAACCGTGGCAAGCCCCAGGCCTGTGCCCTTTCCTGTTTCCTTGGTGGTGAAAAAGGGTTCAAACAGATGGGAAAGAATATCCCCATCCATGCCGCAGCCATTGTCCGCCACCTCCACCACGACATAATCGCCGGGGATCGATTCTGGGATTTCCCAAAGGTCGTTCTCAGATAAATTCTGATTCCCGGTTTTGATGGAAATCCGCCCAATTCCTGAAATGGCATCCCTCGCATTGACACAAAGATTCATGAGAACCTGATCCACCTGGGAAGGATCAAGGTTGACCTGCCAAAGCCCTCCGGCCGGTTGAAAATCCAGTTCAATATTTTCTCCGATAAGACGCTGGATCATTTTCAGCATGCCGGTAACCATCTCATTCAAGTCAAGGATCTTGGGAGAGATGGTTTGTTTTCTGGCAAACGCCAGCAATTGCCTTGTCAGGCCGGCAGACCTGAGAGCAGCCGTCTGTATCTGCTTTAGATAACCGTGGATCTCCGGGCTTGTTTCAGAGCTGATCAACCCAAGTTCCACATAACCGATGATGGCGCCCAGCATATTGTTGAAGTCATGGGCCACTCCTCCGGCCAGCCGCCCGATGGACTCCATTTTCTGAGCCTGTATGAGCTGTTCCTGTAGTTTTACCCGTTCTTCTTCAGCATGTTTTCGATCCGTGATATCAATGCCTTCCGGAATGAGGCAAAAGACCTTTCCATCTTTATCAAGCACTGGTTTGATGGAAAAATCGATATGCCGCAGTTCATTTTCATGATTCTGGTGTGTGGTCTCAAAACGAACAAATTCCCCTTCCAAAGCTTTTTCGAATCCGGATTTCAAAAGATCCTGAGCCTCAGGGGAATGCGTCCACCAGGGAGTTTCCCAGAAAAGTTTTCCGATAAAAGACGATTTGTCTTTACCGATGAACTCTCTTGTTATCCGGTTTGCCTCGAGAAGAACGCCTTCTTTGCTGACGATTCCGGCCAGATGAGAGGCCTGATCGTAAATCGCCCGGAATTTGGATTCATTGATCACCCTTTCATCCTCTGCCCTTCTGATATCGGTCAGATCGATGAGAATCCCCCTTAGACCCAACGGTTTTCCTTCTTCTTCAATCAGGGACGAATAAATCATAATGGGGAAAATAGTCCCGTCCTTTTTCACGGCCTGGTATTCATTGCCCCTTGCGGGTTCTCCTGCTATTAATGCCTGGATATTCTTTGCTGCAAGCGGCCGGTCTTCCGGTGCAATCATGGAAAAGACGTTCAGACCCTGTCCGATTTCTTCCTCTGTATAGCCAAACCGCTCATATGCGCTTTTATTGACATAGCCTAACCGGCCTGTCAGATCGGTTTCAAAAATGGTCTGGGGCAGGAGATCGGCCATCATCCGGAATTTTTTTTCACTTTTGGCCAGGGCTTGTTCGGTTTTCTTTTTTTCCGTGGTATCTCGGATTATAAACACCAGTTCTGTGGGGCGGCCCTGATCATCAAGGATGACGGCACCGTTGACATCACAGGAAACCTTTTTCCCATCCTCAAGAATCAAATCGTATTCTTCAATCCCGATTGGGTTTCTCATCATGCGGATATAGTTATCCAGAGCCCTTTCCCTATCGTGAGGAGCAATAAAAGACATAAAATTCTTGCCCACCGGATCGGTTTCAGGCCTGAAATATTTTACATACAGGGGAGATTCTTCGTTAATAAAACTGATATTGCCTTCAACATCGGTCCTGATGACGATGTCCGGAATTGCCCTGATCAGTTTTCGATACATCTCCCCGCTTTTCAATACAGCATCTGTCGCTTTTCTTCTCAGGGTGATGTCGGTAAATGTCACAAACCGGTAAGATCTTCCCCCGGTATCAAAGTCACGGGCTGAAGCCATGACGTCAATGGGGGTTCCATCTTTTTTTTTATGCCTGAAAAAGGGGACTTTCCGGACATCGGATGCATCCATTGCAATTCCCTTCATCATGGCCGGGATTTCCTCAGGGGGTCTGAGCTCTTTAACCGTCATGGAGAGAAATTCTTCACGGGTATATCCGTAATGCCCGACAGCGGCATTGTTCACATCCACAATGGCCAGGGTTTCACGGTCAAATATGATTGACGGCAAAGGGTTTTCATCAAAAAACAGTTTATCTTTCAACCCATGGTCAAACAATTTTTTCCCCTTTCATCAAGCTTAATACTATCTTTTCAGCCGTCATGGGAAGGGTTCGAAAATAAATCCCGGTTGCATTGTGGATGGCATGGGCAATGGCCGGGGCAGGTGTATTGATGACCACTTCGCCGATGGATTTGGCGCCAAAGGGCCCTGTGGGTTCATAGCTTGATTCAAATTCAACCCGGACCCTTCCCACATCCAGCCGGGACGGAATTTTGTATTGTATAAAGGAATCTTGAGTCATTTTGCCCTTGGAATTATAAACAATATCCTCATACAGGGCCATGCCGATACCCTGGACAATCCCGCCCTCGGCCTGGACTCGGGCGAGGTTGGGGTTGATGGGTGTGCCGCAGTCCACGACACCCGCATAATCCACTACCTTTGTTTCCCCTGTTTCAAGATCCATTTCAATCTCTGCAAACCCGGCCATAAAAGGCGGAGGTGAGACCGGGCTGGAATGGGTTGCCGAGGCTGAAAGGCCTGAATGAAAACCCTTTGTTTCAATTTTTTTCTTTAATTCTTTACAGGCGTTTACCACTGCTCCTCCGGTCACATAAGTGGTGCTGGAGGCGTAGGAACCAGTATCATAGGGGGAGGCGTCGGTGTCTACAGGAGAGACAACGATTTTTTCCATATCGCAGCCCAGGGTTTCTGCCGCCATTTGTGCAAGAATGGTATCACAGCCGGTTCCTATGTCTGTGGCCCCGATCATCAGGGTGTAAAACCCGCCTTCCTGGACCTCCACCCGGGCCGTTGCCGTATCTGTGTTCGGAATTCCGGAGCCTTGCATGGCAATGGCTGCCCCCACAGCCCTGATTTTAGTGGGACTGATTTTTTGGAAAGGAAATTTTTGATCCCAGCCCATCATTTCCCTTCCCTTTTTTATGCAGGCGGGAAGAGCGCAGGATTGAATCGTCTCTCCATAATAAGCAGCCACTGTATCTCCGGGTGCGACGATATTCTTCAGCCGCAGATCCAGCGGGTCCATGGACAGCCGGTCCGCAAGTTCATTGACGGCAGACTCCATGGCAAAGGTTCCCTGGGTGGCCCCGTATCCCCGGTAGGCACCGGCCGACATGGTATTGGTATAAACGACGCGATAGCTGAATTTAAAGGCTTTGGCCTTATTGTACAAGCTCAGAGTTTTATGACCCGAAAGGCCCACCGTTGTCGGGCCATGTTCGCCGTAAGCCCCGGTATTGGAAAGCGTGTCCATGTGGATGGCAAGGATATGGCCGTCTTTATCCGCCCCCACCCTGACCCTTATCTTCATTTCATGGCGGCTGGTGGACCCGGTAAAAGATTCCGACCGGTCAAACACCATTTTGGCAGGCCTGCCTGTTTTCAAAGTTACCAGGGCTGGAAACAGTTCGGTCACCAGGGTCTGCTTGGCGCCAAACCCACCCCCGATCCTGGGTTTGACCACCCTGATCCTGGATGCCGGGATATCCAGGGCTGTTGAAGCGATCCTTCTCACATGAAAAGGAATCTGGGTGGAGCTTACCAGGATAAGCCGTCCTGCCTGATCCATATAGGAAAAAGTCCGATGAGTTTCCATCATGGCCTGGCTGTTGGCTTTTGTGTGGTAAGTGCGATCCACGATCACATCACATCGGGCAAATTCAGCATCTGCATCGCCGCTTGAAAATTCACCGGAAGCACAGAGGTTTCTTTTCACATCATTGCCGATATTGCCATTAACATGATAGCCGGCTTCGGGATGGATAACGCTTGGATGATCCAGCGCCTTTTCCGGGTCCAATACCGGTTCAAGAATATCATAGGAAACCTGTATGAGTTTCAGGGCTGTTTCCACCGCCTTTTCACTTGTTCCCGCAACCACGGCCACCGGGTCACCCACATACCGGACCATCTGATCCAGGATCAGCCGGTCATAGGGGCTGGGTTCAGGATAGGACTGGCCGGCCATGGTAAAGCGTTTGTCCGGCACATCCCTGTAGGTGAGGACGCATTCCACCCCTTTGGTTTTCCGGGCCTCGGCAACATTGATATCCTTTATTTTTGCAAATGCATGGGGACTTCGAAGAACCTTGACCACAAGGCTGTTCTCCGGCGCCAGGTCATCGGTATACACCGGTTTTCCTGTTAAAAGGGCCATGGCATCAATTTTATCAATCCCCTGGTTAACGGTTTTCATAGCCCTCCTGAAAATCAAAATAATTTTTTACAGCCCTAAGCTGGCTTTCATAGCCGGAACACCGGCAAAGATTTCCAGCCAAATACTGCTTGATTTCATCGGTTGTGGGATTTTTAAATTCCTTTTTCATGGCCAGGATATTCATGATCAGGCCCGGTGAGCAGAACCCGCATTGCTCAGCCCCTTGTCCGGCAAAAAACCGGCCCACGGCTATGGCCTCTTCTTCCATTCCTTCAAGGGTGGTGACGGATTTATGATTCACCCGTGCGGCCAGGACTGAACAGGACAAAACCGGTTTTTCATCCACCCACACCGTGCAGAGCCCGCAGTTTGAGGTGTCACATCCCCGTTTCACGCTTTTAAACCCAAGAGCCCTGACAAAATCGATCAACAGCAGATCAGGTTCTATATCCCGGACAATTTCCATTTTATTGATTTGACATGTTATCTGCATAGGGCTGTTATTCCCCTTTTGACCAGAATCTTGGCAAGACTTTTTCTGTATTCAGCCCCGGCCCTCTGATCGCTTCCAAATGACAGTTCGGCAGCCACAGCTTCTGAAACCGAGCGGATCTCATCCTCGCCCGGTTCCAGCGATAACAGGCCTGCGGCTTTTTCTGCACGGATGGCTCTGGAAGGTCTTGCGCCCACGGCTATTTTCCATTGCCTGTTGCATAGGCTTACGGCAGCGGAAAGGACCGGAAAATCCGTGGCGGTTTTTCTTTGGCTCTGATAACTCGTCTTTGTTGCCTGCTTTTTGATGACCGCTTTCACAAGAATATCCCGTTTCTGGTCCATATTGAGAAATTCCAAAAGCGATACCAGCCCGGCCTGATGCAAATGGATCTGCGTATCCAGCGCTGTCAGGGCGGTGATGACATCGGAAAAACCAAACCTGGAATACACGCTGCCGCCAAGGGTTGCAAGATTACGGAACTGAACGCCTACGATCCCTTTGAATGCATCTGAAAACAGGGGCCCGAACCATTGATGCAGCAAAGGGCTTGTTTCCATCTGTCTTAGGGTGGTCATGCACCCGATATGGATAAAATCCCTGGTTTCAAAAATCGTATTTAACCCCAGCCCTGACAGATCGATCCCGGTATGGTACTGTTTTCTACCCATCTTCATCCAGAGAAGCCCGCCAAGAATCACATTGTCTTTGCTTTGCATCAACAGTTCATGTGCCTCGTCAAGGCTCTGTGCCAGCCTGTATTCTTTTAATCCGAACAAAGCGTAAATTTCCTTTCAAAATCAGAATTGATCACGATAAGTGATCATAGCACAAGAAATTTTTGGTTTCAAAACATTCCTTTTCATTCATTTTCTTTTGAATTTTGTTGAAACTTGGTAATAAACTTCATATTGTAGGCGAATAACAGGATAGGGATAATAAAATGAAAGATCGATTGAATCTGCCGTCTTCAGAAGACATAAAAAAAACACTGAGATTTGAAAGCGGCAAACTGCCGAGTTTTCCCCAGGCCGCAGCCAAACTGCTGGCGGCATCCAAGGATGAGAAAGCCTCTCTTGCCGATCTTGCAAAAATTGTGGAAACCGATCCCGGGATTTCCGTCCGTGTCCTTGAGATTGTCAACTCCGCCATGTACGGTCTCAAGCGCAAAATCACGGCACTTTCAGAGGCGGTTGTCTTTCTGGGTCTCAATGAAATCAAAAAGCTGGCCCTGGGCATGACGGTTTTTGAAAAATTGTTTAAAACCGGCCGTGCAGAAAAATTTGACCGGCTTCTTTTCTGGCGCCACTGTATTTCCGTGGCGGTATTAAGCACGGAAATCGCAAAAAAAACCCAATATCCAGATCCTGAAGAAGCCTATATTGCAGGCCTTCTCCATGATATCGGAAAAGTCCTTCTGGATGTCCAGGGCCGGGTGAATTATAATGATCTTATTGATGAACTTGAAAATTCCACAGATCTTGTCATAGAAAAGGAGAGAAGCGTTCTCGGGCTTGGTCATGACGATGTGGGTGCTTTTTTCTGTTCTTCTTGGAAATTGCCTGAAAAACTGGCCCTGGCAGTAAAATATCATCACCAGCCCTTTGAACACCTGGGCCTGACCCAAGAGGAAATTCTCCTGATTTCCATTGTCTCTGTGGCGGATTTTCTCTGCTGGACCCAGGGGATCGGATCATTTGATATCATCCGGCCACCGATCCTGCCGCCGGAAGTGGAGAAAACCATCGATCTTGACCGCATCAACCTCATCGATTGTATCCAGAAGATGAATCAAGAGGTGGACAATATTTCAAAATTTTATCATTTTGTGTTCCCGTCCGCAAACCAGCTTAAGGAAAACCTTCTCTGGACCAACCTGAAACTCTCAAGGGTCAATACACGGTATTATTATCAGGAAGACCCCCTGGCACACATCAGGGAAGAAGCGGATTCCACAACTTTACGCATGACTTCCGAGATGGAAATCGATATCGGCAAACCCCTTGCCAAAGCCAAAAATATAAAAGAAGTACTGGATATTGTGATGTACCAGGTCGGACTTATTTTTGAACCCCTTCACTGGTCCATCCTCCTCAAGGATCCCAAAACCGAAGACATGGTTTTTTCCGTTGTGGTAGGGACCAGCAAGGATAAGCTTCAAGGGGTGAGAATGCCCAAAGGCGAAGGCATTGCCGGATATATTATGGAAAACGGGCAAGCCCTTATTGTTAAAGATGTTGAAAAAGACTCCCGGTTCAGCAGCCGTGTGGATAAATACTCCGGATTTAAAACCCGTTCCATCATCGGCACGCCCTTGAAAACAGAAGATAAAATTTTTGGTGTGATTGAACTCATCAATAACATCAGCGAAAAACAATTTACAGAGAAAGACCTTAAAATCCTTTCTTCCATTTCCGAATATGCCGCCATTGCCATTGAAAGAGCCTATTATAATCAGGCATTGACCGCCCTTGCCACAAAAGATGCCCTGACCGGTCTTAAGAATCGATGGAGTTTTGAGCGTGCCGTCAGCAACAAAGATGACGTCATGAAACGGTATGGCACGATCTTTTCAATGCTCATCACGGTGGTGGACGGGTTAAGAGAGGAAGAAACTGCCGGTCCTTCCAATGATGATATCCTGAAACGGATTGCAGAAATCCTGAGCACCACCAAACGGCGTCAGGATGATATTTACCGTTACGGTGAAGATACCTTTATCCTGCTTTTGCCCTTGACCTATGCCGATGATGCGGATATGGCCAAATACAGAATTTTAAAGGCGTTTTCAAGCGCTTTTGCCCCCAATGTCCAGTCGCCCGTTCAACTGCAGATTCAAGCCTATACCGTGAGCGCTGAAGACTCGGTCCATCTTAAAACCCTTGTAAAAGGCGTTCTTCCAAAAGCCAAACTCCTTTTAAATGAAAGCAGGGTAAAGGATATTGAAGAAAATTTACAGACACTTCTGGAAAATGAGGCAAAAAAAACCGAGGCCGAAGCAGATAAGACCGAAGCCTTTGGAAAAGCCGTGTCCCTCCATGGAGAATTTATCCGGTTAAAAACAAGGGAATCGGGTCATATCCACGTTGAAAGATTATCCATGAAAGCCATAGGGTTCAGGGTTTCCAAATCCAACCGGATCGAGGTCAATGATTTTCTTGATATTCAGTTCATGCTTGATGATTTGAAAAAATCTTTGATTGAAAGGCGGGTCGTGATCAGGGAAATAAAAGCCACCTATATCCTGGCTGATTTCTATAACCCGCCTCCCTATTCAAAAGACCTTGGGTTTTATCTCATGAGCTGAAAAAAAGGTTAATCCCATTTTTTTATCCCATGGATAGCCGATGATTTTTTACCGGTATCCGATGATTTAAAAGACGCTGAATCCCCATCAAAAGCTTTTGCTCTTCCGGGCTGACCAGAGAATGCGCCACGCCTGAAAAACCGGCCCGGCCGGTACGTCCGATCCGGTGAATATAATCTTCCGGAACATGGGGCAGATCAAAATTGACCACATGGGGAAGCTGTTGAATATCCAGGCCCCGGGCTGCAATATCGGTTGCCACAAGGGTTTGCACGGCACCCCTTTTAAAATCGGCCAGGGCCTGGGTCCGGACGGACTGGCTTTTATTGCCATGGATGGCAGCCGCCCTGACACCGTCACTCAAAAGCTGTTTTGTCAGCTGATTGGCCCGGTGCTTGGTCCGGGTAAACACGAGGGTCTGATGCCATTTTCCTTCCCGGATCAGGCTTGACAGAAGCTGACGTTTTCCGGTTTGGGCCACCGGATAAACCAGCTGGGACACGCCTTCTGCAGCTGTATTGCGTTCCGACACTTCAATGGGCACCGGATTTTTGAGCAAACCGTCGGACAATCGCTTGATTTCTTCGGTATATGTAGCAGAAAAAAGCATGTTCTGCCGTTTTTGTGGAAGGAGTTTTAACACCTTTTTGATATCATTGATAAAGCCCATATCCAGCATACGGTCGGCTTCATCCAGAACCAGAACTTCTATTTTGGACAGATCCACGGTTTTCTGACCGGCATGATCCAGGAGCCGCCCCGGAGTTGCGACCAAAATATCCACACCGTCTCTTAATATTTTTTTCTGGGGAACAATGCTCACGCCTCCAAAAATCACGGTGGTGCGAAGGCTAAGATATTGACCGTAGGTTTCAAAGCTTTGGCCTACCTGGGCAGCCAGCTCCCGGGTGGGAGTCAGGACCAGCACTCTCGGATACCGCAGTTTAAGGGCGGATTCACTGAGCCGATGCAAAATCGGCAGGGCAAAGGCAGCTGTTTTACCGGTGCCTGTACGGGCCCCGGCAAGAATATCCCTGCCGCTCAGAATCATGGGGATGGCACGGGTCTGGATTGGGGTTGGAATGGTGTAGCCCTGTGCTTCAACAGCACGGAGCAGATCGGTCCGAAGACCAAGATTCGCAAATGACATAACTATAATACTCCTGTTATCGCCCACATCCGTTTAACCGGAGCCGATCCAGGCAAAGATAATTAAAATTGTAAGGATTGAGCCAAAAAAGGAAGGATTCAACCAAAACACGGTGCCGACCGGATGGCACCAAAAGAGTTGCAGTATAGCACGCTTTGCTTTAAACACAAGCATTAAATATTTTCCGCAAGCCGGAATACGGATGAAACTGCCGAAAACATTATTATTCTTTTTGATGCAGCCCCAGCATGGAATCAATGATTGCTGATGAGTCGCCGGCTTCTTTGGATGATCCTTTCCACACCGTATTGCCGGATTCCAGCACGATGATTGAATCTGAAACCTGGAGGGATCGTTGGGTGCTTTGTTCAACCAAGAGGATGGTCAGCCCTTCTTTTTCATTCAGTTCTTTGATCACCTGATAGCAAATATCAACCGCCTTTGGCATAAGTCCCAGGGAAAGCTCGTCAATCATCAGGAACCTGGGTTCAGCCATGAGTGCCCGGCCCATGGCCAGCATCTGCTGCTCTCCGCCGGAAAGGGAGCCTGCCTTTTGCTTTAAGCGCTGCCCCAGCCGGGGAAAAATGGAGATGATTTTTTCAATATTTTTTTTTGTTTTTTCCTTGGTCGATATATAGCCGCCCACAACCAGATTCTCCCGGACAGAAAGGCTTTTAAAAAGCCTTCTTCCCTCCGGTACAAGGGCCATGCCCAGTTTTACCCGCTCCATGGGTGAAAAAAAAGTGATATTGTGGCCATCATATTCGATCTTGCCCTGCTTAATTTCAACATGGCCTGCAAGAGCCATGATCAAAGAAGATTTCCCGGCACCGTTAGCCCCCAGGATGGCGGTAATGGAACCTTTTTTAATTTCAAGGTCAAGGTTGTTCACAACCTGCATATTTCCATAGCCACAAGAAAAACCGCTAATTTTCAGCATCATCAAACCCCCATATAGGCTGCCCGGACTTCAGGCTGATTCATGACGGTCTTGGGGTCTCCGTGGGACAGATTCCTGCCGTTATCCAATACGTAAAGCCTGTCGCTGATCCGAAGGACTTCACTTAGATTATGCTCTATCATGACAATGGTCATTCCCCGGGTTGAAATGGATTTAATGGTATCGGCCAGTTTCCCTGCTTCCCGGCTGTTCAACCCGGCCAGGGGTTCATCCAAAAGCAGGATGTCCGGTTCAAGCGCCAATGCCCTTGCCACTTCAAGCCTTTTCAGAACACCCAGGGGCAGGTTGGACACGTTTCTGTCTTTGAATTCTTCAATCCCGAGGGTTTCAAGAAATCCAGCTGCTTTTTGTTTTTCCTTTTCCCTGTTCCACATGATCAAAGAGGGAATAATGCGTCTTACTTTTCTGAAACCAACGGCAAATGCCACATTTTCAAGCACAGTCAATGATTTGAAAGGACGGACAATCTGATGGGTCAGGGCCAGACCAAGCCTTATCCGCTGATGAATGGGAAGCTTTGAAATGTCTTTGTTGTGAAGCTTTAACACGGCACTGACCGGGGTCACCATACCTGTAATGGTTTTCAAAAGCGTGGTTTTTCCGGCGCCGTTGGGCCCGATAAGGCTGAGCAGTTCTCCTTTCTCTACTTCCATACGAACATTTTCAAGTGCGGTTACGCCGCCGAATTTAACCGTGACCGACTCTGCCTGAAGAACACCGGCCATGCTAATCCCCCTTTTTCTTGATCATCTGTCTGAAAATCCCGGAAAGCCCTTCAGGGGCGAACCGCATGACGCTGAAAAGCAGAACCCCGTATAAAAGCAGTTTATAATCATTGACGAATCTGAACAATTCCGGCATCAGCACCAGGATAATGGTGGAAACGATCACGCCGGGTATGGACCCGATGCCTCCCACGGCAACCATGGAAAGGATGGTGACGGACTGGATGAATCCAAAAGTTTCCGGAACGATAAACCGGGTGTAATAGGCATAAAGGCCTCCGGCAAGTCCGGCCATGGCCGTGCCCATGGCAAAGGCCGTCAGTTTGTAGGCTTTGACATCCAGCCCCATCATCCGGGCCGTTTCTTCATCATCGGCAACGGTATCAAAAGCAAACCCCATCCAGGAGCGTTTCACATGCCATGAAAAGACAATGCACAGAATGACAAAAAACAAAACAAGCCCAAAATAGGCAATTTTGCTCATCCCATGGGAAGGAATGCCGGAAATCCCCATTTCACCCCCTAAAAATTCCTGCTGGCGGACAATGCCGACAAAAAGAAAAGCCACCCCCATGGTGACAATGGCCAAAAAATCTTCCCTGACCCTGAGACTGGTCAGGCCGATGATGACCCCGAAAACCCCGGCCAAAAAAAATCCTGCGGTCAGGGTCAGATAAACCGGCCAGCCGATTTTGGAAAGAAGCGCCACACAATAGGCTCCGATTCCATAGAAGGCCGCATGTCCCAGACTGATCTGGCCGCAATACCCCGAGATCAGGTTCAGGCTCACGGCCAGTATGATATTGATTCCGATAACCGTTGCAAGACTTATTTCATACAGGCCCATTCATCACCTCGAAGAAAAAATACCCGTGGGTTTGATCATCAGGACCAGGATCAGGAATGCAAACGCAATGGCATCCCGATCCAGCAGATCCCCCACATAAATCGTACCGAAGGACTCAATCACCCCCAGCACCAATGATGCTATCAAGGTTCCCAGGACATTGCCGAGCCCGCCCAGTACAATAATGGCAAGGGATTTATACGAAGGAACGGCTCCCATGGTGGGTTCCACCAGGTTGCTCAACAGAGCGACCAGTATCCCGGCAACGGCTGCCAAAGCACTTCCGGTAAAAAAAACCAGATACCGGACCGTGATGGGGTTGATGCCGAAACAGGCGGATATTTCAGGATCATCCACCGTGGCCCGCCATCCGGTGCCGATCCTTGTCTTCTGGGCAATCCAGGCGAGAATGCCGAGCAGGGTGACATTGGTGATCACCGTGATGATCTGGCAGGCTCTCAGATGAATGCCAAAAACCACAACCACGGACTGCAGCGGTGCCAGAGAAAAACTGAGCCCAAAAGGACCGAAAATAAGCCGGAAAAGCTCTTCCATTCCGATATAAAGGCCAATGGATGCAATCAGCGCCACGTACGGCGGTCTTTTCAGAACTGGCTCATACACAAGCCTGTAGACGGCCATGCCGGCAACCCCTGAAAAAAGCGCTGAAAGGATAATCCCGATCCAAAGACTGCCGGTCTGATTGGTCAATGTCACTCCCAGATATGCACCCAGTGTAAAGAGTCCTGCATGGGCCACATGCAGGACCCGCAACAATCCGTAAATCAGGGTCAGCCCCACGGCAATGATGGCATAGGTTGACCCCTGGATCAGGCCTTGAACAAAAAGTTCTGCAAAAAGCACTTTTGATGATCCTTTTTATTTTTCAGGCGGTGCCAGAAGCACGGGGTCACTGATGACGGAGTGATGATGCCATTGTCCGTCCCTGACCACCTGGTTCTGGACATCTTTTAAAACCTCACCCAGCTTGTTGAATTCGATTTTACCCGTGGCAGCCTTCAGAGAGGTCGCAGCAATGGCTGCCCGTATTTTCTCAGGATCAGTGCTTCCTGCCTTTTCAATGGCCAGGGCCGCCACTTTCACGGCTGTATGGGCGGAAGCCGCCACCATATCGGCCTTATAGCCGGCCAGTTTTTCAAAATCCCTTATAAAATCCATGGTTTCAGGGACCTTTGAATCCCGATCCAGGGATGTGGTGATAATCACCCCTTCTGCTGCTTTCCCTGCAATCTCAATAAATTTCTGGGAATCATATCCTTCCTGGCCGATCACCGGGACATTGATGCCGGATGTCCGGAGTTCACTGACAAGAGGGCCTGCCGTAAAATAATACCCGGATGCGTAAATTGCTTCCGGGTTATCAGCCTTGATCTTGGCCACAATGGCGCCAAACTGCCGGTCCTTCATGGAATATTCATATTCATTGATGATGGTGATGCCGAAATCCTTAGCTTTTTCCTTAAACCCCTGGGCCAGGGATTTGCCGAAATCATTTTGAATGGTCACCAGCACCACCTTTTTTTTGCCCAGGATCTCACCCACGAGTTTTGCACCGGCACGGCCCTGGACATCCCCCAAAAAAGAGGTCCTGAAATTATAATTGCCGGCTCTGGTAATGTCCGGGTGAATGGCATAGGCAGAGATATAGGGGATTTTTGCCTCCTGGAAAATACCGGCCGCTGATCTTGTGGGTGCGGAATAGCTTCCGGATACGGCAACCGTCACTTTATCCTGTCCGATCAATTTGTTGGCCACAGGAATGGACTGGGCCGGATCTCCCTGGTCGTCATAAATGACAAGTTCAAGCTTTTTGCCCAGAATACCTCCCTTGTCATTGATCTGCTGAACCGCAAGCTTTGCCCCAAAGCTTGCCGACTCCCCGTCTGAAGCCGCAAATCCGGTTAATGGTGCATTAAACCCGATTTTAATGGTATCGGCTGCCAACGCAACCCCTGAAAAGACAAGGGCAAAAACAAACGCTAAAACAAGTTTTTTCATCCGTTCCTCCTTTTTAAACAAATTTTATTCCCAATGCTCTTTTTAAAGGAGCATATCATCCAACCCATATACCTGTCTATACAAGCCTATACACCCTGTCAACTGATTTTTTCATTTTTTAAAAAAGCATTGATCTTAATCCTTCCGGCATATATCTATAAATTCATAGGATATGGAAGGAGAGAAAATGACCCTGGCTAACCTTGAAATAAAAAACGATATTGCCGTTATACGGATGGACAATGCGGTAACAAATGCCATTAGCCCGGAGCTGATTGCCGATCTGTCCGAAACCATGGACAAAGCTAAAAAAGATGCGGCTGTCATGGTACTGACAGGAAACGAGCGGTTCTTTTCCATGGGGTTTGACCTGCCAAGGGTCATGGAGCTTGATCGCCCGGGGCTTTTGTCCTATCTTTTTGATTTTCAGAACATGCTCTTTGAAATGGCCACCCTTCCTGTTCCCGTCATCAGCGCTCTTACCGGCCATGCAATTGCCGGCGGGGCAATCCTGGCCATTGTCTGCGACTACAGGATTGCAAAATCCGAAAAAATGAAGATCGGATTTAACGAAAGCCTTCTCGGGCTCACCATTCCCTGCCTTGCCGAATTGATGCTGGTCCGGTGTGTGGGTGCCCGCATCGCTCAGCACTTATTGGTTGAAGGCTCTTTAATAACTGCTGAACATGCTGTCTCCCTCGGCCTGATTGATACCGTCTGTCCTTTGGGCGCAGTCATGGAACAGGCGGTTCACAAAGCCCGTCAACTTCAGGAAATCCCCTTGAAAACCTTTGCCGCCGCTAAGGAAAATCAATTGGAAGACATCCGGGAGAAATATTTTACCCGTGTCAAACCCAAAACCGAACAATTCGTGGATCTTTGGTTTACAAAAGAAACTCAGAAACGCCTGACCAATGCCATGGCGAAATTTTAAAAAAAGAGGAGTTATGACAAAACAAAAAACATTATTGGACCGCGACATGGAAAAAACATACCCTGCAAAAGGGTTTTCAGAAAAATTAAGACGGCTTGCAGATGCCATTGAACAAAAAAAAAGATTCAGAATCCAGATTTCCGGGGAAAGAATTTCCATTCCCCATGATGCAATCTTTAATATTGAACATGAACGGGAAGGGAATAATGAGGAAATCGAATTTCAGCTAAAATGGTCCATCCCTGAAAAAGATTAATTTTAAATTTTGGAGTTCAAATTTTTAACGATCACCTGATATTCAGGTGATTCAGTATCCTTTCAATGGCAATGACCTGACGTTCGATACTATCGGCAACCCTCTCCTGGGCATCAATCAGATATTTCTGATTGTCTCCAAGAATTCCCAAATTGGCATTCAGGCTTTCAATGGCGTTCTGAAGCCTTGATACTGCGATTTCATCCACCGGTGCCGGAATCTGGGGGTTATAAGTCGCATCATAATTTTTTCGGGTCATGACCGTGCGCTGTCTTTCAGGACGATGGGTACGAAGTGCCTGTAAAAAATCATTCATCTGAAAAAGCTCCTCCTTTGGTAATTTGAACATTAATATCTTGTATCGATTGATATTAATTTAATGAAAAATGGATGAACCCTGTTTGATT
This sequence comes from uncultured Desulfobacula sp., assembly GCA_964635025.1. Classification (GTDB taxonomy): domain Bacteria; phylum Desulfobacterota; class Desulfobacteria; order Desulfobacterales; family Desulfobacteraceae; genus Desulfobacula. Next base: position 24,804 of record CAZWMY010000019.1, on the reverse strand, counting down.
TTTAGCAAATGCGATTTTCATGCCAGATGTAACCCGGCAGCTTTTTTTTAATAAAACAGCTGCCCATAAAGGGTTCAGCATAATCCCAACCCTTTGGTGCCTATTGGTATAATCTAAATTGTATGAAATTTATTCCATATTTTTGACACAAAAATTTCCAGACTGTATGAACATTGACAAACCATCCTGATTCATTTTATAGAATCCGTATTTTAACTTCGGCAAAGGAGATGTCCAATGGATAATCAAAACTGTCCCCAGGATTCAAGCATCATCATATCCCGTATTCTGCTGCCGGAAGACGCCAATGCTGCCGGTATTGTTCACGGCGGGGTCATTATGAAGGAAATCGACAATGCTGCCGGTGTCTGTGCCATAAGGCATACACGGAAAATCTGTGTGACCGCATCCATCGACCGCCTGGATTTTCATAAACCCGCCTTTATCGGCAATCTTCTGACCATCAAGGCCCATATCAATATGGCCGGGAAAACCTCCATGGAAATCGGGGCCAGGGTGGAAACGGAAGACTTGATGACCGGGGTTAAAACCCATCTTGCATCAGCGTATCTGACCTTTGTGGCCCTTGGCGAAGACAAACGCCCGGCACCTGTTCCCCCCTTGGCCCTTGTGACAGAGGAGGATATCCGGAGAAACCGGGGTGCTTTGGCGAGGAAGGCGCTGCGAATGTCTGAAAAAAAACAGGAGAATGAATGCCGGATGGATAAAAGCAAATGTTGAGCGCCAGCGGGGGGAAATAATAAATTTATGGCGCGCATCGACATAAAAATGACGGATGATTTTGTCTTTGAGACCGAGATCTCAATCAGAATCACCGACATCAATTATGGCAGGCATGTGGGAAATGATGCCTTTATTTCCCTTATCCATGAAGCCCGAGTGAGGTTTTTAAACCATTTTGGATATTCAGAAGCGGATATTGAAGGGACATCCCTGATTATTTCAGACCTGGCTGTTGTCTATAAATCGCAGTCTTTTTACGGCGACCGGCTCAAATTTGAAATAGGCGTGGGCGAGTTCAATAAATACGGATGCGATTTCTTCTACAACGTAACCCATGCACAAACCCATACATCCGTTCTTTTTGCAAAAACCGGAATCGTATTTTTTAATTTCCACACTCATACAATCACCCCGATGCCGGAAAAATTTTTTTCCCGGTTTGCAGATCCCCCCCTTTCCGATAAAAAAGGCGTGGAATCATGAGCCTTTATGCCTATCGTCATTTTGTCCCGCAACTGGATGCAACCGTCTTTGTTGCGCCGACGGCCCAGATCATCGGGAATGTCCATATCGGGCAACTCTCCTCGGTCTGGTTTCATACGGTACTGCGCGGGGATCTGGATGAAATCAGGATCGGAGAAAGAACCAATATCCAGGATCTTTGCATGTGCCATGCCGACGCGGGCATTCCCCTGATCGTAGGAAACGGAGTTACCGTAGGCCACCGGAGCATCCTTCACGGCTGCACCATTGAAGATGAATGCCTCATCGGTATGGGCGCCATTGTCATGAACCATGCCGTCATCGGCAAGGGTTCCGTCATTGCGGCCGGAACCCTTGTACTGGAAAACACGGTCATCCCATCTTACAGTCTTGTGGCAGGCAGCCCCGGAAAAATTAAAAAAACATTCCAAAATCAGAAGGAAGCCGAAGCATCCATCCGAACCATGTCTGAAACTTATATGGAAACCGCCCGGATGTTTAACTCAGGCCGGCTCTTTTATCAGATAAAAGACTGAACCGGATTAAAAAAAGATGACCCCTGCCGTCAATATCCTGAAAAAAGAAAACATAAAACACAAGGTTCATTCCTATGATCATGACCCGAAATCCAATGCTTATGGTGAAGAAGCCGCAGAAAAACTGAATATCTCCTTTGACCGGCTGTTCAAAACCCTTATCGTATCTGTGGACGATAAAAAACTCATGACTGCCCTGGTCCCGGTCTCAAAACAGCTTGATTTAAAAAAATTCGTCAGGGCAACAGAATCAAAAAAAGCAAAAATGGCAGAAAAACAGGATGTCAAAAAGATGACAGGCTATATCTTAGGCGGTGTCAGCCCCCTGGGGCAGAAAAAAAAGCTGGTGACCGTCATGGACACCTCAGCCCTAAATTTTGATACGATATTTGTGAGTGCCGGCCGCCGGGGCCTCCAGATCGAGATATGCCCCCAGGATTTAGCCTCACTGACCCAGGCCTTTTTATGCGAGATCAGCCGGTAAAGCTCATTCACTCACCCAGGACCTCCCGCATCTTCTTTGCAAGATCCTTCATTGCAATCGGCTTTTTTAAAAGGGCCTTAACACCCAGAGATCTGGTTTTTTCATCGGTCAAGGCCTCACTGAACCCTGTGCAAAGGAAAATGGGAATATCAGGCCGTATTTTGATTAATTCAACAGCCAGCTTATCCCCCGGCATATGGGGCATGGACATATCCGTGATGACCAGATCAAATTGATCCGGGCCGGCCCTGAATGCTTCAAGGGCTTCGATACTGCTGGTCCGGGCCGTTACCTGATATCCCAGACGCAAAAGAGCCTGTTTTTCCATTTCAATAATGGCTTGTTCATCATCCACCAGCAAAATTCTTTCGCATCCGCCTTGAACCGGTTTGTCCATAACCATATCCCGGGTTTCGGAAACGCTCCTGGCTATGGGCAGATAAGTCCGAAATTCAGTGCCTTTGCCCGGCTCACTATATACCTGAATGGTGCCATTCATTGCTTTTACAATACCGTGAACCACAGACAGCCCCATTCCGGTTCCTTTGCCTTTTCCTTTTGTGGTAAAAAACGGTTCAAAGATCCGATTCATGACATATTGATTCATCCCCATACCGGTATCGGCAAAGGTCAGGCAGGCATATAAACCAGGACTCATATCCGGATCAGTCAAATCATCCTGGCCCAATTCCACTTGTTTCAGGTCAATCTTCAGCTCTCCGCCATTTTCGGCCATGGCATGATAAGCATTGGTGGCAAGGTTCATAACAATCTGATGAATCTGTGTCGGGTCGGCTGTGACAGGACCGCAGCCAGGATCGAGGGTTTGCCTGATGGAGATAGTTGCCGGGATGGAGGACCGAATCAGTTTTAAGGCTTCTTTGATGATCGGCTGAAGCTTCATCAGTCTGGATTCACTTTTTTCCTGACGGGCAAATGCCAGGATCTGCTGCACCAGGTCACGGGCCCTCAATGCACCGGTATAGATTTCATCCAGGCTCTCCCGGATGGGGTCGTCATCCCTGATATCCTCCAGAAGCATTTCCGTATGGCCCACAATGGGAAATAAAATATTGTTGAAATCATGGGCGATACCGCCGGCAAGGGTTCCGATGGCTTCCATTTTCTGGGCCTGTTTTAATTTCTCTTCAAGGGCTAATTTTTCATTTTGCACACGGTTCTGGTCGGTTATATCCCTGAATACACAGTGGGTCTGCTGGAATCTGCCTTCAGGTGTATGACCGATTTTCCCATGAAATGAAACCAGGATATAAGACCCGTCTTTCTTTTTCATTTCAAACTCAACGCCCAATACCTCGCCCACTGCTTTGAATCTGGGAAAATTTTCCTTGAAATGGTCCTGCCAGTCAGGATGGAGGAATTCACTGAAATTGCGCCCGACCACCTCTTCCCGGTCATATCCCAGTACAGCCAGCCAGGTTTTATTGACTTCTAAAAAATTTCCATTTTCATCCAGGCTTTGATAGCTCATGGGCGCATTTTCGAATAGGATCTCAAACCGGTTCACAGCCTCCCGGGTTTGCTCCTCGGATGTTTTACGCTCTGTTATATCCTGGGTGACGCCTGTGCCCCGGATGCATTCCCCTGTTTCATCAAATTCAAGTTCAGCCTTTTCCCTCACCCATTTTATTCTGCCGTCAACAAGCAGACGATGTTCGATATCATAGGGCTTTTTTTGAAATGCCGCTTTCCATGACCGGTTCACAAAATCCCTGTCGTCCGGGTGGACGCAGTTGAGAAAGGTTTCATAGGTCTGCGGTGTGCCCAGGGGAAGCCCGAATATCCGGTAGTTTTCTTCGGTCCAGATCAGTTCATTTTTTCTGATATCCAGTTCCCATGTGCCGATACGCCCTATCTCCTGGGCTTTTTTCAGGAAATTTGTCTGTTTTTTTAGTTCTTCTTCAGCCTGTTTTCGGCCGGTAATATCCTGGAATGCGGAAAGAGTTGCAGGTTTTCCATTGTGAAGGATATACGAAGTATTGGCCAGAATAAATTTTTCTTTTCCATCTTTTAGAATGATGGTCATTTCAAAGGGTTCGGCTGTTCTTTTTGTTTCAAGAACCTGCCGGCGCCGCTGAAAGGCTTTTTCTGCAAAACCGGAAAAGACCCATTCATTGGGGCTGGTGCCGATGACCTCGTCCTTGTCTGCTGCCCCAAAAAGGCCTATCGCGGCCGGGTTCAAAAAAACGATCTGCTCATCCTGGGTCACAATCAAGGGCAATGGTGAAAAATCGAACAGGGCGCGGTATCTTTCCCCCTGTTCTGCCAGCTCCTTATTGGACTGATTCAGCTCCCGGGTTTTTTTTTGCACCTTCCGGTTTAACAGAATGTTCCAGACAAGAAAAATCAGAAGAACAATTGCCGATAGCAAAACATATTTCAGGAATATTTTCAGATGAAGCCATGGGTCTTCCAGGTCACCAAACCATTTTTTATAAATGCTGTCATACCGGCCTGTGTTTTTAATAATGTTCAACCCCTGGTTCAGCCTCTCCAGCAGCAGTTGATTGCCCTCCCTGACGGCAAAGCTGAAAGGTCGGGTATACTGGTCGATCAGAAAAGAAGATTCAATCCCCGGCAAATTCATTTTTTTCAGCGTGAGAATACCGACCAGTTTAGGCATGATGGCCGCATCCCCCCTGCCCTCGGAAAGCTGTTTCAAGGCATCGGGCAGCGAGTCTTTCAGCTGAAGGGTCATGGTCTTTGACAAGCCGCTGGAAAGAAGATAGCTGTGGGCGATATCCCTATTCATCACAATGACTGTTTTGCCTGAAAGATCCTGCATTGAACGGATGCCGGCAGCCCCCTGTTTTATAAAGACAGCATCATAGGCAATGGTATGGGGCACGGAAAAATCAAATACCTGATCTCTTTCAGGAGAATATGCCATCATGGGAAGCAGATCAATGCTGCCCTCCTCCAGCTCTTTCATGGCCTGATCCCATTTGCCGGCCTGGATATCCAATTCAAGACCCATCTCGTTTGTAACGGCTCTTGCTATTTCCACAGCAAAGCCGTCCGGCTCGCCCCTATCGTTCATAAAGGTGTAAGGGTGATAATTGTTGACAATGATGGTTTTCAGCTTGGCAGGCGAGTCTGCAGCCCGGGCTTTCACCGGGAAAACCAGAACAAGCAGGGTCAGCATCAGAAATATGCCCTGTCTAACTTTTTTTGTCATATTTGTGCTCCCTTTAATAAATGGCTATGTTTTTTCAAACAAGGCGTTTATGCTGATGATATAATCTTTATTCCGGCAGGGTTTTGACAGATGATCAATTTTCGCATCTTTTTGTTTCAATTCTTTTATGGATTCCAAAAATTCAATATTCCCTGAAATAAACAGAATCGGCACGGTTTTATCCGATAACCGGATGTGATGATATATATCCATGCCGTTCATCTCCCCTGGAAGAGCATAGTCCAGACTGACCAGGTCATATTTGTTTCTTGCCAGGAGAGCCAGCGCAGCCTCACCGTTGGCAGCAATATCAACTTTATGACGACAAGGCTCCTGGGTCAATACGGCATACTGTATATCTGCAATGGCGGTTTCATCTTCAACCATCAGGATATATTTTCCGGAATATGCTTTTCCCTTTTTGATTTGTGTCTTCTCTTCAGGCGTCAATTCTTTTTTTATCACCGGCAGACGGACGGTAAACTTAGTCCCAGACCCCGGTTCCGACTCGATTACAATACTGCCCTTATGCTGCTCAATATATTTTTTTACATTGGACATCCCATACCCGGTTCCTTTAATGCCGGTTTTATATGACCCTGTCACATCCCTGTTTCCCTTTAAAGTAAAAGAAGGGTCATAAATATAGGCCAGGTTCTCTTTTGAAATCCCGCATCCGTTATCCTCAATTTCAAAGCAGATATAATTTCCATGACTGTAGGTTCTTACACTGATTCTGGGGTGCTCGGCCAAACTCAGGGCGTGGATCGAATTTTGAATCAGATTGACCAGTGCATGCTCGATCATACCGGGATCAGCCAGCAGGTCAGGGCCACCCGGGCTTGCCTCTTTTTGCACCTCAATCCCTTCCAAATCCTTTCTCATCAGATTTAAAACCAGATCTATTTTTTCGCTGAGCCTGAAAAATTCCTGTTTGGGTTCCTGATCTTTGGCAAAGGCAACCAGGTTTTTTGTCAGATTTCTGCCGCGAAGGCTCTGGTTATATATCAATTCAAGGGTCTTTTTTGTCTTGGGTTCCTGACAATGGAGCAGCGCCAGTTCGGTATTGCCCATCACAATCCCCAGAATATTATTGAAATCATGGGCCATTTTACCGGCAATCCTGCCGACCAGGGCATGTTTTTCATGATCATCCGCGGTTTTCTGGGCAATGAGCCTGTCCGCTTCCGCCTGTTTGCGCTCGGTGATATCAATGGTATAACCGGCCAGTAAGGTTTTTCCCCCCTGAACAATAGGGAATTTAAGGGTAACATAGCTTTTGCCGTTCAATTCCTCATCCAGCCGGAGCAAATCCCCTTTGGAAACAACATCCCAGTCATCTGCCGTTATCTTTGCAGCAAATTCGGGTGGAAAAAGATCTTCCATGGTCCTGCCGATCATTTCAGACGCAGGAATACCAATCATCTCATGAAAATTGTCGCTTGCCTGCAATACAAGGCTTCGTTTTTCATTCACATCTTTAATATAGCAATATATGGGCGAATGGCGGATAAACAGCGTGAGCAATTCATTATTTTCAACCAATGCAGCCTCGGCAAATTTCCGCTCGGTGATATCCACATAAACCGCCTGGCTTGAGGGCTCTTCTCCCGTTTCAATAACATTTGCATATACCTCAACCCAGCGAACGGCCCCGTCTTTTCTGAGAATGCGAAATTCGTACATGGGTGTTACCGGTTTTCCCATCAGCCGGTCCCGATTACGCTGTCTGACCATTTCTCTGTCATCGGGGTGTACCAGATTCCATATTTCCTCAGGACCCATGGAAAGGGCTTCATCAGACGCATATCCGAATATTTCAACCCATTTGGGGTTTACATAGACAAAAACGGGAGGGCTGCCCCTGAGCAAGGCAATCCCCTGCAGAGAATGCTCGGTTAAAATCCGGTATCTTTCTTCACCCAATCTGAGTTTCTGGATTGCTCCCTGCAATTCAGAAGTTTTGCGCCTGACCTGTCTTCGCAAAAGTACGTTGAACCCGGTAAGGCCTAAAAAGATTATCCCGGTAAACAAGAGGAAAAAAGAAACATAATAAAAATATTCCGGTCGGACAAGGGGTTCTCCCATCCATTTTTTATTGATGGCATCATGCTCTTTTTGGCTGATCAGGGCAAACCCGTCCTCTACCAGTTTTAATACATCGGTCCGGCCTTTTTTAACTGCCCGGTGAAATTCTCCAGTATACAGGTTTAAAGAATACCGGAATTCCTTCTCAACATTCATTTTATAGAGATAATAAAGCCCTGGCGGCTTATCAATGGAAAATACCTTGATCCTTCGATCCACGGCAGCCTGAATGATGGCCTCATAGCTGTTGAACGTCTGCAAGCTGGTAATGCCGTGCTTTTCCAGAACATCGATACAGGCATCTCCGGCCTTCACGCCAATGGTAAGGCCTTGCAGGGATGCGATATCAACAATCCCCCCGATGTTTTTATCAAAAAAAACCGGAACTTCTATGGTTGCATAGGGTTTTGTAAAATCATAAATCTGGGCTCTTTTCTCATTGAAAAAAATAGTATCGATGACATCTGCCTGGTCTTTAAGCATGAATTCCTGGGCTTTGCCCCAGTCCATGGCCGTAAGAGTGACTCTGACGCCTGTTTTCTTTTCCCAAAGCGCCCATTCATCCTTCAAAATGCCCTGGATTTGCCCTTCAGAATTCCTGAAAATATAAGGGGGATAATTATCATCCAAAACAACCACAATGGATTGAATCGCATTACCGGGATTCCCAGCCTGTCCTGTGATGGGAACAAAACATAACAGCACCAGGTAAAAAATCATCCATCCTGAAATTTTATAGGCCTTTGGACAATGAATCATTTTTTATCCTTGTATAAATTATAATCCGGATAATATTTTTTTGCACATTCCTGACAGATGCCGTGGCTGAATTTAGCCTCGGAATGCCGGTCGATATAGTCTTCAATCTGGTTCCAGTATCCTTTGTCGTCCCGGATTTTTTTGCAGTGGGAACAGATGGGCAAAAGTCCGGTCAATTGTTTGATATTGGCCAGGGCCTGCTTTAATGAAGTAATATCTTCCAGGATAATGAGAGTGCCCCTGAATTTTTGACTGACATCCAGATTCCTGGACAATTTGACCCTGTAAATCATCTCCTGCCCCTGATGAAGAATACTTTTTTCAACGGTCCTGGATATTGAATCGTTTTCCAGGAACACTTCAACCTCTTCTTTCAGCCAGGGTAAAAATTCAAACCATTGAAATCTGCCCTTATATTCGGACCGGCCATCGGTTTCCCCCTGGCCGGGGATTTTTTCAAGTTTTTTCCGTCCATCCTCCGATACCCGGTAATATTGTGATCCGGGTGAAAGATTCTGTTTAAACAGATTGACGGCTGCAAAATTCAAATTATCAATTTCATTTTGCCGGTTCAGCAGAATTACCGGATTGGGAATACTTTCAAAAATCGTGAGGTATTTGTTTTTTTCATTGGTCATGCGCCGGTGGCTCGCCTGAAGACTCTTCATGGATTTATTTTCGCTCTCCTCTGCCCACTCCGCACAGAACCCTATCTCAATCCGGTCAAACATCCGGTTGACCATCAATTCGCATACAGACCGGTCCTTTGGTTTCGAAACGGAAAAATTAACGAGATCCACATAGGACTGACGGTAATATTTCATCAGCCCCAAAAACATTTTCAGGCTGATACCCCTTTCCTTATGCCTTTTGGCTTCGATAATGCCGAACCGGGTGACGGGATCTTCCTTGAAATCCTCTTCCGGTGTCATTTCCGGAACGCCTTTATACTGGTCAAGACCTTCCATCATGGACCCGGACAAACCAGATATGGACAGCCGCCAGGCTTCTTTCAGGGTCGATGTATAGGCGGTATATCCCTGGCGTTCCGCATACATGAGGATACGTTCCATCAGCCAGTCTTCATGGGTCTTTAAAATTCCCTTGAGCTGTTCCGGAATCCTGTCTTTTTCCATATGCAATAATCCTCCAACCAGCTTTTTTAGATTGCCTTATTATCAATGCCTTTGTTTTTTTATTCGCTTATTGATCCAGGATATCCCGAATCTTAACTGATAAATCCTGTTTTGAAAACGGTTTCTGGATAAAATGAATCCCTTTTCCTAAAACCCCGTGATTGGAAATGATATCTGCGCTATAACCGGACATGAGAAGGCATTTGAGATCCGGATATTTTTCCGATAATATTCCGGCCAGATCTTTGCCGCTCATTTCAGGCATGATAAGATCGGTTATGAGCAGATGAATCCTCGTATCTGCCGTTTCAATCAAATTCAGGGCTTCGCCGGGTCCCTGGGCCGTCATGACGGTGTACCCGAGACGCTCCAGTATTGTTTTTACTATGTGCAGAACCGCTATTTCATCCTCCACCAGCAGGATGGTCTGATTGCCTTTGGCGATAACCATTTGGGGCTCTGTTTCTTCTTCAGGAATGGAAGCTTCATAACAGCAGGGAAAATAAAGATGAAAGGCGGTTCCCTGATCCGGTTTGCTGAATACCCGGATAAACCCGTTGTTCTGTTTGACGATACCGTATACGGTGGCAAGCCCGAGACCTGTCCCCTGACCGTTTTCTTTGGTGGTGAAAAACGGTTCAAACAGATGGTTCAGGGTTGTCGTGTCCATGCCGCAGCCGGTATCACTGAGCGTAAGCCGCGTAAATTCGCCCGGCATAACATCCGGATTCATACGGCAATCCGCCGGGTCAAAAACCGCAGATCCGGTTTCAATCAGGACTTTACCCGTTCCTTTGACAGCATCCCGTGCATTGACGCAAAGATTCACCAGTATCTGGTCCACCTGGGCCGGGTCCATGAACACCGGACGGATCGTGTCCAAAGGCTGCCACACCAGATCAATATTCTCGCCAATGATCCGTTTCAGCATGCTCAGCATGGCACCGACGGTATCATTGAGATTCAGTATTCCGGGGGAGAAGGTCTGTTTGCGGGCAAAGCCCAGCAATTGCTTTGTCAGGTGAGCCGATCGATCCGCAGCCCGATGAATTTCCTTGAGATTTCCGGCAAAAGGATGGGCCGGTTCCATGTCTTCCATGATCATGGCTGTGTTCCCCAGGATGACACCCAGCATATTGTTGAAATCATGGGCCACACCACCGGCCAGCCTGCCGATGGATTCCATTTTCCGGGCCTGCTGAATCTGTATCTCAAGGTGTTGTTTTTCTTTTTCAGATTGAATACGGATCATCTCGGCCGAGATCCTGGCCCCGACAATACTCATGATGGCGGTTGTATTTTTTCTGATCGCCATGCGGCCACGGGATATTCCGCAGAAAACGCCAGCTGTTTCCCCTTGATTCCCCTTTAACGAAATCCCCACATAGCCTTCGGCTTTCAATTTTTTTAGATCATTGTCTTCCGGAAACAAGGAGCAGACATTTTCCGGATAAATACAGAAATGGCCTTCAACAGCTTCTGCACAGGGAGTCCCTTTCAACGGGTAGGAATACTCTTCCACACGCTTTGTGTCCAGGATCATGGATATTGCCGCCACGCGTTTGTCCGGTTTGATTTCACCAATCAGGGCGCATTCACAGTCAAGCCATTCACAAAGCCCGGCAACGGCCACATCAAAAAGCTCCTGCCCGGATTTTCCAACCGTTGTTTCAAGAAGGGTCTGGATGTCTTTATCCCTTTGCAGCCTGTCGGTAATATCTCTGAAAAAGCAAATGCACCGGCCCCCTTCCTCAGGCTGGAACTGGACACTGACTTCCACATCACAAACTGATCCGTCTTTGCGGCGATGCCGGGTTTCAAACCGTTCAGAACCTTTTTCAGCAACGGTTCTCAAATGATTTCGGATTGTTTTGGCACTTTCAACAGCCTCCAGATCCTGAATCCGCATCTTTAAGAGCTCTTTTCTGGTATACCCGCTCATTCTGCAATAGCTGTCATTAACTTCCATAAGCCGCCCATCCATATCCGTCTGCCAGAACCCGTCCATGGTGGTTTGAAGTATGGACCGGTGATAATCATTACTTTTCTGGATCTGCCTGCGGATCTCTCTTTCCTTCAGCTTTTTCAGCCCGCTTTCCGATATAATGCGGATCAGCCCTTGGATAAAGCCAAGATAGCTGCTGAGCTGGGTCCGGGTCCAGATGGGAACTTTTTTTACTGCCTCAAGATAGGCTTTTTCATCAAACCCGTATTTCAGTGCCTGGGCCTTAAAAAATGCCAAATCCGGCTTTTTCAGAAAAAACTGCCCGGTAAAAAAATTTCCATAATGAACGCCCTCGATGATGATGGGCATGGCATTGTCAACCAGCCCATGGGGGCATTGGTAGGTCACGGCCGGATTTGCTTCATGAAGATGATCAAGGATATATTGGTCGCTTTGAATACAGATGGTTTCGCTGTCTTTGTTCTTCCTGTGGAATTGGGTGCAGATATCCTGCCAGGCTGTGGCGGTCAGAACATGGCCGTCGTTGTCAATGATGGCTGCAGGAAAAGAATATATCTCATTCAACCGGTCCTGCAGATCCTGGAATTGATCCATATCGATGAGGTCCTGAAGTCTGTATGTCATGGCACACCTTTTTTTTAATTCTTTTTACTTTAGAGCATCCCGGATTTTTTGGGCCAGATCCCTGACGATGATCGGCTTAAATACAAGCCCCCGGATGCCGAGGGGTTTGATGTTTTCTTCGGTCAGGCTTTCGCTGAATCCGGTACAGATCAGGATGGGGATGTCCGGTCGGATTTTTATTAATTCAGCGGCCAGTTTATCCCCCGGCATATGGGGCATGGCCATGTCCGTGAGAATGAGATCGAATTGATCAGACCTGACTTTAAAGATTTCGAGGGCTTCAATGCTGCCGTTACATGAGGTCACCTGATATCCCAGCCGTCCCAGGATCTGTTTTTCCATTTCAATAATGGCTGTCTCGTCATCCACTATCAGAATTTTTTCACATCCACCCGGGATGACCGTATCTGCCCTTTCCTCTTGAATACCGGGATTGCTTCCGGCAAGTGGCAGATAGACACGAAACTCGGTTCCCTTGCCCGGCTCACTGAATACCTGAATGACGCCGTTTATGGACTTGACGATCCCATGAACCACGGAAAGCCCCATCCCGGTTCCTTTTCCCTTCTCTTTGGTGGTAAAAAAAGGTTCAAAGATTCTGTCCGCAATATCTTTATCCATGCCCACACCGGTATCGGAAACCGTCAGACAGGCATAATCGCCCGGAGCCATATCCGAAGCGATTAAATCCTTCTTGTCCATCCGGATTTCTTCAAGGGTGACCGTCAATTTTCCGCCGTCTGTTTCCATGGCATGAAAGGCGTTGGTGGTCAGATTCATGACGATCTGGTGAATTTGTATGGGATCTGCTGTAACCGGGCCGCACCGGGTTTGTATGTTCTGTTCGATTTCAATGGTGGTAGGAATAGTGGACCGGATCAATTTTAAGGCTTCTTTGATAATAGGCTGTATTTTCATGAGCTTTACTTCGGTCTTGCCCTGGCGTGAAAATGAAAGAATCTGATGAACCAGGTCCCTGGCCCGCAATGCACTTGTATAAATATCATTTAAGCTGTTCCGGATGGGGCTGTCATGCGGGATATCTTCCAGAAGCATCTCCGTGTGACCCACAATGGGAAACAGAATATTGTTAAAATCATGGGCAATGCCGCCGGCAAGGGTGCCGATGGATTCCATCTTCTGGGCCTGATTCAACCGGGCCTGGAGTCTTTCCTGATCCGCCTCAGCCTGTTTACGCTCGGTAATATCCTCAAAAATGCAGGCGAACCGGTTGGGCAAAGGCTGGAAAGCGGTTACTTCGAAATGCTTTTTCAGGTCGGCAGAATAATTTTCAAAAAATGCAGGTTCACCCGTAAGTGCCACCTTGCCGTAAATGTCGATCCAGTGCGGCTCAATTCCCGGGATCACCTCCAGAACCGTCCGGCCTATAATATCTTCAGCCGTGAGTCCGGTCATGCGCTCAAAAGCCGGGTTGACAGCCAGAAATCGATAGTCTGCCGGCTTTCCGTCAGCATTGCAGATAATCTCATGCAGGGCAAACCCATCCAGCATTTCCTGGAACAGCATCTGATAATTCTGTTCCGCCAGACGCTGGGTGGTGATGTCGCGGCTGATGGAAAGCACGGACAAAACCTTTCCCGATGTATGCCGCTCAGGGACAAGACGCCAGTTATAGGTGACCGGGCCTGATTTGCCATCAAATACGAACTCGGTCTCAAACGGTTTTCCGCTGTCACAAACCTTCTGAACCGCCTCTTCCCAGAATCTGCACTGGTCCTCGGGGAAACCCAGCTCCTGGTGGGTCTTACCGATAAATTCCGCTGCTTTTAAATCCACCACACTGCCAACATTTTCAGAGACAAACAGATGCCGGCCGTCCCGGTCAAACCGCATCACAATGTCTGGCAGACTGTTAACCAATGCACGATGCGTTTCTTCGCTCTCCAGGAGAGCGGATTCCGCGTCCCGTATTTTTGAAAGATCGCGAACAACACTGATCCACCCGGATTTCTCATTAGAATCGCTTTCCATTTTCATAACCGAGTGTTCCGATGGAAAAATGCTCCCGTCTTTTCGTTTCATTGAAAACTCAAACTGCTTCAGATGTCCCTGACCCCGGATAGATGATAACAACCGGGTTCGAAACGTCTTAAGATGCTCTGCGTCAACATGCAGCATATTGGCTGTCTGACCGATCAATTCATTGTGATCATAACCGAAAATATCAAGAGCGGCCTGGTTGCAATCAAGAATCACGGCAGGGTTATCCGAATTTAAAATAAAAATGGCGTCAAACTGGCTGTTAAATACTTTTTTAAACCGGCCAACCGCTTCCTGGAGATGCATTTCCGAAATTTTCCGGTCTGTGATGTTCTGGGCCGCTCCCATCAGCCCGATAATTGCTCCCTTTTCATCACATACGGCTCTGCCGTGTACCCACATCCAGCCACCAAGGCTCCCATCCTTTTGAACTGTTTCCAGCTCAAGCTCATAGGGGATGCCGGTTTCTTTTGTTTTATCCAGTGCTTTGGACAGTCTGTTCCAGCTTTCCGGTGTAAACAGTTTTTGGTGTTCTGTGTAGGGCGGCGGCGGCAAGGCAGGGTCAAATCCGTACATTTTGTAGAGTTCATCCGACCATACAACCTCATTGCTTGCAATATCCAGCCTCCAGCTGCCCACATGGGCAATTCTCTGGGATTCTTTCAAATCTTCCTGACTGGCCGAAAGTGCTTTGGCTTCCATCCGGATGCGTTCAGAGCTCTCGTTCAGCTCGCGGATTTTTACCTTAACCATCCGGTTTAACAACCGGTTGAACACAACCAGAATCAGCGAAAAAACCACCAGGGCAATAAACAACCCATAGACCCAGACCGGAACCTTGATTTTTGCAGGACTGGGCATGGGCATGCCGGTTGGCTCTATCCACTTTCCATAGGAACGATAGTATATCGAACCGGGGTCTGCCTGATATTTTAAAAAATAACGGTCAAGGATTTCCGGTGAAACGCCGGATTTTGATTTCTGACCCTCTTCTTTTCTGAGGGCGAATTTTAATTTTGTAGGGGCAAAGAAAATATGCGTCCGTTCTACCGAATGAGATCCAAGGATACCAAACCCATAGAGATTACTGAACACCCCGGCATCTGAAGAAGAAGTCTCCAGGGACTTCAAAACCGCATCATAATCTTTTTGTTCCCCAAAATGAGCCGAAATTCCGAATCCATCCAGAAGGGCTTTTAGTTCCCTGTTGACCTGGGCGCCTTTTACCACACTGATGGTTTTATCCTTAAGATCCATAACCGTCTTGATAGGGGAATGCCCGGGAGTGTAAATTTCAGCCCATATGATAAAAAGGGGCTCACTGGTGAACGCAAACTCCTTTGCCCGTTCATCCGAATAGGCGACCCCTGCGATAAGATCGATTTCTCCATTCTTCAAACGGGCCAGGCATTGATTGAAATCGCTGAAAACATAGGTGACGGACCATTTTTCCTGAATGGCCATATCCTCCAGGATATCGATAAAAAATCCCTTTGCCTTTCCATCCGTATCCATAAACGCCAGGGGTTTAAAATCATACAGACCGACCCTCACTTCCAGGGAGTCCTGGCAAAAAACCGGCTTAGGACCGGCCAGGGCAAAAAGAGCAGCGAGCGTGATACAAAGAACCCCTTTAATAAAGGTCTTGTTTGGAGCCGTCATACTCTCACCCTTTTTATATAAATTACCGGCCATCAAGGGCCTCCCGTATTTTCCGGGCAAGATCCTTTATAATGATCGGTTTTAATACAAACCCCTTGGTTCCGATGTCTTTGGCCTTTTCTTCAGTCATGGTTTCGCTGAATCCGGTGCAGAGCAGAATGGGGATATCCGGTCGTATGCTGAGCATTTCAACAGCCAGCTTGTCTCCCGTCATGTGGGGCATGGCCATATCTGTTATGACCAGGTCAAATTTCCCAGGACCGGCCTTGAATGCTTCAAGGGCTTCAATGCTGCTGGTTCTTGATGCAATCTGATATCCGAGCCTCTCCAACGCTCTTTTTTCCATGGCAATAATGGCTTCTTCATCATCCACTATCAGAATTTTCTCACATCCCCCAGGCGTTGGTCCGTTTGCAGGTCCCTTATTTTCAATAACGCTTCCTGCCACCGGCAGATAAACATGGAAAGCCGTTCCCTTCCCCGGCTCGCTGTATACATGAATGGCGCCTCCCATGCCCGCTGCGATCCCGTGAACCACGGAGAGCCCCATTCCGGTTCCCTTTCCGCTTTCCTTTGTGGTAAAAAAAGGATCAAAGATACGGCTCATGACATCTTTGGTCATTCCCGTACCATTATCTGTAACGGTCAGGCAGGCATATGTCCCGGGAGCCATATCAGGATCGGTAAGGTCTTGCTCTTCCATTTCAATTTGCTTTAAACCGACAAAGAGCTCCCCGCCGTTTTTCTCCATGGCGTGATAGGCATTGGTCGCCAGATTCATGATAATCTGATGAATCTGGGTCGGGTCGGCTTTGACGGCACCACAGCCGGGCTCTATGTCCTGGCGGATGGATATGGTGGCCGGAATAGTGGATCGAATGAGCTTTAAGGCTTCTTGCATGATGGGCTGCATCTTTATCAGCTTAAGCTCGGTCTTTTCCTGACGCGCAAATGCAAGAATCTGGTTGACCAGGTCCTTTGCCCTTAATGCACCGGTATAGATTTCATTGAGGCTGTTTTTGATGGGGTTGTCGTTTGGGATATCTTCCATCAGCATCTCGGTATGGCCGACAATGGGAAACAAAATATTGTTGAAATCATGGGCAATGCCGCCGGCAAGAGTTCCGATGGCTTCCATTTTCTGGGCCTGGATCAACTGAGCCTGAAGTTTTTTCCGTTCGCTTTGCGCCTCCTTTAAATCGGTGATATTGACATGGCACCCTACCATGCGGACCGGGGAACCATCCTCAGCCCATTTGATCACATAACCCGAGCAGATGACCCATATGGTTGATCCGTTTTTATGCCTGTATCGAACCTCATTATAAAAAGGCTCCTTCCCTTTGCTGGCAACATGACGGTCAAAAGCCTTGAGAACACCGGGAAGGTCTTCCGGAAATATCAATTTCTGCCAGCTTTCAGGTCTGTTGGGCAGTTCATGATCCTCATACCCGAACATTTTCTTGAAAGCCGGACTCAGATATTCGGTATTCTCTGGAATATTCCAATCCCAGTAACCGGAGAGTGAGGTTTCCAGAATATTTTCAAGAACACTCCTGTTTTCATGCAAGGCTTGTTCCGCACTCACCCGTTCCGTTACATCCTCCAGCGTAAACACCAGCCGGGTAAATTCTCCTTTATCATTTTTTGCAGGAATCAGGCTCCAGTCCCAGTAAGTGATACCGCGCTCCGGCTGATCCGGGAATTCAAAGGGTTTGGCAAACACAAAAAAGGGCTCACCCGTATCCACGACTTTTTGAAAAATTTTTTCATTCTCTTTATGCGGATAGAGATCAAAATGATTTTTGCCGGAGAAAAAAGACGGATCATACCCGCAACTGTCTGCATAAGCCTGGTTGACCCAGATAAAATTAAATTTTGTATCCAGGAAAACCGCCTGCATATGGGTATGGCTTAAAATGCCGTCCAGTACCCGGTTGGATTCAGCCTGTCTTGATTCGCTCTTTTCCAGTTCATTTCTTGTCTTTCGAAAATAAACCAGCAGCATACCTATGGCGACGGTAAATTCAATAATGGCAGCCAAAAGATATCCCCAGGGTGCAAACCAGGCCACGGGTTGAAGAAAGGGATAATCTGCCTTGTGAATCCCCCAGATGATGAAACCGGTTCCAACAACGGTAGCTTCTTTTTTTTCCGAAGGAGAGGATTTCAAAAAAACATACCCGGTCCAGATATAGATACAGGCAAGAAAACTGAAGGTCGGCAAAGACATGATGAGAAAAGAAAAATTATTCAGGATGCTGATCAATATCCACAAAGCACCCAGCGCGGATAAATAGAGAAAAGACCGGGGAAATGGTTTATTGATAAACAGATAAGACCCGTATAGCAGAAGAACCCCGCTCACAAGCGTGGCCAGTTGGTAGCCGATGATGAGGTACGGCGTTCTCTGCCAGACCAGCGTAACCAGCATGAGCGTAAACCGGATAAAATACACAGCCCAGCTGATGGCCCAGACCTTTAGACAGGGTTTGCGATCCAGAAAATATACATAAGAAAAGCAGGCTGTCAGGATGGCGGTTCCCACTGCTGTGGCAATAACGGACGGGATTAACCAGGGCATGACCCACCCTCCCTTATCTTTTTTTCCAGCGTTCTATTTTTTCAAAGGCATCGTTGGCTACCTTCACAAGGGTTTTGATGTCTGCCGGTTTTTTAAAATAGTCCTCAAACCCTGCTTCCCTGCAGTCCACCAGTTCAAAAAGAGATGCATATCCGGTCACTGCAAAAATAACAGACATGGGCTTATCTTTTTTTATCCGCCTGCACAGCTCAATGCCGTTCATCTGTGGCAGATTCAAGTCCAGGAACATGACATAAATGTCTTCTGTTTCCAGCACCTTTAATGCCTCTTCCGCGCTCCCGGCCGTAACAACCTCAAATCCGGCCCTTGCAAATGCCTGTTTTAAAAGATTGACAATAGCCTTTTCATCATCCACAACCAGGATTTTTTTTTCAGACATCATGATTCCTTTCTTTTGTTTGGTTCCTGTTTTGTATGGGAAGCCTCGTCAATGTCAATAATCTCACCGCTGAGATAGGTTTTGGTTTTAAACCGGGTGATGGTCATGAGTTTATTTGTAATACTTCCCAAGCGGTGCACCTGTTCCTTTATCTCCAACATATTCTGCCGCTGAATATGGTCGACCGGCAGGTCCTCCAGCAATAAATCCGAATACCCCTGAATGACCATCAGGGGCTGGTTTAATTCATGGCAGATGCCGCCTGCGGTTTTCAAGGCTGCAGACAGTTTTTCTTTTTCAAGACAGGCCTGTTCATGAAGTTTTATGTCGGTTATATCTTCAATGGAAAGAAGGACCATGTCTTCGTTGCTCAAAATCATGGGAGAGGTGGAAATCCGAAGATATCTTTCTCCTGCTCCCTTGAAAGCCATGATGGTTTCCACCCCTTGCAGAATGCTTTTTTTTTCCAGAGTTTCAAACACAGCTGTTCTCAGCCTGCATTTTTGACACGCCGGGCCAAACCCGCAGCCTTCAGGCACATCATCATGATGAATACAACTGAAGGCTTCTCCCCCGACGTAACCGATCAACTGGACTTCATTCTTATTCACAAACAATAAGGTTTTTCGGTTTGCCAGAGACACCCGCCTGTTCCTGTCGATTACGGCAATGGCCAGCGGTAACGCTTCAATGACTTCCAGTAAAGTTTCTTTGGTATAAGTATGCGAACCTGTCATTTTATCCCTCCAAATCATATTCAATGCATGCCTTTCAGCATACAAAACATCTTAAAACAGCCGATGGCTCAATTATCCAGAATTTCTCGGATTTTTTTTGCAAGGTCCCTGGTAATAATCGGTTTTAATAAAACACCCTTTATCCCAAGAGATTCAATGGTTGCTTCTGAAATGGTTTCACTGAATCCCGTGCAAAGCAGAATGGGAATTTGGGGCCGGATTTTCATCAGCTCGACGGCAAGCCTGTCCCCGGGCATCCTGGGCATGGCAAGATCGGAAATAATGAGGTCGAACCTGTTCGGCCCTGCACGGAAGGCTTCCAGGGCTTCAATGCCGCTGGTACGGGTATCCACCTTATAGCCCAGCCGATTCAGAACCTGTTTTCCCATGGTGATAATACTTTCTTCATCATCCACCAGGAGAATTCGTTCCGTGCCTCCGGGTATGGGGTCATAGGCCTGGGGCAGTTTTATCTCGGCACTTTTTTGAATCACCGGCAGATAAACATGGAATCGGGTTCCCCGGCCCTGCTCGCTGTAAACCTGAATGGCACCATTCAGGCGCTTCACAATCCCATGAACAACAGACAATCCCATTCCGGTTCCCTTGCCCTGTTTCTTTGTGGTAAAAAAAGGTTCAAAGATTCTGTCTTTAACCTCTTTGTCCATGCCCGAGCCCGTATCGGCAACCGTCAAACAGGCGTATGTGCCTGGTTTTGTTATATCCGGAGGGATCAGATCGAATTTGCCGAGTTCAATTTCTTTGAGGCTGACACTCAGTTCTCCGCCCCTTTCTTCCATGGCATGATAGGCATTGGTGGCAAGGTTCATGACGATCTGATGAATCTGGGTGGGATCACCGGCAATCACGCCGCATCCGGGATCTATGTTCTGATTGATGGAAATGGTGGTCGGGATGGTCGACCGGATGAGCTTCAGAGCTTCTTTGACAATCGGCTGCAGCTTCATCAATTTCAATTCATTTTTTCCCTGGCGGGAAAAGGTCAGAATCTGCTGCACCAGATCCCTGGCCCTTAATGCACCTGAATAAATCTGATTCAGGCTTTCCCGGAACGGGCCTTCTTCCGGACTATCCTCCAACAGGAT
This sequence comes from uncultured Desulfobacula sp., assembly GCA_964635025.1. GTDB lineage: Bacteria > Desulfobacterota > Desulfobacteria > Desulfobacterales > Desulfobacteraceae > Desulfobacula. The sequence goes on along the minus strand of CAZWMY010000019.1, from coordinate 4,295 downwards.
CTCCGTATGACCGATAATGGGAAACAAAATATTGTTGAAATCATGGGCAATGCCTCCGGCAAGGGTGCCGATGGACTCCATTTTCTGGGCCTGAAGAAATTTTTCTTCTATTGCAATCTCATGGGTGATATCCCGGAATACCAGGACCACACCCGTAAGCTTGCCGCTGCCATCCGTTATGGGGGCAGCCGAATCTGAGATCCGGTATTCTTTTCCTTCCTTTGAGATCAGAATGGCATGGTTGTCAAGCCCTGCCTTCAATCCGGTCTCTAAAACTCTTTTTACCGGATTAACGATCTTTTCCCGGGTCTCTGCACTGATGATACAAAAAACTTCTTCAAGAGGCTTTCCCAGGGCTTCATCCTGTTGCCGGCCGGTAAGGGATTCAGCCACCGGGTTCATCAGCATGACAAGACTCTGGGTATTGGTTGAAATGACGGCATCACCAATGGCCTTCAAGGTTGTGCTGTGTTCCTCCAGGGTTTCTCTCAGGACGGATTCCGAATGATAGAGCTTTTGAAACTCGATCTTTTTTTCCCGCTGACGGATGACAAGCCCCACAGCCCCGATCAGAAGGGTCAGGCCCAGGATGAGAAAAAAAAGAAGAAGAGATCTGAACCGCAACTCGGAAAATGCCTCCTGAATATCAATTTTCGCCTCCAGAAACCAGGGGGATTCCGGTATGTGAAGAACGACGGCAGCAACCTCAACACCGCGATAATCCATTCCCTCCACATAGCCCTCTTTTTCCAGAACCGCCATCACCGCCGGGTTATCTTCCTCAGCCAGGGGAATACGAAGGTTTAAGGCAGCATCCGGCCGATGGCGAAGATCGCTCAGATAAAGCACATGGTCATTCTCGCGCCGGAAAAGAATGGTTTCTGCGGTTTTTTCAGCAGTGGGCCAGGACTGGATCAAAGGAGATAAAAATCGTGTCGTGTCAGTGATGAGTACGAGCGCTCCAATGGGATCTGCATCAGGACTTTCATCTGAAAAAAGAGGCGCCACGACAGTGCTGTGGGCAAAAGGATAGTTTGCCTCCATATGCAGATCGATAAATATGGATTTATGCTCGGTCAACACTGTGTTAATAGTCGAATGGTATCCGGCGTGACTTCCCATCTTTCCGGACAGGCTCAGAACTTCTTTTCCGTCCGGTGTGACAAGAATAACATCATCGTAATCATGTTGCTCTGCAAGGCTTCGAAACCGGAACAGATTATCCTCCCGGTTCTCTTTGCCGGGGTCTTTCAGGAGCCTGGGCACGCTGAGCCTGAAAAAGGCAGACATCAGATTGGCATCCTTCAGTTGATCTTTCCGCCAATCCTGGATCTGGTCTGCCTTAAGTCTGGCAATGGCGGTCAGATTTCTTTCAACTTCGCCCTGCATGGTCTTCACCTGGTATCGATGAAACCATATGCCGCCGGACAAAAGAATCATCAGTGCCAAAAAGAGAAAAAACCGTGCGTGGGAATCGACAAATGCGATGATATTACTGATATTCCTGATTTTCATTTAAAGCATCCCTGTTATGGAAATGGCTTTTCCAGCAATGGCATTGATATCCATGATATAATCCGCAGCCCCCAGGGCAATGGCCTCCTTGGGCATGCCGAAAACAACGCATGAATTTTCATCCTGGGCAATATTGACCGACCCTGCATTCTTCATATCCAGAAGGCCCTGTGCCCCGTCTTTTCCCATGCCCGTCAGAATAATGCCCAAAGCATTGGCGCCGGCATATTTGGCCACGGATTTAAAAAGCACATCCACGGCAGGCCTCTGGTAATGCACCAGGGGACCGGTTTTCACTTCCACATAATATCTTGCCCCGCTCCTTTTGAGCAGCATATGAAAATTTCCCGGCGCAATGAGTGCCTGGCCGCCCATGACCGTGTCTCCGTCTGCCGCTTCTTTCACGCTCATGGGGCAGAGCTCGTTCAGCCTTTCGGCAAAGGATGCGGTGAACTGAGCCGGCATGTGCTGGACCACCACCACGCCCGGGGAATTCCGGGGCATCCTCATCAGGACCTGCTTTACCGCTTCGGTGCCTCCGGTGGAAGCGCCTATGGCAATAATTTTATTGGTGGTTGCCAAAAGCGCCTTTGATTCAATTTTCCCATCCAGGGGGCGGTCAGGGGTCCGGGAACCCGAAGGAATCAGCTTAGCCCCGTAAACCGCCCGGATCTTTTCTGCCAGCTGCACACTCATATCCCCCACGGAATAGGCTTCTCCGGGTTTTGAAATCACTTCCAGGGCACCGATGGAAAGGGCTTCAAGTGCAAGCTTGCTGCCTTTTGTGGTCAAGGAGCTGACAATAATGACCGGCAAAGGATAATGCTGCATCAGTTTTTTTAAAAATGTAATGCCGTCCATGCGGGGCATTTCTATATCCAGGGTAATCACATCAGGTCTCAGGCTGACGATTTTTTCCCTGGCCACATAGGGGTCCGGAGCCGTGCCCACCACCTCGATTCCCTTTTGTTTTGACAATTGCTCGGAAAACACCTTTCTCACAATGGCGGAATCATCCACAACCAGCACTTTAATATTCCTGGGCATAATAAAAAACCTCTTTTCAGACGTTATGACCGCATGGCGATATGAATGGCCATTTGGGACCCTGTGGTTTTAATCATCATGGAGCCTTCGGTCTCAGGGAATTCAGATCCCGGGATCAGCCTTGGAATACTGAGTTCAAAGGGAACTTTGGCATTTACCTTTCTTAAGGCATTGCCAGCCATCATGTTTACGGTTTCCGTCAGGGTGCCTTCAAGAATATCGTCCTGAATAGAATCTCCGGGTTCGCCCATAAAATTTTCCGCCATTTCCAAAAGAAGCTGTTTTGGCACCAGGAGATATACACTCCCGGAACAGTCGCCGGTAAAATCAAGGCAACAGGCCTTGTTCTGCATTCCTTTCAGCGCCTTGATCTCTTTTTCCGCCGGTTTTTCTGAAAATTCAACCGGCAGAAAAAACATGGTCTCCATTACCTCAGAAATCGAGGTTTTCATTGCTGCCGATACTGTCTTCATCATAGCTTGCCTCTCCAAGAAATTTCACTATTAAATCCCTTATTGCTTCTGCTGCGAACGGTTTTGAAAGATATCCCGCAGCACCCGCTTCCATAAATTCCCTGATCCTTGATTCATTGCCTTCCGTGGAGATCACCACCACCGGAATGGTCTTTAAGATCTCGTCGGTTTTAACCACCCGGATGAATTCAAGTCCGTTCATAACCGGCATGTTATGGTCGGTCAGAACCATATCCACCCAGCTATTCTTTAAGAGCTTCAAAGCCTCTTCCCCATTGGCCGCCTCCAGAAATTCCGATTGGCCGTAACCCGCTGCCCTGATGGTTTTTTTAATCACGGACCGCATGGGCAAAGAATCATCGACAATGAGTATTGAATATGACATGTGTTTTTCCCCCAGTCTAAACAATCTGGTTTAAACAATCTTTAATAGGTTTTCAATTTCCTGCATATTGCCGGCAAACTCTGCAATAATCAGGGCCACATCATCCGCGCTAAGGCCCAGTTCCCGGACGGCCTCATCTTTGAACCGGTAAGCAAGCCCGTCCGATCCCACACCCATGCCGATCATCATGGAGATACAGTCGGCCAGATAGACCACGGCCACATCTTTGTCTTTGATCATGGTTTCATCGGCCAGGTGATGGTGCCGGATGATTTTCACCATCTTGGGGCTGAATTTCCACATCTTGGCAATCATGGCCCCGAGTTCGGCATGATCAATGCCCAGTGCCTTTTTTTCCGCTTCCCGAAAGCTCAGTCGGTCACCTTCCACAAGATTCTTTATTTTATCCTGTGACCGGGATACATATTTTTCCAGGATGATTTTACCCATATCCTTTACCAGGGCGGAAGTAAAAAGGGTATTTTTATTTTTCAGTTTCAGCTGCACGGCGATCTGTTTTGCAATCACGGCTGTGGAAACGGAATAACGCCACATTTCTCCTTCTTCAAGGCCGTAACCGCTCTGACGGCCTGAAAAAGTACCTGCCCCGGCTTTTAATAAGACAAGTTCAATGACCTGATCGGTCCCCAGCATATTGACGGCATCGGTGATGGATTCTGCCGGGTGTTTAAGACCGAAATAGGCTGAATTGCAGGTCCGAAGGACATTGGCCGTTATGACCGGGTCATACTGGATGACCGCTGCAATGTCTTCCATGGAGCTTTTGGGGTCATCCACCACCTCCAAAAGCTGGTTTGCCACTGCCGGAATGGGTTTTAAATTCCGGACCTCTTCTAAAAGATGCTGAAGGGAAG
>CAZWMY010000018.1:0-45355 GCA_964635025.1 uncultured Desulfobacula sp. | reverse complement strand
GTTCTCGGTAACTTATAGAATTTAGAGCAGTTACACAATTTAATTTACAGGGCCAAAACTTCTGGATCTGGAAGCAGATATCCTGTGCGAAGGGCATTTCGGCATTTTCCAGCCGGGCCGCCAGGTCAGACAATACATTGAAATCCATAAGCGCCGGAATCAGCCCTGATTAACACCGGCCTTATGTGGGATATCTGAAAAAAGGGATTTGTCACGACATCAGAGAAAAAAGGCTTGTCCTCAATAACTGCACCATGCCAGCTTTACTTTGGAATGCGGAGCAACCATCTCGTTTGCAGCCGGGTCCTGTCTCACTACAAGTCCTTTTTTATTGCCATAGCACTCTTCCGAGCTGGTTGCAGGGCGTTTCTCGTCTTCTTCAAGCCCGATCTGTCCCAAGACAGTCCTGGCTTGAGGTTCAGGAAGTCCGACCACATTCGGGACTTTCACCAGATTCGGAATTTTTGTTGCAATCGGAGATTTTACGGGATTCGGGATTTTTATCACATTCGGAGCATCCTGGCCAATAGCAGTCCCGGCCGCCAGAAAGGACAATACCAAAAACATCATCAACATTTTTTTCACTCTGCTTTCTCCTTTTCGCTAAATAAGGCATTAAGGCTGACTTCCACACTCAGTCATTATTCCTGTATACCGGACATCCGTTAAGATCAAGAGGATTCTGAATTTCATCATGAATGAGCCGGACAACCGGCTCATTCGTCATTCACCCCTCACACCCGGTCCGGCCAGATGCCAGTCGACATTTCGGTCAGTTTGTATTTCTGGATCTTGCCTGAGGCGGTCATGGGGTATCCTGTAACAAAATGGACATATTTGGGAATCTTGTACCGGCTGATCTTACCCCGGCAGAAATCCGTCACATCGCTGGGTTCCAGGGCTGCCCCGTCTTTTAGGACGATAAAGGCCCCCACCTCTTCCCCGTATTTTTCGCTGGGCACGGCCGCCACCTGGACATCCTTGATTTCTTCCATGCGGTAAAGAAATTCTTCTATTTCTCTTGGGTAGATGTTTTCACCCCCGCGGATGATCATATCCTTTTTTCGGCCGGTGATGGAAAGATTACCGGCTGTATCCATCACCCCAAGATCTCCGGAAAGGAGCCATCCGTCCTTATCAATGGCCTCCTTTGTGGCATCCGGGTTTTTATAATACCCTTTCATGATATTGTAACCCCGGCAGCAGACCTCTCCCTGGAGCCCTCTTTCAAGTTCTTCACCGGTGGCAGGGTCCACGACCTTGACCTCGATATGGGGCAAAGCCCGGCCCACGGTTTCCACCCGGAGCCGGAACTCATCGCCGATGCGGGTATAGGTCATGACCGGGGATGCTTCGGTAAGGCCGTAGCAGATGGTGATTTCACTCATGTTCATCTTTTCGATGACCTGCTCCATGACACGGACCGGGCAGTTGGACCCGGCCATGATCCCTGTGCGAAGGGATGAAAAATCAAATTTGTTGAACAGGGGGTGATCCAGGACGGCTATGAACATGGTGGGGACACCGTAAAGCGCTGTGCATTTTTCCTTTTCCACCGAGGTCATGACCGTGACCGGATCAAATCCTTCCAGGATCACCATGGAGGCGCCGTGGTTGACGGCGGCCAGAACTCCCAGGACGCATCCGAAACAATGAAAGAGCGGCACAGGCAGACAGACCCGGTCGTTTTCCGAAAACCGCTGGTTGGCGCCGATCCAGTATCCGTTGTTGCCGATATTGTAATGGGTGAGCATGACGCCCTTGGGAAACCCGGTGGTGCCGGAGGTATACTGCATATTGACCACATCGTGGGGATTTAAGGCATCCTGACGGGCCTTATAGTCGGCATCGGAGACCATGACGCTGAGCGCCCGGATTTCCGGCATGCTGTACATGCCCCGGTGCTTTTCAGGCCCGAGAAAGCCCACCCGTTTCAGGAAAGGAAATTTTTCGCTTTTAAGCTGCCCCCGGACGCAGGTTTTGAGTTCCGGCACCAGTTCATAGACTGTGTTGACATAGTCTGTGTCCTGGAACCGGTCAATGATAAAGAGGTTTTCCGTGTCAGATTGTTTGAGAAGGTATTCCAGTTCCGCGGTTTTGTAATTGGTGTTGACGGTCAACAGGACGGCACCGATTTTGGCCGTGGCAAACTGAAAACAAACCCACAACGGGATATTGGTGGCCCAGATGGCCACCTTTTCGCCTTTTTGAACCCCCAGGGCCATGAGTCCTTTGGCGGTTTCATCCACAGCCCTGGAAAATTCCCGGTAAGTCATTCTGAAATCCCGGTCTGCATATACCAGGGCCGGGTGATCCGGGAATTTTTCCACGGTCCGGTCCAGGATCTGCCCCAGGGTCAGCTCCTGCAATTCTTTTACTGGTTCCATGTTCACTCCCCTTTATTCCGGTATGTAGATGACCGCGTGGATTTCGGCTTTTTCAGGGCCAGCGCAGGACACATAATGGGGGACAATGGAATTGTAATAGACCGAATCCCCGGCACTCAGGATATGGCGCTCGTTGCCATAGATCACTTCAATGCTGCCGTTGAGGACGGCGATGAATTCTTCCCCTTCATGGGAAGAAAGGGTTTTTTCCCGGGCAGATTCCGGCAGGATTTCAATAAAAAAAGGCTCCATATGGCGGTCGGTCTTTCCCTTTCCAAGGGAATAAAAATTCAGGGCTGCGGCTTTGTTTTTCCCTCCCAGGACTGAGAATTCAGATGCCCTGTCAGCTGACCGGACAATATAGGGATCTTTTGTTTCCTGGTCGTCAAGAAATGTCCCGAGCCTTACACCCAGAGCCCTTGCAATTTTCATCAATGGCCCCAGGGGCGGGTAGACATCTTCTTTCATCATGGTGGTGATAAAATCAGGGCTCAGGTTTGCCGCGTCAGCAAGGGCCTGAACATCCATGCCCCGCTTTTCCATAAAATATTTGATTCGCTGGTTCAGTTTTCCAGTCTGCATATTGCCTCCGTAATCAATAAAAAAATTGTTTTTATAATACAGGAAGAAAGCATTTGTCAAAAAAATGATGAAACAAAATCTTTGACAAACCGGGATAGAGTCTTTAATACAATTTGTTTTGGAATAAAAAAAAAGGATGATTATAAAGGAGAATTTTCATGAGCATGGATCATATATATAAAAACGCCATCACCATAAACCTGATGGCTGATGATGAAAAAAAGGAAGCTGCTGCAAGGGCTTTTTTTGAAAAGCTGAATTTTATGAAACTCCCGGATTATTTTAACTGGGCCGAAGAAGTGTTTGAAGGCATTCATGTCAGGGAAAGAGGCGATCACAGGGCCCTGATCTGGACCGACATCGCCACAAAAGAAGTCAAAACCTATACTTACGGGGAATTGGCTGTGCAGGCAAACAAATGCCTGAATGTACTTCGGAATGCCGGGGTTGAAAAGGGCGACAACATGGTGATGATGCTTCCCATCATTCCAGAAACCTGGTTTGCCACCCTGGCCTGCATCAAAGGCGGGCTCGTGAATGTGCCCACGGCCACATCCATGACCGCGCGGGAGCTGACCTTCCGGTTTGAATCCTATCCGCCGGATTCCATTCTGTGTGATGAGAAATTTACAGATCTCATGGATGACGCCATTAATTCCACCGGCGTCCGCCCGAAAATAAAGATCGTGATCGGCTCCAAACCCGGATGGATCAGTTATTCAGAGCTGGAAAAGGCGTCCGGGGAGGCAAAGGCGGCTCAAACCAAATCCGATGATCTTCTGTTCTGTTTTTTTACCTCCGGCACCACAGGGCTTCCCAAAAAAGTCGGCCATACCGCCACCTCTTATCCGGTGGGCCATCTTTCCACGACTATCCTGATCGGGGTAAAACCCAGCGATATCCATCATAACCTGAGTGCGCCCGGATGGGCCAAATGGGCCTGGAGCAGCTTTTTTGTACCGTTTAATGTGGGCGCCACAGCCACGGGGTTCAATTTTGCCGTTCTGGATGGGAAACAATATCTGGAGGCCGTTTCCACCCATAAGGTCAGCGTGTTCTGCGCTCCGCCCACAGCCTGGCGCATGTTCATCAACCTGGATGTGCCGGCCTATGATCTTTCATCGCTCCGGCAGTCCGTGGGGGCGGGAGAGCCCTTGAACCCGGAAGTCATCACCCAGTGGAAAAAATATACCGGAACGGAAATCCGGGATTTTTACGGCCAGACCGAATCCACGGCCATGATCGGGAATCCGCCCTGGATGACCGGCAAAATGAAAAGCGGGTCTTTTGGGTATCCGTCCTTTATGTATGATGCCGCCCTGGTGGATGATGACGGCAAAGAAATCACCACACCGGATGAACCGGGCAATATCGTTGTCCGGCTTGACCGGTGGCGATCTGTCGGGCTTTTTACAGGGTATATCGGAAACCCGGAAAAAATGGCGGAAGTGTTCCAGGACGGATATTATTACACCGGGGACAGGGCGTCCAGGGACAAGGACGGGTACTGGTGGTTTGTGGGCCGGTCCGATGATGTCATCAAATCGTCCGATTACCGCGTGGGCCCCTTTGAAGTGGAAAGCGCCCTGGTGGAGCATAAGTCCGTGGCTGAAGCCGCTGTCATTGGCGCACCGGATGAAAAACGGCATCAGCTGGTAAAAGCCTGTGTCATTTTGAACCAGGGGTATAAACCGTCCAGGGAGCTGGCCCTGGAATTGTTCCAGCACACCATCCGGATTCTGGCCAAGTTCAAAATTCCGAGAATCATTGAATTTGTGGATCAGGTGCCCAAAACCATCAGCGGCAAGATCCGCCGAATTGAGCTGCGGCAAAATGAAATCAAAAGACAGGAGCAGAAAACCGGCCGTGGCAGTAATGAATTCTTTTACCAGGATTTTCCGGAACTAAGTTCGAAAAAAACCTCACAGCCGGATACATGATGTGACATTATTTTTTTTTCATGATCAGAAAAGTGATATCATCCAGTTGTTCATATTTATATTGGTTCAGCTCGGATAGCAGGCGCTGTTTGATTGCCTCGGCGGTATGATCTGCGGATGAAAGAAGAAGCTGCTCAAGTCTATGAATATCAAATTGCTCTCTTTTCTCATTACAGATCTCGATGACCCCGTCTGTATATAAAAAAAGGATGTCCCCTTTATCCAGGGAAAAACTTCCGGCAAATTTCCGGGTCGGCTTTGAAATGTCCGGTATAATCCCCAGCCACATGCCTTTTGTTTGGATCCGGTCAACAGTTCTTGTTTTTTTTCTGTAAATCAGGATGATCTCATGGGCTCCGGCATACCGGTAGAAACCTTCTTTTTCTTCCACAAGAAAATTAATGGTCATATGGTGATCGACCTTAAGCCCGTTGCGGATATTGGACTGGATAACCTGATTGGCATATATCAGAACATCCTCAGGTGAAAGACCCGGCGTGGAACGGATGAGGGTATTGATGGAAACCTGGGCCATCATCATGATCAAGCCGGAAATGAGACCATGCCCTGTGACGTCCCCGATGCCGAACCATAGCCGGTTATCCGGTGCAATGATAAGGTCGTAATAATCACCCCCTACATCTTCCGCCGGTGTCATATTGGCGCTGATCTCAAAATGAAGCCCTTTGAATGCATCCAAGTTTGGAAGAAGAGAGGTCTGGATATTCTTGGCAATTTCCATTTCCCTTTTCGATGCAATCAGTTTTTCCTTTTCCTGCTGGGCTTTTTTGCGTTCAATGATTTCTTCACGCAGTTCCTTGGTTCTTTCATCCACAAGGACTTCAAGATGCTGTTTATGACGGTTCAATTCATTCTGAACCTTCCTGAACACAATGATCTGGGAGATCAGGCTTGAGAAGATCTCCAGGGGTCGAACGGTTTCATCGGTTGGTTTTTTGCCGCTCTTGGACATATCAACGGCAATAAGGCCGATAAGGTCACCCAATTCATCATTCATACCTACAAAAAGCGTGTCTTCAGGATGCCAGGCATCTTCGGATTCCGGCTCCGGGCCGGTCCCGAAAACAGTCGGAACCCGATTTAAGATATGTTTATGGCTATGGGGTGTATAATAAGATAACCGGCCGATTTTATGACTTTCTTTAAAGATCTGCAGATAATCTTCTTTCCTCGCGTCAAGTTTCCTGAGCCTGCTAATGACCGCCTCATCCATGCCCCCATGGCCGATAATATCCCGATAGGGCGGAGAGTCTTTAAAAAAGGACATGATGATGCGCCGGTAGTCTGAATATTCCACGATGGCCCGGCTGATGCGGTCGAAAATTTCCTGTTCCTCTTTTTCAGCAATAATGGAGGCGGCTACCAGGCTGAACTGCTCGGTCTGCCGGGAAAGGGTTTTGATGAGAAGCTCGCTGGCCTTTAAGGCTTCTTCATGTCTTTTGCGGTCAATGGCAGAGGCGACCTGGGAGGCGATGGCCTTAAAAAGGGATAGATCCTGTTCGTTATAGGCATTCTCGATCTCCCGATCCTGGATCATCATCGCCCCCACTATTTTATCGGCAGAGATCAGGGGGACACCCATCCAGGATAAAGAGAATTCCCCGATAACATTAAACCCCTGGGATTGATGGAACTCCTTATTCTCCCGAACATTCCGGAACAAAAGGAAGGTTCGGTTTCGGATGATGTACCCGCTTAATCCTGTGCTGACTTTGAATCGTTTTCCGGCGTGATGATCCGGAACGCCGCGATTGTTGGCGAATGCCAAAGCCCATTCATCACTGCCTTCTTCAAAAAGACTGATGGCAAAGTTGGACGTGTCGAAGATCCGGCCGACCTGGACTTCTATGGCTCTCAGCAGTTCGTTCTGCTCCAGATTTCGAGAAAGCATCTGGCTGATTTCATTGAGGATGGAAAGCTCGGTGGTGAGTTTTTCATGGGTCCTGACAAAGGTACTGCCTGATGTTTTTTCAGTATCCGGAGTTGCATTCATCTTTTTTCTGCCTGGGTTGTTCCTGCCTGAAGGGACTCTTCCTTTTATAGATAGCTATTTCAGATGCAATTATCAAGAATAATGTTGAGGCCAAAACCCGGAGGATTGAAGCTCAAAAAAATAATTTATCCCGGAATGGTATCTTCCCCTTTCTTTACTTCAATGACCAGTTCTGCTTTTATCTCTTCGGCCTGTTCAGGACGCGGAAGATAGCAGAGATGGTCATTTTTCTTGAACCCGAGTTTGGGCAGAAGTTTGATCCGGTATTGAGAAGGGGAAGCCGCCTCTGAGGCATTGCTGATGAAACAGAGCCCGAAAGAGCCTTTCAGAAAGGTGCCCCACTGGGAGAGCACATCTTTGGTCAGGACATATTCAATGCCCTGGTCTCCTCTGTCCGTTAAAAATCGGAACAACCGGAACATGTTTTTGACCCTGTTTTCATATTTTGCCGCATCCAGCTGGTCTGCTTTGCTGGTCAGGACTCCCATGGCTTTTGACAGCATGGGAATGGGGCTCATGCCGCCCACAATGGAACCGGCCAGGCTGAGATAATTTGTGGATTTGTCCTTCATGGTGTTAAAGGGCCTGAATCCGTTCATATCGGCATGGGTGACAAGGCATTCATGATCCTTGCCCGGTGTTTCGATGAGGACCTGGATATTGATACTGCGATCTTCCCGCAGGGCACCCACCCAGTCAAAAACAGGGCTAACGGCAGAGGGTGCTGAAACACCGAACTGCCATTCAAAATGGTGGATCACGGATTTGTTTTTTTTCAGATCGTTGCAGAACAGGCCTGTGGGGGCAGCCATGAGCGATGCATAAATGTTCAGGTATTCCTTGTCCCTGTCATATCGCTTTTCCCTCTGCCCGGTCAGAACCTTGATAGATCGGTCATCACTATCGAAATCAGATATTTCCAGCTCATGAAATATCTTGTCCATTAATATTTTCATATAGCCTCCATAAGGAATGAATTATGGATTAGTTTTTGCGTCCCATTTTCCTGTTTTTCTTAAATCCTCCACAATGGGACCGGCCAGCGAGACCAATCGAAGCTTATCCACCTTTGTGCTCCGGGTGAGGGGCAGCTCTTTATCAAAGGGCCAGATCTCCACATGCTGGGGCCTTTTGTAGGAAGCAATGAATTTGCAGTGTTCCATGACAGATTCGCTTGTCAGGTGAATGCCCTTGGACGGACGGACAAAGGCAAATATCCCTTCGTCAAACAGCTCGTGCTTCATGCCGATGACCTCCACCATATCCACACCTTCCATCTTGGAAATATGCTCTTCGACCTCGCCTGGGAAGACATTGTAACCTTTCTGTTTGATGACAAATTTTTTCCGGCCGGAAAGATACAGGGCCTTATATCCGGACATCTGTTTAAAATACCCGAGATCCCCAGTATAAAGGATGCCTTCCTTGGAAATGGTTTTTTTTGTTTCTTCAGGCTGGTTATAATAGCCTAAAAATACAATGGGCGGATGGTAACAGATTTCGCCGATTTCTTCGTCAAGAAGCTCTTCTCCGGCTGATCCGTCCGATTTCATGGGGGTCCGCACCGTGACCGGGGCAAGATCGGCAAAGGCTTGTCCCACCTGCCCGGCCATTTCTTCAATTGGGATTCCGGTTGGTGTGAAGGTTGCAAACCCGGCATTTTCCGTCATGCCAATACCGGTACCAAATTTCGGGGCCATGCGCGCCAGTTTTTTCAGAAAGGTAGTGTCCACGGCAGAACCGGCATAGGCAACAAATTCAAGGCTTGAAAGATCATAGGTCTCATATCCGGGAAAATTCCAGAGCATCCGGAACATGGTGGGAATCTGCCCGATGACTTTGACCTTATGCTGCTGAATGGCTTCCAGGGTGGCCTTGGTGTCGAATATCCTTAAAAAGACGGCTTTTCCCCCCATATACATGGTGGTCATAAAGGTCTCCGTGATGCAGCCCACATGGCTTGGGGGAAGATTGACAAGAATTGAGAAATCGGTTCTTTCACCTTTATAATCAATGCCCCGCTCCAGGATCTGGTTCTGAACCAGGATGTTTTCATGGCAGAGTACCGCAGGCTTGGGTTCTCCTGTGGTGCCGGTGGTATAGATGATCAATGAAGGCGTTCGTTTGTTCACCTGTTGTGCCGCCTTTTGAAGCTGTCCTGTGACCATATCGGTGAGTTTCAGCCATATGAGGCGGAGTTTATTCATGCAATCGGCAATGGCCACTGCCCCCTCAATAATATCTCCGGGTTTGGGGTCGGCAGTAAACTGAACCAGGTGTCTGACGGAAGGGCATCCTTTTTTTACAGCCATTCCGACTTTTCGAAAATCCCGGACCGGGGTGCTGCCTAAGAAGAAAAAGGCTTTGGCGTCAATTTTATTGATGTCCCGCACCACTTCATCCTCGCCCAGGCGAAGATCCAGGGGAGCAAAAATGGCTCCGATTTTAAAGCAGGCATACATCAGGGCCATATGTTCCGGAAGCAAGACAAGTTGGGTGGCCACCCGGTCGCCTTTTTGAATACCCAGATCCAGCAGCCGGAGAGCAAAAAAATCAATCAGGGTTTGAAATTTTTTATAGGTGATGTTGCGGCCGTCTTCGTGCTGAACCATGGCCACGGCATGGGGCTGCAATTTGGCCCATTTGTCGATATAATCGTTGACTAACGGCAATCTGTCATTCTGGCTCATGCTACCCCCTGTTTTTGATTTTTATGTATCCGTTGCGAACCGCCTTTTCCTCATCAGAATTATGAACTTCAAAAAATATATCTGTATAGGTTTCATGAACTTTTCTGCCGGTACAGCAGATGCTGATACCGGTTCCGGGCCGGACCATTCCGGAAAACCGGCAGGCAATTTCTGCAATGCGTTCAGGGTCCTGGTCTGCTTCACGGTTGACCAGCTCCCGAATGGCATAGGCCAAAGTTGCCGTTCCCTGTAGAATAATACCCGGCAGACCCACCATCCGGGCAAAGGATGGGGAAGTGTGGATGGGAAATTCAATTTGGGTGCACCCGTCATAAATATAGGGGCGTTCAGGTGCAATAGGAACGTCCGATGCCCAGAGGGTCCCGTCTTTGGTATCGTTTTCAGGGATAGGGGCAATTTCCCCGCAGACGCCGCCTTCATGGCAGGATATTCCTCGCAGCATGGCACCGATGGTTTCTGTAAAGACAGGGGTTCCGGCCGCATCTTTTGCCTCAAGGCTGATGACGGCATGGGTTCCGGCCCGGTGGGGCAGCAAGGCTTTGATCATTCCACTGATGGACAGATTATCTCCGGGCCGCATGAGGCGATGCAAAACCAGGTGTTCCGTATAATGCACCTGGGTCATCAACACTTCCATGGGAAAGTCTTTGGATTCTATGAATTTGTCCAAACGGCTTACCACCGGCCAGGTAACCGCCACCGGGAACATGGGATGGGAGACAATCCCTTCTTTTCTTTCGTCATCAAAATACTTCGGGTTGTTGTCCTCAATTGCTGCTGAATAATTGGTGATTTCCCGTGAGCCGATCTTTATTTGATATGTCTTAAGCGTTGTGCCGACAAAACGGTTATCGATATTCATGATCCGGCTCCATATTGCCTGTCAAGATTTTTTCCCGCTGATGTCCTCGGGGTTGATTTTCCCGGTAAATTGGGGTGATACAAGATAAAAAAGACCGTACCCCAGGACAACATAACCAAAAAACGGGGTGAACACGGACAAAAGAAAAACCATCACGTTGATCCGTGTAAACCAGGGTCTTCGGTCCATGAACCGGCCGATATGAAGATAGCGGACAGGATATAGATTCATGACGACGGCCGCCAGAAGGAGAAGACAAAAACAGAAAATCCCCCAGAAAGCAACCATGCCCGTCACATTATCCACGGCAGTTTCCAGCATGATCATGGGGGCTGTGACCAGGAGCGCTGCGGCAGGCGTGGGCATCCCTTTAAAAAACCCGGGAATGGGATTGTTGTCCAGGGTAAAATAGGTCAGACGCGCAAAACCGGATAAAATATAAACTATCGCGACCAACTTCAGCGGCAGATGTTGAATCACCGGGTTCTGGATTTCAGAAAGAAAAATATAAAATATCCATCCCGGAGCAATGCAGAAGCTCACTGCGTCTGCAATGTCATCCATGACGCCGCCAAACGTAATATTAAATTTTTTGGTGCTATTTTCTGCTGATGCCGTCAGGCCGAGCTTTCTTGCCAGGGCTCCGTCGACCTTATCAAATACGGCACCGCCCATTAACAGGAGGTAAGCTTCCCGGATTTTTCCCTGATAGGCAAAGAACACGGCCAAAAGTCCCATTAAGGCATTCATGGTGGTCAATGCATTGGGAAATACCGATAGAATCCGTTTGCGGAGGGACACATCTCCCAGGCAAATTTCATCCAGACAAAAGGATCCGTATTTGCGGCAATTCATGGCGATGGAGCCGAAAATCATAATGAGAAAAAAGATCTCGATAAAAACCAGGTTGCGAAGGGGAAGGCGGCTGATGCTGCTCATCCATCCGTAAAAAAAACCCGGGTCGGCAGTCGGAATATAAAATATATAGATGTAGAGCAGAGCACCCACAGGGGCTGCAACAATTTGACGCAGTCGTGTATACTGAATCTCTTCGGATTTATGAGGGCTTTTGCTGGAAAATTTTCTCATGAACTGAGCGAAATTATCCCGTATCAGTACGGCAATACACAATAACAGAACCAGAATGGCATGGTGCAATTCCACCCGTGCGTATTCAGGCGATACCTTCAAAAGACGCCACATGGCTCCGGCGGTCAACAAAGGGAAAATGATGGCATAAACCAGCTTGTCCATGAGCCTGTCCGCCAGATCCGCCAATTTGAAATTTTGACCGAATCGCGTGGAAAACCATCTGTCCACAAAGTCAAAACACATGGAGACAAGAAAACAGATCACTCCGAGGATATAAAAATTTGAACTGTGGGTCCACATGACCCCAACGGCAAACACCATTCCTGCAAACACCAGCGGCGCCCGGCCGTAAACCAGAACAGCCGCTATCCGCTGCGGAACCTTTAATTCTTCTCTCATGCAACTCCTGTCTATCATACGGTTATGATTTGATGTGAGCACCCATATCCATTTTTCGGGGCCATCATATCATATAAAAAAATTGAATGGAAGAATTTGAAATTACCGGCAGCACCCTTCCTGTTCTTGTCAATAAAACAACACAAGCATGGAAATAAAATATTTTTCAGGCAGGGATGGTGTAGTTCTTAAGCCTGAGATAGGCGGCTTCGAAAATTTCAAAGGCCTCTTGGCCATGCTCAAATTGATTTGTTTTTCCCATATCTTCAAGCGCTGCAGCAGCTTTTGACAGTTCATGCGCCGCCAGATTGGCTGATCCGCCTTTGATGGAATGAGCTTCCTGTTTCAAGATGCCGGCATCTTTTAAATCAATGGCCTGTTTGATTTTCAGGATCTGATCTCCCACGGTCTGAACAAATTCATTCAGGACCTGTACAAAAAAAGCTCGATCATTCTCAAACTCTTTCAGGGCTGTTTCAATATCAATGGGGTCATTTGCATTGGGGTGGCTCTTCTTTTCAAGGGGTTGGGCTTCTGTCCTTGAGAGGGCATTGGCTTTCCCGGTCTTTGAAAGTGTCCATTTGTCCATCATGGAAATAAGATCATCTCTCCTCAAGGGTTTGGAAATATAATCATCCATGCCGGCCTGAAAGCATTTATCCTTGATACCGGATACGGCATGGGCTGTCATGGCAATAATGGGAACTCTTGTTAAAACAGACTCGAGTCCGGACAACTGCTTTTCAATATCCCTTATCTTTTGGGAGGCCTCATACCCATCCATGACAGGCATCTGGATATCCATGAGAATCAAATCAAATTTCCTGGTTTTGAATATGCTCACGGCCTCTTTGCCATTTTGGGCAAGGACCATGTTAAATCCTGCCTGGGTGATGTTTTTTTCTGCAATTCTCTGGTTGGTGGGATAATCTTCCACCAGAAGAATCCACAGCTTTTTTCTTTGTTCATCGGCAATGGAATGTCTTGTCACAAGGTCTTTTGTATCTGTCTCGGATTTTTCAATGAATCCAAGAACGGCAGCAATGGTCATTTTTAGTTCGTTTCTTCGGACAGGTTTTGACAAATAGCCCTGTATTCCTATTTCTTTACACGTATGGCTGTCCCCGAGCTTTCCCATGGAGGAAAACATGATGATGGGGATATGGTTTAAGCCTTTGTTTTTTCTGATGGCCCTGGCAAGTCCGAATCCATCCATGCCGGGCATTTGAAAATCCATCAGCACAAGGTCAATGTTTTTTTGCGGGGTTATTTTTTCAAGAATCTCAAGGGCCTGTTCTCCATTCATGGCAGCAAAAGGCAAACACCCGAAAAACTCCAGATATTTTGTTAAAATATAACGGTTGGTGGTGTTATCGTCAACAATCAATATTTTCAAATCCTTTAAGCTGACCGCCAATGCCTTTGACTCCAGGAAACCCTCTTTTTGCAACCCGAACCGGACGGTAAACCAGAAGGTGCTTCCTTTACCGGGTTCGCTTTCTATTCCGATTTCCCCTCCCATAAGCTCGACAAGCTGTTTTGATATGGTGGTGCCAAGCCCTGTGCCCCCATACTCCCGGGTTGTTGATCCGTCGGCCTGGGAAAAACTTTCAAAGATTTTGGCTTGTTTTTCTTTTGGAATCCCGATGCCGGTATCTTTGACTGAAAATTTCAGGAAGATCTCGTTCTCATTTTGATCGAGTTTTTCACCTTTAATAAAAATTTCACCTTCATGGGTGAATTTTAATGCATTGCCCACGAGATTCATGAGGATCTGGCGCAACCGCCCGGGGTCTCCCATCATCAGGGCCGGAACATCGGGTGCAAGATAGGAAACCAGTTCAAGCCCTTTTTTCTCAGCCCTTATGGCAAGTGCCGAGGCAAAATTTTCAAACGTATGATACAGGTTAAAGGGAATTTCTTCGAGTTCCAGTTTACCGGCTTCAATTTTGGAAAAATCCAGCACGTCATTGATGATTCCCAAAAGTGCATCCGCCTCATTGGAAATGGTCTTTAAATAATTGCGCTGTTGATCATCAAGCTTGGAATCCATCATCAGTTCGGCCATGCCGATGACCCCGTTGATGGGGGTACGGATTTCATGGCTCATATTGGCAAGGAATTCGCTTTTTGCTTTGGTTGCCTGCTCTGCCTGGTCTCTGGCCCTGCTCAGATCTTCCTCTGCCTTGACGCGCAGCCCAATATCGGTGATGACTGCAAAAGATCCTTGAAATTCTTTGTTTTCATCAAAAATAGAGGTTGCATCAAGCATGGCATAGAACTTTTCCTTATTTTTCCGGATAAAGGTCAGCTCATAGTTGCGGTAACGGGTGGTGGTCATTACGGAGAACTGGTCCTTCAGCGTTTTTACGCTGTCCTGGTCAAGAAAATCAAAAGGGGACCGGCCCAAAAGCTCGTGCGCATCATACCCGATCATTTTGCAGATGGCCTGGTTGACATCCGTTGTCAGCCGGTCTTTTCCAATCTGCCAGTACCCGGCCGATGTTGTCTCTATGAGCCGCCGGTATTTCTCTTCCCTGATCTGCAGATCGTCCAGAGCCTGTTTTCTTTCTATGGCAATGGCGATCTGGCTCGAGACTGCGATCAGGATATCAAGGTCTCTTTTTGTAAAATAGTCGGGGTCAGAATAGCTATAGGCCGATATCAGACCCATCATCCGGTCCTGAATCAAAAGAGGGACGCCCAGCCAGACCAGGGGGGTCTTTCCGACGACGGCCCTTTCATCTGTTCTCAGGGCCAGCATTTCCCTGGTCAAAAGCAGGGGCTTTTTCCCGAAAATCACTTCGCTGGAAAGGGATCTTAAACTGGAGATTTCCCTTATTTCCTTAATGCCTTCATCTAATTCATCAACCTCAAAGGCAACATGGATCATGTCTTCTTTTTCATTATAGATACCGATGTAAAAATTGGACAGTTCCATGATTTCATTAAGACTTTTGTGAATTGATACATAGAGTTCATCAAGGCTGTGAGTGGTGGTAACGGCATTGGAAATCTCAAAAAGCGTGGCATTGATTTTCTCTGCATAATTTCTTTCATGGGCTTCAATTTCAAGATCATTATTTGCCTTTTTAAGCTGGAAAGTTCTTTCCTCAACCATCTTCTCAAGATTGTCCCTGTGATGGGCAAGTTCATCCTCCAGGGCTTTTTTTTGTGTCTTATCCCTTAAAAGCCCCATGAATCCGATAACCTGATTGTGAAAATCCTTTTTCAGGGAAATGGAGACCTCGCAATAAAGCCGTTGACCATTTTTATGGATCAGCTCACACCCGAACTCCTTTTCCGGCCGATGTGAAGAATATACAAGATTGAATGCCTTTAATATATTTCCAGCCGACTCTTTTGCAACAATCCGGGTATAATTCATTTGGATCAGATCGTCGGCTGAATAGCCGATAAGTCTTGGGAAAACCTTGTTGAAAAAAATAAAATTCCCCTTGAGATCAACTTCATAATAGGCATCTTCTATATTTTCCAGGATGGTTCTGTATTTTTCTTCACTCTGTCTCAAGTGCTGTTCCGCCCTGGCCCGCTCTTCAAAAATATTGTCCAGATCGCCTTTAACAATATTCAGAGCCAGAAAGACTTCCTTGAACGGATGATCTTCGCGTATTTTGTCGGAAGACATCCCTTTTTCATCCCAGTTTAATGATCCGATATGTTTGAGCAGTTCATCCCTGAGTTCATCCGGGTCCACTGTATTGACCGGTTTTCCCGCCTGAATATCCGGAAGAGCGAAAGCATCATCGGATTTGGCAGGAATCTCCCTTTGTTTTTCAATTATCCTTAAGGCCTGGCTCAGATTATCGGTAACAATGACCTTAAACGGGGTCAGCATGCGGCTCATATTGATGAGGGTTTTCATCAGGGTGTTCATCCCAAATATAACCGTCAGCCTGCAAGGCGTCTTTTTGTTAAACTCCACCAATCTTTTTCTGTATATTTGTCTTGCTTTCCAGGATGTATTTTCTATTTTCTCCCAGTTCATTATCTTAAAGTATCCGGCTTTTTTAGAAAGCCCGGCCTCATTGATCACTTTTTCATGAAGTGAAAAAAAACCGTCAATATAGTCTTCTTTTATAATGCCGTGGGCATCACTATAAAGAA
Source organism: uncultured Desulfobacula sp. (assembly GCA_964635025.1). Taxonomy (GTDB): domain Bacteria; phylum Desulfobacterota; class Desulfobacteria; order Desulfobacterales; family Desulfobacteraceae; genus Desulfobacula. Next base: position 29,240 of record CAZWMY010000018.1, on the reverse strand, counting down.
TGTCATCACCGATCAGCTCAAACCTGATACCATAATCGCCAAACTCGATTTGCCAGTCATCCCGTGAATATCGCCTTATTTCTTCTTCCGGGAGCCCTGTCGGAATTCCCTTTGACTTAAGCACGTTAATGGCATTGGTGATGGCTGTGGTATAATCATCTACCGCTTTGACAGGTATCGCGGGTTTTTTCAGGAGAATGCCGACATTGTAAGCATTCTTAACGAGCATGGGTGCATTAAACATCCAGTACCCGGACAACCATCCCTCATCAACTTCTTTTAAAAACAGGCTCGTGACCAGAACACGGACTTCTTTTGATGGGGTGCCGGTGACCCGGCTGTTATCCCGGATTTCAACATAATGTTTGCCCAAAAGATTAATGGTTTTCAGATATTTTTCACGCATTGCGTAAAAGGCTGTTATTCCCTCAGGGCTTAATTGCCCCTTAGGGGCAGTACATAAGATTCTCTCGCCGATGAGGGAAAAGCTTGAATAATACCCGTTGCCAAGAAAAACATCCACCCATTCAGGATCTGTTTTCACCGGAAGCCCGGTTATCGGGCATAGTTTTTTTGTGTTAAACCCATTTTTTTCCATAGGTTAAAAAATTTGTTACTCTGATAGATATTTTCGATCATTTTTACGAATGAAAAACCATATCATATAAAAAATTCAAAAAATACTCATAATCGAAAAAAATTAAAACTCTTTCTGATTTCCCTGATTCTTTTTTCAATATTTCTTGCACCGATGATTTCCGTGACCAGGCACACGGTTTTTGCCCCACGTGAAAGGACTTCTCTGAGATTATCGATTTTGATTCCGCCAATGGCCACAAAGGGGATATCATGGGTTTTCACAACATGGTCAAGATAGGAAAGCCCGACAGCATCACAGACATCTTCCTTGGTTTGGGTAGGAAAGACGGGGCCAACGCCGATATAATCCGCCCCGTCTTCAATTGCCTTTTTTGCCTGTCCCGGAGAATGGGTGGAACAGCCGATCATCATGTCGGGTGCGATTTTTCTGACGGCCTGGACCGGAAGATCGTCCTGGCCCTGATGAATGCCGTCAGCCTCCACCATGAGGGCAATTTCAACATAATCATTGATGATAAACGGCACCTTGGCCTTTCCGGTAATTTCCCTTATTTCGCAGCATTCCTCATATATCTGTTTCAGGCTTTTATCTTTAAGCTTTTCCCGGTACTGGAGCACATCGATTCCTGCCTCCACCATCTGTCTTGCCGTTTCGGCATTGGTGCGGCCAAGGGAAAACCGCTCTCCAAGTATGCCATAGATTCCCTGCGGAAGCTTTCGTGTTTTATTCATTTCCTTTTTCCTTTATACAGGCAAGCACTTTTCCGGCCATATGAGCTGCAACAAGGGTAATTTTTGGCCCGAAAAGCTCATGGCTGTTTTGATCCGACACAAAATCCCCAATAATATGGCAATTACCCATTTTTTTTATGGTTATGCCGGTCATATCCCTTCCGGCAATACCTGAGGCAGATACCAGGAGCTTACCGGTTGGGCCAAGCTCTTCAATGATCATTTTTTTCAGGGTCTTGTCATCAAATCCCTCCACAACCATATCGCAGTCTGAAAATAATGCTTCTGCATCTCCCGGCCCAATGGTCATGTCTGTTTTTTCAATGGTTATGCCGGGAAAAATTTCCCTTAGGTTTTCCTCAAGACTGTCTGTTTTTTTCCTGCCCACCTGGGATATCCTGTAAAACTGGCGGTTCAGATTTGATTCTTCCACAAGATCCTGATCCACAATCTTTATGGATTCGACCCTGGCCTGGGCCAGGTGCCTGGCCACATTGGAGCCGATTCCGCCAATACCGGCAATGCCGATTTTCATCATCCCCTCTCCCAATCCTTAAACACCGGCTGATACCCGCTTTCCCGGATCATCTCGCAGATTTGGGCCACACTTCGGTCATCGGTGATTTCAAACTGGACGGTTGATGTTTCACAGCTCGTGGCATATCCGCCCACACCGGTTCTGGACCCGGCGGAATACCGGGTTGCCCCCAGATGAATCAGTCTGTCCCTGAATGCGGCAGACTCCCGGGTGGAAATGGTAATGCCGAGCCTTGGCATAAAGAGGCGAAAAGCCAGCATGGTTTGAACAAATCCCATATCGGTCAGAATATTTTTCGGATTAATCCCGCCGGGCGCCTTTCTCATCCTGGGAAGGGACAAAGATATTTCCACATCCAAAAATTCCTTTTCCAGGTATCGGGCATGAAGCCCGGCCATGAAAGCTTCGGTCCGGGGATTGCCAAGACCGAACAAAGGGCCGATATTAACAGCCCGGAATCCTGCCCGGGCAGCTCTTTCAGGTGTTGAAAGGCGATATTCATAATCTGCTTTTCTCCCTTTTGGGTGGACTTCCCTGTAAATCATCCGGTCGTAAACCTCCTGATAAACCGTAAGGGAGTCTGCACCGGCCCGGATCAACACCCGATAGGCATCCTCATCCAGAGGATAAATTTCAAGGGAAATGGATGAAAAATACTTTTTCAGGGCTGACACGGCCTCCTCAAGATACGACAACGGGGTCTGCACCGGGTCTTCTCCCGTCAGCATCAGGACATGACGGATGCCTGTATCGGAAATTGCCCTGGCTTCGGCTTCGATCTGATCCATGGACAATTTTGTCCGGTCAAACCGGGTAGAGTGATTAAAACCGCAATAGGTGCAATGATTGGAACAGTAATCGGAAATATACAGGGGTGCATAAAGGCCGATGGTCTTGCCGAAATGCCGGAGCGTCGTTTCTCTTGCCTTTTTGGCCATGTCTTCCAGAATCTCTGTAGCCGGTTCGGATAACAGATTCAAAAGGTCATAATGATCAAGGTTTTCCTTTTCAAGCGTTTGCAGGACCTGATTCCGGGTAACGGAATTAAAATATCCGTCAAAATCAAAAGATTCATATTGAGCCGCCGTATCAAGAAATCCCATGGTCATTGCCTTAAAAACCCGGTCAGAGGGGAGGATGCATCCGCATTTTCTTTTTTTCCCGCCATACCGGAAAGATAAGCCATCCGGCCGGCTTTAACGGCCAGGGAAAAAGCCATGCCGGCCTTGACAGGATCATTGGCTGTGGCAATGGCCGTATTGACCAGAACGGCGGCAGCCCCCATTTCCATGGCTTCGGCCGCGTGAGAAGGTCTGCCGATACCGGCATCCACCACAACGGGAAGTTTGCTCATCTCGATAATCCGCCTGATCATGGGTTTCATTTCAAGCCCCTGGTTGGAGCCGATGGGTGATCCCAGGGGCATGACGGCCGCAGCGCCGGCATCATAGAGCCGCCGGGCCACGGTAATATCGGGCATCATATAGGGAAGCACCACAAAGCCTTCTTTGGCCAGAATTTCAGTGGCCCTGACGGTTTCATGGTTGTCCGGCATAAGATATTTCATATCGGTGATGACTTCTATTTTTATAAAATTTCCGCAGCCCGCCTCCTTAGCGATCCGGGCAATTCGGACCGCTTCCTCTGCGGTTCTGGCCCCGGAAGTGTTGGGCAAAAGGGTAAGCTGCGGCCCAATAAAATTTAAAATGTTTTCACTCCTGCCTGAAAGGTCCACCCTTCGAAGCGCCACGGTAATCATCTGAGACCCGCTTGCCTCAAGCATGGGGGTGATCAATTCATTTGATGAAAATTTACCTGTGCCTGTAAACAAACGGCTTTTAAATTCAATGCCACCCAGCACAAGTGTATCTTTTTCCAAAACCTGCATCTTATCCCCCTCCCACAAAGCTTAATAGTTCAATCGTGTCCCCTGATCTTACAGGAAGTTTTTCCCAGGCCTTCTGGGGAATGATCGTAAAATTGACTTCCGCAATAAGGGAAGATGGTTCAAGACCCTGTTCCTTTATAAGATCCATAAGGGTCCTGGCATTTGATATTTTTTTTTCTCCGTTCAGATGGATATCCATCACACCTCCCTTGAGCATAATTCCAATTTTTTTTGGGACCTGGCGAATGGCTTTAAACTGTCCGGAATTAAAGAAAGGATAAAAAAACAGGAGCGGTTGATTCATACACTTTCCCTACGCCGGTATTAACCGTATCAGGTTCCAAGGGTTGAAGATCAAGCTTCTCTCAGCCTTATTAAAAAAAGCACCCCTAGTGAAATAACATGCCTGTATTACTTAAACAGTATCTGGTTTGTCAATGATTTTATTGAAATTTAGATATCATCAATTTTTTCTATTTTGAAAATAACCGGGCGAAGTCCATCTGTACAACAGGTTATCATGGTGTTTTCATCTTTCATCCAGCCCCGATTGAATTTACCGCCCTGATTAAAGGTCAGGCATATTTTATGGATATCATTCCAGGCCCAGCTGCAAAATCCTTGCGGCTGTTGAGCCAGGCTGCAATAAATTTCCTGGCCGTCGGTAAATTTTGAGCAGGGGCCGGGGTCAACCTGACAATAGGCCCCCACAAGGTCAGGATAATAGGTTCTCTTCAATACCGTAATTTTAAAATCTCCGGATGCCATGATAAACCTCCCTGTAAAATATTTCTGCAAGATAAAGAATCATTTACCGTTGATTGCAACTGCGGCCTTATATCCGGCAGATATTGCTTCCATTATTTTACCGGGTGATGCGCAATCTCCAATGACAAGCACTTGCGGTATTTTATTCAGAATAGAAGCCTCAATAGTTCTTTCCGGGCCCAGGCCTTTTGCAATGACGATGGTACTGCACGGGATCGATTCATTATTGCCCTCATGCTCAATTTGGAGCTCATTTTTCATTATATGGTTAATTTTTGCCTTAATTAAAAGGCGGAGGCATGATTGATTGACCTTGGCAAGATAAATCGCTCTCGCCGTCGGGCCCATATCATAAAATATGGTGTTCGACTCTTCAAGAAGGGTCACGTTCCGGCCTGTTTCCGCAAAAAAAAGACCGATTTCCCCACCGGCAAAACCACCGCCCAGAATCACAAGATTTTTTCCCACCGGGAATGGGAATTTTAGGAAGAACCGTATCAGGGACGGATGATAAAAACAGGTCAGAAAAAAGCTTGCTGCTTTCCAAAAGAGGGTTTCAACCAGGCCTCTGCCAATGGGTATTTTCCCGTTCAAAAGCCCTGTGAATTCCTTCGTGCTCAACGGTTTTTTTACTCCCATATCAAAGGAGCAGTCCGCTTCAATGGCTTTGCCGCCGGTGGCAATGATGGCTGTATCAAATTGTTTTTTTTCAACCAAGGCTGTATGGGCTTCTTTTCCAAGATGAACCTCGATATCAGAGCGCTTGATTTCACGATGGAAATAGTCAATCAAGGCTTTCAGTTCAGGGTTAAAAATAACCCCCAGCTTCATGGCGCCCCCCAGACGCTTTGTCTTTTCATAAAGAAAGACCCTGTGCCCAAACGATGCGGCAGTTAAGGCGGCTGTCATTCCGGCAGGGCCGCCTCCGGCAATCAAAATCCTTTTTGGCAAGACAGATGGCCGGGGGTCTGGGCCGCTTTCATGTCCTGCTTTGGGATTTACCGTGCACTCAATGGTCTTTTCAACACGGACTGCATCAATGCATCTCAAACAAACGATACAGGGAACAATATCATCAAGACGGTTCTCTTGTATTTTATTCGGAATATCAGGGTCTGCAATCAAGGCTTTTCCAAAAGCCACAAGATCGGCCGTTCCGGAGTCAATAACCTGTCTTGCTTTTTTCGGAGTGATGCGGCCCACTGCAATGACCGGTATATTGACGGCTTTTTTGATTGCTCTTGTAAAATCGATGAGCGCTGCCTCTTTTAAGGGTCGCTGGGTTATCGGCGCTGGAGCGCCATCATAGTCCACATACACATGAATGCCATGAACTCCAGCATTTTCAACTGTTTTGGCAACCTGACGGCTTATCTCAAGTGTAATCCCGTTGACAATTCTTGGATCTTCCGTGCTGTTGAACCGGCATAACACGGCCATTTTATTCCCGACTTCAGCCATGACAGCTTCAAGCACTTCTCTGAGAAGGCGGGTGCGGTTTTTAAAGCTTTTTCCATATTCATCTTCCCTTTTATTGTGAGCCGGTGAGATGAACTGGCCCAAAAGCCCCCCGGTTGTGGCACTGATTTCCACACAGTCAAACCCGGCTGAAAAAGCCCTTTGCGCAGCCTTTCGATAAGAGCCCACCACATTTTTCAATTCCTCTTTTGTTGCGGCTTTGGGCATATCGAGTCCTGGTGCGGGAATGGGTGAGGGTGAGATGGCCTGGCAGCCGGTAAGGGCTGTGCTGCAGTTTTTTCCGCCGTGATGAAGTTGAACGGCAGCCGCAGCTCCATATTGTTTAATGCCGGCTGCCAATTCTTTAAGCCCCGGCAGATGTGTGTCATGGGAGATAGCCGTTTGAAATTTGTCGAACCGGCCTTGTAAATTTACATAGGCCGGTTCAACAATGATCATTCCAACCCCTCCTTTGGCCCGTTTGGAGAAAAATTCAAGATGGCCGCGGGTCACACGGCCATCCTGTGTTGCAAAATTGGTCAGCATGGCTGGCATAACCATACGGTTGCGCAGCGTTATAGGGCCCAGTACAAAAGGCTGAAATAAACTGTCCATGCCTTAGCTGCGCAGAAAATTCACCATGCCCGGATTAAATCTTCTGACAAAGATATGGGGGTATCGTGGCGGTTTTTGCTCGCTGGCGACATTCAGCCGGTTTAATTGATCTTCACTGATGGACCATTCAACAACTTCCAGATTGCTTTCAAGCTGCTCAATGGTTTCGGCTCCTGTGATCGGGGCTGTTACGACGGGTTGCTGTAAAAGCCAGTTCAATGCAAGCTGGGAAGGTGTTTTTCCGATTTCTTGTGCAATGGCGAAAAATTCATCCAGGGTTCTCCATGTCTGTTCGGTGTCATAATTTTCCCAGGCTTCGCTCCACCCTGCCTTTGTGGCTCTGTCAATCCGGCTGTTTTCTGGGGCTCCTTTGCTCCCGCGCCGGACAAGACCGGTCAGCCATCCGCCGCCCAAGGGACTCCAGCACATTAACCCCAGCCCCTCATTTTTACAGACCGGCAGAACATCCCACTCCAACTGTCTATCCAGAAGGTTGTAACAGGCCTGCAAGGTAATGGGTTTGATCAAGCCCATGATCTGACAGAGATCTACGGCTTTTTGCAGCTGCCAGCCAAGAAAATTGCAAATTCCCCAGTGACGGATTTTGCCGTTTCTGACCAATTGATCCATGGTCGTCAGCGTTTCTTCAAGGGGAGCTCTTTCATCCCAGCAATGAAGCAGATATAAATCGACATAATCTGTTTGAAGATTACGCAGGCTTTGTTCGATCCCATCCATGATATGTTTTCTTCCGTTACCGGAATAGTTCGGCCCGTTTCCCGGTCCGTAATAGGAAGTGTCAAAACTGACCTTTGTTGCAAGTACAATATCCTCCCGCAATTTGGTTTTCATCCAGCGGCCCACGATCCCTTCCGTTGTCCCGTCTACATAGACATCGGCTGTATCAATGAAATTGCCGCCTTTTGCCATAAATATATCCATCATCCGGTGGCTTTTCGCTTCATCTGTTTCTCTTCCATAGGTCATTGTCCCAAGACAGAGCTCACTGACTTTGAGCCCGGATTTTCCAAGATTTACATATTTCATTACCATCCTCCTTATCAGCGTTTGAAACGGTTTATAAAACCATATGGATATCTAGGTACATCCGGTTCACTCGCTTTGTTCAATTGTTTGATGTGATCCTCTTCAAGATTCCATTCAATGGCTTTGGTATTATCTTCGAACTGTGCAAAGGTGCGGACACCTATGATAGAGCAGGCCACGGCCGATTGATTTAAAAGCCAGTTGATGGCAACCTGGGATGGTGACCGGCCGATTTCTTCGGCAATATCAAGAAACGTATCCAGGATCTGCCAGGTTTTTTCTGAGTTGTAATTGGTCCAGGATTCGCTCCATCCTTCTCTTTCTGCCTGATTCACACGGCTGTCCGCTGGCGGGCCCGACATGCCCCGCCGGAATTTTCCGGTCAGCCAGCCGCCGCCCAGGGGACTCCAGCACAAAAGACCAAGCCCTTCATTTTTACACACCGGGATGATATCCCATTCCACAAACCGGTCCAGGAGATTATACAAGGCCTGCAGGCAAATAAATTTTTCTTTCCCGAGATGCCGGCTCAGATCCATTGCTTTTTGAAGCTGCCATCCTGTAAAATTGCTTGCACCGATATACCGAACCTTGCCGCTTGAAACCAGCCGGTCTAAGGTCACCAGGATTTCTTCAAGCGGGGTTCCGTCATCCCAGCAATGCACCTGGTAAATATCAATATAATCGGTTTTTAATCGCTTCAGGCTGTTTTCGACAGCAGACAGCATGTGCTTGCGGTTCAGCCCGGTTCCATTCACATGACGGTCTGTCTCAAAACGGACTTTGGTTGCAATGACCATATCCTCTCTTGAACGGTCTTTCATCCAACGGCCGATGATGGATTCTGACTCGCCTTCTGCGTAGATATCAGCCGTATCAATGAAATTGCCCCCGATTTCAGCAAATTTGTCCAGCAATTGGCGGCTTTCCTTTTCCTGAGTTTCCCATCCGAATGTCATGGCGCCAAGACACAATCTGCTGACCTTCAGCCCTGAATTACCAAGATATCTGTATTCCAAAAGACTTCCCTCCTGTAATTTATTTTTCCTATATCGCGGATATCAACACTCTGTCACCATGGTGGTTTGAATAATTCATAATATCAATAAAATTGTATATTTATTAATGATTGACCCCCCATCGCTAAAACCACATATATCAAGTTAACAATATTGAATTATTAATAATTTATATTGAATCAGTCATTGTATAAATCAAATAAAATCTTTCCCATATTGCATTAATATACATAATTAGTGAATTTATATACAATTTTATAAGAGTTGTAAAGCTCTTTTAAACGGACTGGTCCTTTTGATAAACGATTTCCCCGTTTATGATTGTCAGTTCGACGCTTACTGAATCCAGAGTCATTACCGGAAGACTGAAAAGGTCTTGATGAAAGATTGTCAAATCTGCAAGCTTTCCAGGCATTATGGCTCCCAGGTCGGTTTCCCGCCGGGCTGTCCAGGCCGCCTGAGACGTAAACCCCTGAATGCATTCATCCAATGTCAGAGTTTCGTGTGATCTCCATATGTCTGATTCTTCTGCTGTCAGGGCGGCACGCAGGAGCTCCGCCTTTATTCCCAGGAGCGGGTTAAAGGGCTCAACCGGGGCGTCGGACCCAAGCTGAAGGGCAATCCCGGCCTTTAAAAGGGATTTCCATGCATAGGCGGTGCGGCAGCGGTTCTCACCCCATTTTATTTCGGCCATGCTTTTATCTGACGGGAAAAAAACAGGCTGGACCGATGCCGTGATATTCAGCTCCCTAAATACCCTGAGGTCTTCAGGCCTAATAAGCTGGACATGCTCAATCCGGTCCCTGTGGGGGCCCAGGTATCTGCCTCTGGCAGTTTGGATTGCCTCAAGGGAATTGCTAACAGCTTTGTCTCCAATGGCATGGATGGCCACATCAAAATTTCTGTTGTAAGCCTCGGACACCCTTTCCTCAATTTCTTTTCGGGTCAGAAAGGCTATCCCAAAATTATCCGGCTCGCCTTCATAGGCCTTGTGGAGATATGCCGTGCCGGCACCCAGAGATCCGTCGGCATAGAGTTTGATGCGGTCAAACCAGAGACGGTCCCTGGGGACCCAGGGTTGAATATGATTTTTATCGGCAGCTTCAAGATCTTCAGGGTGCAAAAGATGATAGACCCTCACCTTTAGTTGATTTTCCTTTTCAAGCGCTGAAAGCACAGACCATTCCGAAAGGCCTTCACAGGAATGAACCGATGTGATGCCATAGGAGAGCGCTTCCTTTTGAGCGGCAAGGGCGGCTCTGCGGTAACTGGTTTCGGTTAAGGGTGGGATATGGCAATCGATAAGGCTGAATACTTCCCTGATGATGCCGGTCGGCATTTTTGTAACAGGGGCTTTATCAATTTTTCCACCGGCCGGATCAGGGGTACCGGACGTAATTCCGGAAACAGCAAGGGCCTTTGAATTAACCCAGATGCTGTGACCGCAGACCCGCTTCATCATTACCGGATTTTCAGGCGAGATATCATCAAGGTCATGGCGGGTGGGAGTTTTTCCGTCCGGCCATTGGTTTTCATCCCAGCCCCGCCCCACAATCCATTCTTCAGGAGAAGCAGAATTGACTGCCTGTCTGATTTTTTGCCGGCATGCATCAAGGGATTGGACGCCGCGAAGATCGGTCCTCTGAAGTTGAATACCCTGGTTGACAAAATGGCAGTGCCCATCCGTAAACCCGGGCGTCACCAGCCTGCCGGGCAGGGACAAAACCCTAGTATTCGTATCTATTAAAGGCTCAATCAGGGCATTGGGCCCCACTGCAACAATTCTGCCGCTTTTTATCAAAAGAGCCTCTGCCATGGGCTGAAGGGGATTACCGGTAAAAATCCGGGATGATATCAGTGCAAGATTCATAATTTTTTTCCTGTTAAAAACGATATCCCTTTGCCGGATACCCAAGACCCGAAAGCTCCCAGACGATCTTTTTTTCCGGGCTTACTTCAATCATCCTGAAATTCCCGCTGTCGGCAATGAGGGTATTACCGTTCTTCAAACGGACGGCAGCATATTGATTGCAAAGCATATCGCTGCCGATTTCCCATATAATATCTCCTGCATTCGTCACTTCAATAACCTGGCTGTGGCCGCGAACCGATATCAGGGTATGACCGTTTTCCAGCCGCTGGCAGTAAACCGGGCCAAGGGCGTCCCAGAGTTTCGGGTTTTCCGGACCCAGATTGCCGATTTCCCAGACCATGGTTCCGTTTTCATCCACCTCGATGACATGACGCCTTCCGGCATCGGCGATCAGAACATTTCCGGATTTCAGGAGTTCGGCCTTCCACGGCCATTTCAGGCCTTCGCAGCACCAGGTGATCCGTCCCTGGTCATTGAATCTTCTGACAAAACCGGGCAGGTGATAATCCCAGCCCGAAACCAGGATGTCGCCGCCCTGCAGCAGCTGTGTGCTGCAGGGATATCCGCCTACCAGAATCCGGTTTAGTCTTTCTCCTTTGCGATTCACATGCCACACGGCCTTATCCCGGATGATATTGACCAGATAGGTCTCATCTTCCAGGGGTACGGCATCATAAGGCATCTTGAAATCAAAAGACTCCCATAATGTATTTCCCAGCTGGTCCATATGTAAAATTCTCCCGGGTGGTTCTTCATCATTGCCTGTGATCCTTCCGGGAATTTCATCCACGATCAGAACAGAACCTGAAAGATTTTTATGCAGCCCTGGAAATCCCATGGATGTTTTTTCCGGAAGGATTAATAATTGAATGCAATATCACTGAACACCCTGACCCCTGTTTCAAGAGACTTTTCATCAATATCAAAATCAGGGTTGTGGGCAAAGGGAACCGTATTCGGATCGATTCCCTTCGGTGTTGACCCGAAAAACATCATGGCGCCCGGCACTCTTTTCAGCATGGCTGAGAAATCCTCGGAACCAAGCAGGGGAGTAAAAGAGGCGTTAAGATCTGCCGGGGCCATGGTGCCGGATAAGATGGCCGTTATCCGATCAACGGTATCTGCATCATTTACGGTTTCATCATATCCGTAATGGTAATCCAGTTCTATTTCGCATTTGGGATGGACCGATTTCACACTGGAGTCACATATAGTGTAAAATTCTTTTTTTATAAATTCTCTAACTCCTGCATCCAGGGTCCGGACCGTTCCCCCGAATTCCACCTCAGCCGGCATCACGGCCTTTATTTCCCGGCCTCCGGCCTGAAGATAGCAGACGGAAACAACAGCCGACGCCAGGGGATCAAGCCGCCGGGAGACTATGGCCTGGAGATTTTCAACCGTACGGCAAAGGGCCAGGACCTGGTCCGTGGCCGTATGGGGGGATGCCCCATGCCCGCCCTTGCCTTTGATTTTAACCATGAAAACATCCACGGCAGCCATGATGCTGCCTTTTCGATAGGCCACCTGCCCTGTGTTAAGCCCGGAATGACAGTGAAAGGCAAACATGCGGTCTACGCCATCCAGATACCCTTTCTTTACCATGCGGGCGGCACCGTAATACCCTTCTTCTCCGGGTTGAAACAGGAGCCTTACATTGCCTTTCAGTTTGTCCCGGTTGGCATGAACCAGCTTTCCAAACCCGGCCAGGATGGCGCTGTGGGCATCGTGACCGCAGGCATGCATAAAATTTTCAACCGTGGAACGGAACCCGGACCGGTTGGGGACATGGTCAGGGTGGAGGGTTTCCTTTATTTCCAGGGCGTCGGTGTCAGCCCTGAACCCGAGTGTCGGACCGGGCATCCGGCCGTGAATATCCACCACCAGCCCCACATGGTCTTTCCCGTACCGCATATCCACTTCCATGCCCTTGTACTCATTCGCCAGATATTCGACTGTCTGGGGTTGATCCTCCCCGATTTCCGGATGAGCATGGATATGCCTTCTGATTCTGACGATATCCGGCAGGAGGGCTTTGATCTGATCATGCATAATGACAGGCCACATAATGATTGTCTCCGATCAGTCTTAGTTCGGGTGTAATGACGTCACAATCCGTGCTTCTCATGGGGCACCGGGGGTGGAATCCGCATCCCGGGGGTGGGCGTCTTGGGCTTGGGACATCTCCTTCCAGGAGTATCCGGTTTTTTTTCGCACGGGGCTCTGCAACAGGTACGGCCGACAAAAGAGCCTGGGTATAAGGATGGCGTGATTCCCGGTATATATCGGCTGATAGGGCGGTTTCAATGATCCTGCCCAGATACATGACGGCGATGCGGTTGGACACATGCTCCACCACGGCCAGATCATGGGCAATGATGATATAGGAAAGATTGAATTCCTTTTGAAGGTCCATTAAAAGATTGATAATCTGGGCCTGAATGGAAACATCCAGGGCAGATACGGGCTCATCCCCGATAATCACCTGGGGATCAAGACACAAGGCCCTGGCAATCCCGATCCGCTGCCGCTGGCCGCCTGAAAACTCATGGGGATAGTTATTGCGCTGTTCAAGGGTCAGCCCTACAGTGTTCAGGATAAAATTGATCCGTTCCTGGCGTTCTTTGCCCGGATACAGGCCATGAAGCTTCATGGGATCGCTTAAAATCTGATTCAGGGTCATCCGGGGGTTCAAGGAAGAATAGGGGTCCTGAAATATGACCTGCAATTCTTTTCTGATACGCATCTGATCAGGCATGGACATGTTTGATATATTGGAAATATCCAGGCCCTTGTAAATGATCTTTCCGCCGGTAATGCGGACAAGATTGATAATGGCCATTCCCATGGTTGTTTTGCCGCAGCCGCTTTCTCCGACCACGCCCAGTGTTTCCCCTTTGTTCAGGGAAAAGGAAACGCCGTCTACAGCGTATACATAACCTTTTGAGCGTTGCAGGACGCCTTCTGACACCGGAAAATGGACTTTTAAATTTTCTACCTGTAACAACGGTTCATTCATGTTGTAGTTCAGCATGCCGTATACACCTTACCCGACGACCCTCGGGAATTTCCATGAGGTCAATCTGCGATTCCCGGCATAAGGGTGCTGCATGGGCGCACCTGGGATAAAAATGGCATCCGGGCGGCAGATTTGCCAGGCTCGGTACAATTCCCCTTATTTCCTGAAGCCTGTTTCTGCCAAATTCAGATGCTTCCCCCAGCCTGGGTACAGACTTCAACAATGCTTTTGTGTAGGGGTGCCGGGGGGTTTCAAAAATAGACATCACATCGGCTTCTTCCACCACCTGGCCTGCATACATGACCACCACCCGCTGGGCAATCTCGGCAATCACACCAAGGTCATGGGTGATCATTTGGATGGCGGTCCCGTAATCCTGTTTTAATTTCATCATCAGATCAATGACCTGGGCCTGTATGGTCACGTCAAGAGCGGTTGTGGGTTCATCTGCAATGATCATTTCCGGATCACAGGCCAGGGCCATGGCAATCATCACCCGCTGCCGCATCCCGCCGGACAGGTGGTGGGGAAATTCTTTGGCCCGCTTTTCAGGAGAAGGGATCTGGACTTTGGCCAGCATCTCGATGGAGCGGCCCCATGCTTCTTTCCGGCTTGCTGCCCGATGCCTGATAAACATCTCGGACAACTGGTCTCCAATAGAGAAAAGAGGGTTCAGTGATGTCATGGGCTCCTGGAAGATCATGGAGATTCGGTTGCCCCTGATATTTCTCATCTGGTCCATGGGCAGCAGCAAAAGATCCGTATCATTGAACAGAATCCGGCCCTGCTCAATTTTTGCCGGCGGGCTTTTGAGAAGCCGCATGACAGACAGCGCGGTTACGCTTTTACCGGAACCGGATTCTCCTACGATTCCAAGTGTTTCTCCCTTGTTCAGATCAAATGAAACATCATTGACCGCTTTTATAACACCATCAAGGGTATAAAAAGAAGTATGAAGATGATCTACCCTGAGAAGCGGTGAATTGGATGAAATTTCGGTCTTTTCCATAAGTATTTTATTTTTGCCGGGTGATATGCGGGTCAAGGATATCTCTTAGCCCATCACCGAAAAGATTAAGACCCAGCACGGAAAGAAAAATTGCAATTCCGGGAAAAATGGATATCCAGGGTGCTGTAAAGAGTTTTTCCCTGGCGCCTGCCAGCATTCCTCCCCAGCTCGGTGTCGGCGGCTGGACACCCAGTCCTAAAAAGGAAAGTGCGGCTTCCAGAAGAATAGCGGCAGCCACACCCAGGGTGGAGATGACCAACAGTGGTCCCATGATATTGGGCAGAATCTGGGTGAACATGATGCGATACTTGCCATATCCCAGTGCTTTGGCGGCTTTTACATAATTCAGATTTTTTGCCGATAAAACCTGGGACCGGGTCAGGCGGCAGGAATAGGACCAGTTTGTGACACCCAGGGCAATATAGACATTGATCAGCCCCGGGCCCATCAAGGCCATCACAGCCAATGCAAACACCAGAGTGGGAATGGATAAAAGAATATTGGTGATGCCCATGATCAGATCATCTATCCATTTTCCGAAATATCCTGCCATAAGTCCCATGAAAATGCCGATGACACTGTTCATAAACTGGGTGAAAAGCCCTACGCTCAAGGATATCCGGGAGCCATAAATCACCCTTGAGAGGATATCCCGGCCCTGTTCATCCGTACCAAGCCAGAACTGCCTGCTCGGGGGCTGCTCTGAATACATGATATTTGCATCTTCCGTTGGATGGTAGGGGGCAAGGAATGGTGCAAATAACGCCATCCCGACAATAAAAAGGACAATAATCGATCCGGCCATAAGACTTGTTCTTTTTCTGATTTTTTTCCATCCTGCCATGGCTTTGGTCCCTAATTATACCTTATTCTTGGATCAACCACGGAATAGAGAAGATCCACGCTGAGGTTGACGCTCATGTATACAAAAACAATCAGCATGACACACCCTTGAGTCACCGGCGTGTCTCTCAAAAAAATAGACTCCACCATCAATGACCCGATGCCGGGCCATGCAAAAACTGTTTCAACAACCACGGTTTCCCCCATCAGAGAACCGAACTGCATGCCGATGGTGGTGAGAAGCAGCACCAGAGTGTTCCTGAAAACGTGCTTCCGGTTGATAAAAAAAGATGACAGTCCTTTGGCGTGAGCTGTGCGGATATAATCCTGGGTCAGCACATCAATGACAGCCGCCCGTGTCGTCCGGGCCAAAAGCGCCATATAGCCGATGCCAAGGGTAGCGGCGGGCAGGATGAGGTGTTTAACAGCACCATTCCCATACCCAAAGGTGGGCAGCCATTTTAAAACAACGGAAAAAAGATACATGAACAAAAGAGCAGACCAGAACTGAGGCATGGAAACGCCGGAAACAGCGCCTACCATGGTCACCGTGTCCACCCAGGTTCCCTGCCTCAGAGCCGAATAAAACCCCAGGGGGATTCCTGCAAGACAGGCAATGGCCAAGGCGGTCAAGGCCAGCTTCAGGGTGGGCCACAGGCGGTTGCCAATGATATCGGAAACCTTTTGTCCCCGAAGAAAGGAAATTCCCATATCTCCTTTGATAAGGCCGGCCATATAACTCAGATACCGGATATGAAAGGGTTTATCCAGACCCCATTTTTTTTCCAGCCTTTCAATCACTTCGGGAGACAGAATCTCCTTTCCCCCGGACATGAGGGCGGCACTGCCGGGAAGAACGTTCAGCAACACAAAAATAATAAAAGAGGTGCCGATAACGGTGGGAAAAAACTGTAAAACACGTCGTATGAAAAATGCTGCCATAAAAGCCGGTTCGGTTAATCCACCAGTATTTGATTACAGGTAATTCACCTTTGCCGGAAAAACAGCCTCTCCGGCAAAGGTGAAAGATACGTATCATTATTTAATAACCAATATAAATACTTATTTTGCTCTGGGCGAGGTTTCATCCACCCAGACATTTTCAAGATGCTGGTACATCATTTCAGGACCCACTGCCTCCATATCATGAACCCAGGGCTGATAGCCGATGACCGCCTTGTTATAGTTGTAAAACCACATAATGGCTTCATCGGTGAGAATGTCATTGGCAGTTTTGACAAGGGCCATCTGGGCATTTTTATCTCTGGTGGCTGCGGCCTTATCCAGCGCCTGCTCAAAACTGTCGATCTTCAGAGACGTCTCTCCGGCTTTTTTGAACCGGGGATTGGTGGAGTGAAACCGATGCAAAGACGTGATGGGGTCCGGTCCTGAGCTGTGTGATGCGATACAGGCCTGGAATTCACCCTTTTGATATTTTTCAAACAGAACTGCATTTTCAACTTTATCAATTTTTACATTAATGCCCACAGCCTTTAAAAAAGGCGTGGCCGCCTCAATAACGCCGGCACCGTATTCCGGGCTGGTTCCGGCCAGGACGGTTACTTCGAATCCTTTTTCATAACCGGCTGCCTTCATTAATTGTTTTGCCTTTGCAGGGTCAAAGGGATAGCTTTTGCAATCCTTGGTAAAACCCGGTGTGGTAGGGGCAAGGAACCCTCTGGCGGCATAGGCTTTTCCCTTGGCATATTTCTCAACAATCAGATCCCGGTTGACGGCATAATTGAAAGCCTGACGGACTCGTTTGTCGGAAAAAGGTTTGCGGCCGTCGGCAAGAGAGAAATTGGGGTTAAACTTGACCCCGCGGGTAAACATTTCCGGAACTTCAATCATATATTTGGATAATTTGGGATCATTTTTAAATTTTTCATACTGTGCTGCGCCAACCAGGTTGGCATCCAGTTCTGCGGATTGGAAGGCCATATCACGGGCTGCCGCATCGGCCATGATTTTGAAAACGACTTTGTCCAGATAGGGCTTGCCTTTTTCATAGAAATCAGGATTTTTTACCAGAACGATTTCAGAGCCTTTTGTCCAGCTCTGGAATTTGAAAGGTCCGCATCCCACAGGGTTGGAAGCAAAATCCTCTTTTTCCGCCGCTTCTTTTGGAACAATGGCCGTGTTGTACCGCCAGAGCTGGAAACCAGGGTCAACAGGATTTCTGAAAGTGATCTGAACGGTTTTTTCGTCTATTTTTTTCATGCCTGAGATGGTTTCGGCCTTTCCGTCCAGAACATCCTGAACCCCTTCGATCTCAATGATGAGATGGGAAGTTTCCTTGGCCTTTTTAGGATTGGCAAGACGGTTGTAAGTATAAATGACATCATCGGCCGTAACGGTTCGGCCGTTGTGAAATTTTGCATCCTTAAGCTTGATGGTATATGTTTTTCCATCATCACTGCCGGTCATGCTTTCAGCCAGATCCAGCTTATAATTGCTGTTTTTTGCATCCCAGCCGAAAAGACCGCGGTGAATGTTTAAGATGACCAGGACATTCTTGTCATCATTGGTAGCCGCAGGATCCAGCGTATCAATGGAAATCCCGTAAGGCGCAATCCAGACGAATGTTCCGCCGCTGCGCACAGCCAGGGCATTTGTTGATAAGAGGCCCAGCAACATCATTATTGTGAATAACCCCAAACCCAATTTCTTCATGACTCCTCCCTTATTTATTCAGAGTTGACAAAAATTGCACCTTTATAAAAAGGCGATTTTTTGTATAAAAATACAAATTTATGTATTAATATGCAATCGAATTTTATTTGTAAAGCCATTTTTAAAAATTATTTAGGGTACTAAATATGGAAAAAGGCAGATGTCTGTTGAAAATAAGCCTGGAAGCTTGAAAAGCGAATAAAAATTTTAAAAAAGATTAAAGCCCCTGAGAAAGAATATCGCTGAATTCTTTTTGCAGTTTGATCCGGTTTTCTTCGGAGTCAACCACAACGAGGATGGTGTCAAGACCGGCAATGGTTCCCAGGATTTCACTTCGTTCCATCTGGTCGAGCAACATGGCAACGGTTCCCGCAGTTCCGGGGATATTCTTGATCACGACGATATTACCGGACCCTTTGATTTCATTGACAAAATTATAAAAGAAAACACTGAGTTGATGAATCAGGTTGGAATGAATAGGACTTTCATAAATTGAATATTTATAGACCCCTGGTTTCATACGGGCCTTAACGACCTTCAATTCCTGCAAATCCCTGGAAATGGTTGCCTGGGTCGTTTTTAGGCCCTCCTTTTCAAGGGCTTCCAAAAGCTGGATCTGATCTGAAATTTCCTTTTCATGGATGATCTTCCGGATCAGATTCCATCTTTGTTTTTTATTGAAGTTCTGTGCCATAATAAAGGAGAAGTCCTTGATCAGTTTTTATCTCTAAATTTTAAATCAAAGGATTTATATCAACTGGAAAAATGAAATGCAAGACACAATAAAAAAACGCATCTCGATCCCGCCAATTTGATACATAAATTACGGAAGATAAGCAGATGTTTGTTCTCCCAAATGCACGTCTAAATTTCTTGATTCCAAACATCATTGGGAAAGCAGTTTCCCAAGATGATATGCCCTTTCCATAAGTAGTTTGTGATGTTTAATAGCACCGGCCTCTGCCGCATTCCCACATAAGATATCCACAATCCCGGTCGGAAAGCTGTCCTGAAAGGTTCGAACGGCATTTATAGTTCCGGATTTGAAATGATCCGCATTTGCATAGGTTAAGATGATCCCATATTGTTTGCCTTCCATATCGTGGCCTTCAGGTCCGCCAAGGGCAAAACAGCGGTCCATGAACACTTTCATCTGGCCTGAAACATGGGCCCAGTATATGGGGCTGGCAAAGACAATGGCATCTGTTTTCCGTAATTTGGGATACAGCAATTGCATGTCGTCTTCCATTACGCAGTTTTTTTCCGTTTTTTGTCTGCATTTGCAACAACCTGTGCAGAAATTAATGTTCATCTCATGAAGTAGGAAAGATTCCACATGGGCCCCGACCTCTTTAGCACCCTTTTCAACCTGTTTTGCAAGGGTGGTGCTGTTTCCTTTTTTTCTGGGGCTTCCCAGTAGGATTATAATGTTTTTCACAGGCATTTCAGTGTTCCTTTCTCGATGTTTTTTCTTGCAAGTTCGACAGGGTCGACTTTCCCAGTGCCTTTTCAAAAAAAAGCAAATGGAAGCCTTCAGCCTTGACGGCCGGTAAACCACTCAATAAGCTCTCCGGCCAGGCTCTGTTTTCCAGGGACAAGGGGAAGGTTATCCTTTGTAAACCATCCGGCTTCAAGAATTTCCGTTGTATCAATTGAAATGGATCCACCGGCATATTCTGCCGTAAACCCGATCATAAGGCTGTCCGGAAAGGGC
This sequence comes from uncultured Desulfobacula sp., assembly GCA_964635025.1. Classification (GTDB taxonomy): domain Bacteria; phylum Desulfobacterota; class Desulfobacteria; order Desulfobacterales; family Desulfobacteraceae; genus Desulfobacula. The sequence goes on along the minus strand of CAZWMY010000018.1, from coordinate 9,444 downwards.
CAGGACTGACTTTTGAAATATTGAATATTTTTTATTTTTATGCCGGTTTCTTCGTATATTTCCCGCCGGATACAGTCTTCAAGGCTCTCTCCCGGCGAAACAAAACCCGCAAGCACACTGAACATATTCTTGTTGGGAAAATTGACCCCTCGTGCCAGAAGAATTTTATTATCCTTGACCACAGCGGTTATGATGGCCGGTGAAATCCTGGGATAGCTGGTCAGGCGACAGCTCTGGCACACTCTTACATGTTCGGTTTTTTCGGATTGGGTTTTTTGACCGCATCGTCCGCAGAATTGAAAATTTAAATTCCAGTCATGGATCTGTCTTGCATATCCCGAGATGGTCCAAAAATCAATATCCACTTTGCCGTAAAGGGCCCGCAGGTTCAGCAGTTTATATCCGGAAGGCGGATTGTCCGGCTGGATGCGGGCACAATAGCAGTCAATCCGATTGTATCTTCCAAAATAACACACCCCGCTGAGCATCATCTGTGCTGCCGATGGTTCATTAAGGCAGGGAATGGATACCTGATTTTCCGATATTTCTTCCACCAGGACATGGTTATCAGAAAAAATAAAATAATATGCCGGTTCCGTTCGGTTTAAAGGCTCTGTGGCAGTTTTAATAAAATCCATTGTCATCCTATTTCCAGAATTTAATCGCTTTTTTTCTTCTTCCATATCCCATTTTATCATCCCCCCAAAGAAAAAACCGGTGAAGGGGCTTGATATGCCTGATCCCGAATCTGACGAGCTCATGTAAGCTTCCCTTTGGCTTATTAAACGGACAGACCCGGATGCAGTTGGAACAGTCTGTCCCGTTGGCCGCCCAGAAACGAAGGCAGGTTTCGGCATTCACGTTCCATTTCAGAACCCCTTCCCTGTTGGATATATTGATGGGCTCTCCCGTGGGTTTGCCTTTCATGATGGATTTGCTGGGGCAATGGTTTGCACATTTCTCACAGGCCATGCAAAAATCCCATACACCAAAGGAAATGGGCACATCCGGAATCAGGGGCAGATCCGTGAAAATTTTGGCAAGTCTCACTCTGGGTCCAAACACAGGGGTGATCAAAAGCCCGTTTCTGGCAATTTCACCAAGCCCGGCATCAATGGCCAGAGGAATGCTGCAGGCTGTGTCATTCCCGCTAGGCAGTGCGGTAAATCCAAGTCCCCTGATAAATTGTGCTAAAAGACCGGAAGTAAACGCCATCTTTGAATAGCCAAGCCCCACTGCAATGGAGGATGGATGGACAGGAGAATATTGAATCGCTTCATACTCCATTTCAAAGGCAAGAACAACTGCATATCTGCAATGATCGGGAAAACCGACAGGCTCTTCTCTTCCTCCGTCCCGATCACCAATATATGCCGATGAATACAGCCAGCGGTTGTCCACTTCACAGATCCCGCAGAGTGATGCGCCAAAAATCCCTGCCATCTGTTTGACCTGTTGCGTCAGTTCCAGAGCATCGACATTGTCCAGCCTGACCCCTTTGGGAACCCTTGGAAAATCGAACCGCCCATCCCAGTCCCAGGCATACAGTCCCTGTTTCCCACCTTTGTTGCCGTTTCCGTACCGTGAATCCAGATACCAGGATGCATTCACAGCCGCCTGATCTTTTAATTCATATCCAGGAATTTTTTTGGGCCATGCCTCGGAAAAATAAAAATCATCTCTCACCTCTGCCATGGCAGGGTCCCAGAAAGGACGCTTGAATGCCTCATTCTTCTGGTTAAATCCTGTAACCGGTCCATTGATATACCTTTGAGCCCCTTGCATATGCGTCTCCTTTATTCCTGCTGCCGTCAATTCAACCTGGGCATCATACTGCATCTGATTGGTTTTCTCAAAAAAAAAGATCCTGCTTTTTTAAGCAGGATCTTTTTTCAAGTAAGTAAGTGTGTGTAACAGCTGGGGTTGTGTCGTATAAATACCTCCTTATGGGTTAATATGCCTTATCCAAAGGCTCTATCAGGACTGTGTCCTGTTTTGGCAATCCTTAATGATTTCAACTTTCTGCAAAGGGGATATCCTGACCTGTGAATGGTCCAGACCCTCAATGATAATATCTCCGGGAATTCTTGACTGGTAAGAATCTCCCAAGGTGAGTATCCGGTCAATACCGTCGCCTTCCTGGGTAATCCAGATCGTGCCGCCAAGGCAGGTGATTTTTTTTCCTTCCTTGCCTGTTCTAACGGTAAATATCTTTCGTTTATGAATGTCTTTTACATCAGAGTTTGTTGAAATTTTATCCAATTGATTCATTTTCATTTTTTTGCCTCCTTATTTTGGCTCATGGACGATGATGCGTGTGAAGGTTTATTTGTCCATTTATGATACACATTATATATCTGAATAAGATAAATAACAGATTCAATTTTTCTATTTTGTAGCCATAACAATTTGCTTTTTTTAAAACTGTACTGGTATAATGCATGATCATGTGTACTCTTTTTTAAAACAGATAAAAGGAAGCAAGGCCATGCCGATAAAACAAAAAAAAAGCATCAGATTGTATGAACAGGTTTCAGACCATATTGCCCAAATGATTGAAGCCAGAACTTACCGTCCGGGAGAGCGTATCCCCTCGGTCCGGGAAATGAGTGTACAAAAAAGGGTCAGTGTCACAACGGTTCTCCAGGCCTATGGACTTCTCGAAAGCCAGGGGCTGATCGAGGCAAGACCCCAGTCCGGATATTATGTCCGATCAAGGTTTTCCAGCTCTGTTCCCGTTCCTGATATTTCCTCTCCCCAATGCGACCCCACAAAGATCAGTATCAATGAATTGACCATGATGGTCATGAAAGATGTGTTCAACCCCAATCTGGTTCCACTGGGGGCGGCAACCCCCAATTCAGCTCTTCTTCCTGCGGATAAACTGAACCGCATCCTGGCTTCCATTGCCAGGAGGAAAAGCCTTGAAAGCATTAAATATGATATTCCTCCCGGATACAAACCGCTTCGCATCCAGATTGCCCAGAAATCACTCAAGGCCGGTGCCACCATCAGCCCGGATGAAATCATTACCACCAATGGCTGCATCGAAGCCATTGACCTTTGCCTGAGAGCTGTCTGCAAATCAGGGGATACCGTGGCCATTGAGTCTCCCACCTATTTCGGGATCCTTCAAAGCATGGAATCCATGGGCCTGAAAGCCCTTGAAATCCCAACCCACCCCAGTGAAGGGATCAATATCGATACCCTGATGTTTGCCCTGGAACAGACCCCGGTTAAAGCCTGTCTTGTGATTTCAAATTACAATAACCCTTTGGGAAGCTGTATCCCGGATGAAAAAAAGAAACAATTGGTCTCTCTTCTGGCCAGTCTTGAAATTCCGTTGATAGAGGTCGATATCAGCGGGGAGCTGCATTTTTCAGATATACGGCCTACGATCTGCAAGGCCTATGATAAAAAAGGCCTGGTGCTGTTATGCTCATCCTTTTCCAAAACCCTCTGCCCCGGATACCGGGTGGGCTGGGTCGCAGCCGGCCGGTACCAGTCCAAAATCGAATGGCTCAAATTCACCTCCAGCCTGGCCACGGCCACCCTTCCCCAGATGGCCATAACGGAATACCTTCAGTCCGGTGGTTACGAATCCCATATGAGAAAGCTGAGGCGGGCCTATGCCTTTAATGTATCCAATATGTATGATGCCGTTACCCGCCATTTCCCGGAAGGAACACGGGTGTCAAGGCCGGACGGCGGATTTGTCCTTTGGATTCAGATGCCTGAATCCGTTGATTCCCTCATTTTATATAAACTGGCGCTACAGGCCGGGATCACCCTTTCACCAGGATATCTTTTTTCAGCCACCCGGCGGTATAAAAATTATATCCGCCTGAATGCCTCCCGCTGGTCCGATGATATCAACAAGGGCGTGATCCGGCTGGGAGAAATCGTTCAAAAATTGGTTTTCCCATAAACCAAGGAATGGCCCAAATGTTTAGCCGTTATTCCGGCATCGGCGCTTCGCTGCCTAATTGTACATCGGATCTTTAAGAGACCGGGGGTAACCAAGTTTCTGCTTTAACCCGGTGAGGCGCAAAACGGTTTTGTTATTGTTAAGGGCCAGCTCAATGGCTTTGGATGACCCCACAATAATGACAAGACGTTTTCCCCGGGTCATGGCCGTGTAGAGAAGATTACGCTGCAAAAGGGGGAAATGGGCTGTTGTCAGGGCAATGACAACGGCTGAATACTCACTGCCCTGGGATTTATGAACGGATATGGCATAGGCCAGGGTAAGTTCGTCCAGTTCGAGGATGTCATATTCGACAATCCGGCCGTCATAGTCTACGAGGACCTTGCTTTCAGATTTGATGACGTCTGCCACCAGTCCGATATCCCCGTTAAATACATCTTTTTCATAATTGTTTTTCAGATGCATGACCTTGTCCCCGGGCTTGAACAGGATGCCCTTTACATCCATTCCGGAGCCGGAGGGATTCAGAACACTTTGAAGCTGCTGGTTCAGATTGATGGTCCCGGCTTCCCCCCGGTGCATGGGGGTGAGGACCTGGATTTCATCCATATGGGGAAAGGCTTTTTGAATTCTGTTGGAACACAGCTCCAGTATGGTTTCCACGACTTTGTCAGGCCTGGTTTTCTCAATAAAATAAAATTCCGAGAGCTCCCCTGCTGCCGCCTTTTGAAAATCCGGCATTTCCCCGTTCCGGATGCTGTGGGCATACCTGATAATAGGGCTTTCTTCGGCCTGGCGGAATATCCGGGTCAGAAAAAAAACTTTTACCCGGCCGGACTCTATGATATCGGACAAGACATTCCCCGGCCCAACAGAGGGAAGCTGAAACGTATCGCCCACCAGAATCAGGCTTGCAGTCGCCGGCATGGCCTCAATGAGGTGATACATGAGAAGAGTATCCACCATGGAGGCTTCATCCACGATAAACACATCCAGATCCAGGGGGTTGGTAAAATTTTTTTCAAAGGTCTGGTTTTCATGGTCAAATCCGAGAAGTTTGTGAAGGGTAAAGGCTTTTTGCCCCGTCACTTCGGAAAGGCGCCTGGCTGCCCTTCCTGTGGGAGCGCTCAATATGGTTTTCTTTTCCCGGAATCTGAAAATCTCGCACAGTGCCCGGATCAGGGTTGTTTTGCCGGTTCCGGGACCGCCCGTGATGACCACGATTTTTTCATTCATCACTTTTTCAACCACATTCAATTGCTCGTCAGATAATTTTACAGCCAGCTTTGAGAGCACTATTTCAAGGATTTCATCTTTTCCCATATCTTCGGCCATGGTCTTCATGGACAGGATCGCTTTCATCCTGGAGGCAATGCCGGACTCGGCCCTGAAAAGCCTTGCAAGATAGACCCGTGTGTCTTCAGTATCTGCTTCCGTCTTTATTTCACCGTCATGGGTTAGGGCTTCAAGTGCCGTTTCAAATTTATCCGGCGCCACGCCTGAAATCTTTGCCGAAGCATCAAACAGCTCTTTTTTAAGCTGATACACATGCCCGTCCTGCTCGGAAAATAAAAGGCTGCAAATCAGACAGGCCTTAAGCCGGTTTTCATCCTCTTTTGACACCCCGGATTTTAAGGCGATTTTATCGGCTATGGCAAACCCCACACCCGGAATATCCCTTGCAATAAGATAGGGGTCATGATTCAGAATGTTCAGGGTTTCGGAACCATAGGCCTGAAGAATGGTGGAAGCGTGATATACACCCACTTCATTTTCCTGGAGAAACTGCATGACCCGACGGACGGCATGGTGTTTGTTCCAGGCCTCGGTGATGATGGTTTGCTTTGCCCTCCCGATGCCGTGAATGGATATAAGCTTATCCGGTTCGTTTTCAATGACATCAAAGGTTCTTTCTTCAAAATGATCCACGATCTTATCGGCCAGGGATTTTCCAATGCCCTTGATAATACCGGACCCAAGATATTTCCGAATCCCGGAAACCGTGGCCGGCAGAACAACCTTATACATTTCAATTTTAAACTGATCGCCGTATTTGGGGTGAGCGCTCCATTTGCCTGAAATTTCAAGGCTTTCTCCTTCATAAACTCCGGCAAGATGACCCACAACCGTGACAGGATCATTGATTTTGGCCATCTTAAATTTTGCAATGGTATAGTGATTGTCCGGATTCTGATAGGTGAACCGTTCTATAATGCCTTTAAGGGTGATCATTCAGGACTTCGCAGATTTGATGATCCAGCAGGCCGCATCATACAGGTCTTCTGCAAAATAATCCGGCACCATATGGTTCAGGATCAGTTCATCATAGGCTTTTGGCCCGTTTCCGGTTTTTACCAGCAATGCTTTTGCACATCCTGCCCTGCGTGCGCAGTCGATATCCTTTACACTGTCGCCCACCATAAAAGCGCCTTCCATATTGATCTGATATTTTTTTTGGGCCTGAAACATCAGGCCGGGTTTTGGTTTCCGGCAGGAGCAATGATCTTCGGGAGCATGAGGGCAATAAAAAATATCCGTGATCCGGCCGCCTGCCTTCTCAATTCCTTTTTTCATTTTTTCAAAAACAGCGTCAAGGGTTTCTTTTGTTGCCATATTCCGGCCGATCATGGACTGGTTGGTGACCACGATGACCTGAAATCCTTTTTGGGTGAGAAGGGCAACGGCTTCGGGGCTTTTTGGGATAAATTCAAATTCCGAGGGGGTTTTTATATATTCGGCAGAATCCTTATTGATAACCCCGTCCCTGTCGAGAAAAACCGTGTCTCCCATGGTTCTTATTCTGCAACGGCAAAGGTGCCGTCAAATCCCTCGGCAAGAATTTTTTCACCGAATCGTTCAGCATCTTTTAAATTCGTAAATTTTCCCACTCTCACACGGTAAAAAGTTCCCCGGTTATCGGTGTAAACCACAATATGGGCATTGGTATATTTTTTAGACAGCTTGTCCCTGTATTCTTCAGCATTGGCCTTGACCTGGAAAGCCCCCACCTGGACTGTAAAATCGCCACTGTAATAATCCAGGGGCCTGAAAGCATTCGGGTTTTTTGTCTCAGGGGCATAGGATACTGCCTCACCCAGGGCAGTGACCTTTACTTTGGCGGTTCCAGGATCTGCGATCCCGATCTCCCTGGCCCCGGTAAGGGAAAGGTCAATGACCCTGCCCGTCACAAAAGGCCCCCGGTCATTGATGCGGACCACTATTTTTCGATCGTTTTCAAGATTGTGTACCGATACCCAGGTATTCATGGGAAGGGTCTTGTGTGCAGCCGTCATATCATACATATTGTAAATTTCACCGTTTGAGGTTTTCCTGCCATGAAATTTATCACCATACCAGGATGCCACACCCGTCTGAACAAAGCCGTCTGCGCTGGCAAGGGGAGTATATTCAACCCCGTCAATGGTATAAGGCCTTTGGGTGGCCGGAGTTGTTTTTGAAGGTGGTATTGTTTTTTCTTTTGATTCCGGCGGCGGCTGATGTCCCGGTTCGGTGGACACGGTTCCCCGGTTGGCTGAACAGCTGAAACCAAAAAGTATAAAAACAGCAAGGATCAAAATTCGTAGTTTCAAAAAAGAGCTCCACATAAGGCTAAGTTATCAATCAAGGGCCAGGTCCAGTAAGTTTTCCATTTTATCCGTAAAAAGAAAATCTATGGACGCCTTTATATAATCCGGCACATCATCCATGTCTTTTTGATTCCACAAAGGCAGGATAATGGTTTTTATCCCTGCCCGGTGAGCTGCGATTACTTTTTCCTTGATTCCTCCCACAGGCAGAACCTCTCCTCTCAGCGTTATTTCCCCAGTCATGGCCAAATGCTTTTTCACCAGCCGGCCCGTTACTACAGATGCAAGGGCGGTCAGCATGGCAACACCTGCCGAAGGGCCGTCTTTGGGGATGGCGCCTTCAGGCACATGAATATGGATATCGTGATGATTAAAAAAGGATTCATCCAGATGAAGCTTTTTCGCCCTGGCCCGGATATAACTTAAAGCCGTACTGGCAGACTCTTTCATGACATCACCGAGCTGACCGGTAAGGGTCAGACCCTTGCCGCCTTCCATGGCCACGGCTTCAATAAAAAGAATTTCCCCGCCATAGGGAGTCCAGGCAAGACCCACGACAACACCCGGGTTGTCGATTTTAAGCGCCAGATCCGGCATATGGGACACGTGCCCGAGGTATTCATAAAGATCTTTTTGACCCACCACAACATTTTCAGCCGTTCCCTCGGCAATTTTGCTGGCAATCCCCCTGCACACGGTGCCGATCTGTCGTTCCAGGTTTCTTAACCCGGACTCACGGGTGTAGCCGGAAATAATCTGCCGGACCGCACCGGTGGTGATTTTGATCTGGTTTGCCTTGAGGCCGTTGGCCTCACGTTGTCTTGGGATGAGATACCGCGTAGCGATTTTCAGTTTTTCTTCTGCCGTATACCCGGTCAGCTCCAGTATCTCCATCCGGTCCCGTAGAGGTGCAGGGATGGTATGAAGGACATTGGCCGTGGTTAAAAACATAACATCGGAAAGGTCAAAGGATACATCCAGATAATGGTCGGAAAATGAAAAATTCTGCTCCGGGTCCAAGACTTCCAGAAGGGCTGAAGAAGGATCACCATGATAGGAGGAAACCACCTTGTCGATCTCATCCAGCATGAAGACCGGATTTTTGGTGCCGGCCTTTCTAAGGGACTGGATGATCCTGCCCGGCAGGGCCCCCACATAGGTTCTTCTATGTCCCCGGATCTCGGCTTCGTCCCTGACCCCGCCAAGGGCGATCCGGACAAATTCCCGGCCAAGGGCCCTTGCAATGGACCTTCCAAGGGAAGTTTTCCCGGTTCCGGGCGGACCGAAAAAACAAAGGATCGGTCCTTTGGAATTTTTTTTCAATTTCCGGACTGCCAGATATTCAAGGATTCTTTTTTTAGGCTTTTCAAGACCGTAATGATCATGGTTCAGGATTCTTCTGGCTTCTTTGATGTCCAGCTTGTCTTGGGAGCTCACTGCCCAGGGAAGGGAGATAAGCCAGTCAAGATAAGAAGAAGCCACCACATATTCGGAAGAAGACGGATGCATGCGGGATAGCCGCTGCATTTCCCTTTCTGCTTCTTTGCGGGCTTCTTCAGGCAGGCCGGCTTTTTCTATCCTGGCCCGGTAATCCTTGATCTCCACCGAGTCATCCCCGGTTTCTCCCAGTTCTTCCCGGATGGCTTTCATCTGCTGGCGAAGATAATATTCCCGCTGGCGCTTATCCATATCCTCTTTGACCTGGTTCTGGATTTTGGACCCCATTTCCAGAATGTCTAGTTGGTCGTTGACCAGACGGGTCACTTTTTTCAGGCGCTTGTTCACATCCAAAAGCTCAATGACTTTTTGCTTTTCAATCACCGGCGCATTAATGGTGGACGCCACCATGTCCGCAAGAACACTGGGTTCCTGCAAGGATTTGATCATATGGCCCATTTCAGAAGGAAGCCCGGGTGACAGCTCTACAAT
>CAZWMY010000017.1:0-45438 GCA_964635025.1 uncultured Desulfobacula sp. | reverse complement strand
CGTTTTCCCAACCCCGCCCTTTCCTGCCAAAGCGATTATTTTGCTCATATCTGCTCCAATCTCATTATTGAACATTATGCTGTATTAACATAACTCCATCTATTTAAAAAGCAATGAATGAGCAGATTTATTTTCTATTCTTAAACCAGTCTTTTTCCCCGTAAAGTTCGGTCAGGCAATCCGGGCAGATTCCATGGGTGAATGTGACTTCAGAGTGTTCCTCGATATAGGAATCCACCTGTTTCCAAAATCCTTCATCATCCCGTATTTTTTTGCATTTTGAACACATGGGCAAAAGCCCTCTTAAAATTTTGATCTCAACATGAGTTTTGACTCTGGCCAGAAGCTCCGCCGAATTGAAGGGTTTGGTGACATAGTCCACCCCGCCAGCCTCAAACCCTTTTACAATATCATTGGAATCAATCTTTGCAGTGAGAAAAATAACAGGAATATGCCGCGTGGCAAGATCGGCTTTCAAAGACCGGCACACCTCATAGCCATCTATATCCGGCATCATGATGTCGAGAAGGATCAAATCAGGCTCATTCTTTTTTACAAAATTCAAAGCCTGCCGGCCATTCTGGCCCATCCCCACTTCATAGCCGTTTTCAGACAGAAGTTTACCGAGAAACTGGAGGTTCTGGGGATTGTCATCTACTGCCAAAATCAGTGCTTTTCCTTTTTTCATGCCATTAACTCCGGTTTCAAGATTAAACGGTTGAATCATTTATGATTTTTGAAATGTGCCGTACCATGTCAGGGTAATGATCCAGACTGGCCGGTAATTGTACCATGTCAAACTTTTTGGCCTGCCGGGCCAGATTGTCGGCATACTGATGGAGATAAGGATAGTCAAACCGCTTTGCCAGGTCTTTCAGGAAATTTGCAAAATTCAAAATTTCATCTATCACCATGGCTTGTTTCAGGTCATTCCAAATGTTTTTTTCAATATGCATCAGTTCGCCCTGTAATTTTTTAAGCCGGTCAATGGTGTCTGAAGGCAAAGATCCTTCTAAAAATTTTGATTCCTGTTCCGTGATGTTATCGGGTCTCATTTGAAAATGTTTTAAAAACAATTTCAGTGCATTAATCAGGGTTTCCTTTGCCACTGGTTTTTCCAGAACAAGATCACAAAAGTTCACATCTTCCGGTGAAACACTCCCAATGGCTACCAGGGGAACGGTCTTTTTGTTTCTCCCTGTTTTTAAATCTGCCGATAGCCTTGGCGGATCAGAATCAGCCCTTGAAACATTCCAAATGATCAACTCAATCATCATGGCTTTCAAAATTTCAGACACTTGTGAAATATCATCGATTGAGGCCACCTCAAATCCGTAATTTTCCAAAAAATCCGATATCAGGCCCCGGTCGGCTTCATAGGTATCCACAAGCAATATGCAGGGCTTTCCAAAGGAGATGTCCATTGCCTTGATTTCCTCGATATTCGGGTCCGGTCCGGTCAAAGACGCCTGTTGAACATTTTTTATCTGAATTGTAAATCTGCTGCCCTGATTCAAAACAGAGTCCATGGTGATGGTGCCGTTCATGATCTCTGCAAGACGTTTTGAAATCGTAAGACCCAGACCGGTTCCGCCATATTTATTGATGTCCTGGTTTTTCTGTTGAGAAAAAATCTGGAATATGGCTTCTTTTTCCTCATCACGGACACCCATGCCAGTATCTTCAACATAAACCAGGAGATCTCCGTATTCTTTTTTTGAAAAATCTGCTTCATACTCCACACGGATGCGGACATATCCTTTTTCCGTAAATTTTACGGCATTCCCTGTGATATTCATAACGATCTGCCTTAAGCGGTTTTCATCCAGAATAAGTATGTCCGGCAAGTGCTGCGAAATAATCAATTCAAATGTCAACCCTTTTTGTTCAGCAGTTTTCAAAAACATCTGTTTAATTTCAAAAAATAACTGCCGTATATTGAATGCACGATAATCAATGGTAAATCTGTCTGAATTGATTTTTGAAAGCTCCAGAATATCATTCAGGAGCGCTAAAAGAGTCTTGCCGCTGGATCGGATGGCTGAAATATATTCCTTCTGGGTCTCATCCTGAACCTCTTTTTCAAGGGCTTTGGAAAACCCGAGAATCAGGTTCAGTGGCGTTCTTATTTCATGGCTCATATTGGCGAGGAATTGTGTTTTCGCCTTGTTGGCAGTTTCGGCCGTTTCCTTTGCGGCCATCAGTTCATCGGTTCTCTCTGCAACCATGGCCTCAAGATTATCCCGGGACCTGATCAACTCTTTTTCAACATTTTTTTGCTGCTCAAGCAATTCAGAACGCATTTTATCGATGAACCTGAGTTGTTCCGAAATCTTTCTTTCTCTTGCCAATTGTTTTTCAAAGCTACCGGCTTTCAGGCGGAAAACAAGTCCCAGAATCCCAATACCGGATGCGATATAGATCAATATCATCCACCATGTTTTCAAGGGATGGGCAGCAACCACAATGCTGATGGAAGTCCCTTTTTCATTCCAGATTCCGTCGTTGTTCGACCCAAAGAGGTGCAGCACATATCTACCGCCCGGGATATTGGTGTATTTCCCATACCGCCGGGTGCCGATATGGTTCCATTCTTTTTCAAAACCCTCCAGAAAATAGGCATACTGATTGTTTTCCGGTTGGGAATAATTCAAGGAGACAAATTCAAATTCAAAAAAATTATCTTTCCAGCCAATCTTCAATTCTTTCAAGGTCTCCGGAGTCCTTTTCCCGGAAAGTTCTTTATCTCCCTGACGGATGGATATCAGTGCCACAGGAGGAATGTTGGGATTGTCCCGGATCTCTTCCGGGTAAAAGGCATTGACCCCGCTCAGCCCTGAAAACCACATCTGCCCGTCACGGGTTTTCATCGCGCTGGTCGGGTACACGCTGAAATTATTGCCCTGAAGTCCATCGTCTTTTGTATAAACCCTTATGACTTTTTCTTTTTTAATATCAAATTTTATCAGCCCTGAATCCGAACTCAGCCAAAGGTTCTCTTGATTATCCTCCAGTATGGCCTTGATGGATAGAGTAGAAAAACCATGTTCCTTGCCATACCGTTTAAACTCACCTTTTTTCTTATCAAACCGGTTCAGCCCGCCACCATCGGCAGATACCCAAAAATTTCCAAAACTGTCTGTGAAACAAGCCCTTACTGTATTTCCGCCTATTGTCAGAGGATTATCCGGGTCTGTCCTGAAATGCATAAAATTTTCTTTTTCCCGGTTAAACAGATCCAGGCCTCCGCCCTGGGTCGGCACCCAGAGATCTCCCTCCCGATCCTGAAAAAGGCTGATGACAATATTGATACTCAAACTTTGAGGATTATCCGGCGTGTTGACAAATTGCCTGAAACGGCCTGTGTTTTTTTCAAATCTGAACAATCCGTTGCCTTCCGTTCCAAACCAGAGAATGTTCTTATCCAGCCGGTCTTCCATCATCCCTCTGGCAACCTCTTCTGCGTATGGATTTTTATATTTTTTTAAAAATCTCCCTGTTTCCGGATCAAATATCCCGTGAATCCCATCATTCATGGATATCCAAAGGTTTTGATCACTGTCTTCCAGGATGGAAAAAATATAATTATTGGTAATTCCATCAGGATTGTCCGCATCCTGAACATACCGTTTAAATTCCTTTTTTCCCCTGTTATATCGGATAAGCCCCCCAAGCTGAGTTCCACACCAGATATTGCCTTTACCATCTTCCAGAATGGTTGGAACAACATTTGAACCCAGGGAGTTTTCATCATTTTTCTGATACTGGAAAAGGCTGAAGGCCTTTTTGTTTCGATCATATTTGTCAATATGGCCTGTATTTTCAACAATCCACAAAATCCCGGCCCGGTCTTCAAAACAACCCATTATGATGTTGCCGCTGATGGAATCAGGGTCTAAAGGATCATTTTTATATAATGTGAAGCTTTCTTCTTTCGGGTCAAATCTTTCAAGGCCGACAGCCTGGGCATAGGAGCGGCCCAGCCACAAATTACCGTCACTGTCTTTTGTGATGGAATAGACTTCATTATGGGCAATGCTATTTTTATTCAGAGGATCATGCAGGTACCGTTTGAATTTCCCGGTTGCCCGGTCGAACCGGTTCAGCCCGCCAAGACTTGTCCCGATCCAGAGGACATCCTTACCACCCGCTTCAACCGCGTAAACTTTTCCCTCCCCAATACTTTCAGGGTCTTTGGGATGATACCGGTAATGGGTAAATTTTTTTGTTTTCCCATTATAAGCATCCAAGCCCTCTTCCGTGCCGATCCATATCATCCCGTCCGCACCGGCCATTACCGTCCACACTGAATTATGGCTCAGACTGTCGGGATTACCGGGGTCATGACGAAAATTTTCAAATGTCTTTGTTTTCTTATCAAACCGGCTGATTCCGCCGGTGGTTCCGATCCAGAGGACCCCGTCCGGGTCCTGGGCAATGGTTTTGGGCGCCCAGTTAAACTGGTCGCCAACAAGACTTGAAGGAATATCGGGATCATTTTTATAATAAGTAAAGGTATGGTTTTTTTTATCAAACACGTTCAACCCGCCACCCATGGACCCAATCCAAAACAGTCCTTCATTATCCTCAAAAATGCCGGGTGTATAATTTGATGATAAAGATCCCGGCCCTGCTTTATGATTAACTAACTCATACCCGTCATACCGGATAATCCCGTTGCTGCAGCCGATCCACAAGAAGCCGTCCCTGTCCTGGATCAGGCTGTTGTTATAAGCATTTGTATGGATGGAGTGTTCAAACCTTAATTTATTTTCATCTGCCCCTGCAAATGCGTGTAAAAGACCTGTTAAGAGAAATACGATTATTAGCTTTTTCATATGGGTTCTAAAGCAAATTAAAATTTGAATAGATGAAAACCGGGTTTTCCATTTGCCGGGCAGTCATGAATTCTCCTTTATCCCAATAATACGAATTCTCAAAATCGTGTCGGGATAAAAAATGTGGGTTGAAATTAGATTTTTCTTAACAAACCCAAGAAAAAGAAGCAATAAAAATAGTATGAGAGAGCGACGGCTGAATTAATTCTTAAACACATTATTTAGTGTATCGAAGAGATAATTCATGATATTTTTTCAATTTTTCCTGTACCCTTCCAAAAACGGTATCTTTGGGATAGCAAAAGGATTTATCCGGTTTGCCTGCCGCAACACCGGTCAATACCGCTATTCCCTCTTCGATCCGTCCGACACTGTAGAGATGAAACTCTTTTTTTTCAATGGCTTCAACCACGTCTCTTCTTAAAATCAGATTTTTGATGTTGGCGCTGGGTATCATGACGCCCTGTTTTCCAGTCAGGCCCTTTCTTGAACAGATATCAAAAAATCCCTCGATTTTCTCATTTACCCCGCCGATGGCCTGGATTTCTCCTTTCTGGTTCACAGATCCGGTTACGGCGATTTCCTGCCGGATGGGAATGTCTGAAAGGCTTGAGAGAACGGCATACAGCTCGGTGGAGGAGGCGCTGTCACCGTCAATGCCTTCATAGCTCTGCTCAAAAGTGATGCTGATGGTCACACTCAAGGGATAATTCTGGGCAAACATTCTTCCAAGATAGCCTGAGATAATCATAACCCCTTTGTCATGGGTCTCGCCGGACAGATCCGACTCATGCTCCACATTGATGATCCCGGGCTCTCCCATATAGGATTCCGCCGTTATCCGCGTAGGCCTCCCAAAGGCGATTTCGCCCATATCATAAACCGCCAGCGCATTGGCCTGTCCTGTGACGTTTCCCTTAACGTCCATCAAAACAGACTGGTCCTCAAATTCTTCCATCACTTTTTCTTCATAAAGATTATGCCGAAACCTGTGCTGGCTGACGGCTTTTATCACAAATTCCTTTGAAACCAGAGAGGCTTTTTCTTTTTTTGCCCAATAATCTGCTTCTTTTAACACGCCTTGGATATGACCGAACCTTAAAGAGAGTTTTCGCTGATCTTCTGCCAGCCGGGAACCATATTCAATCACCGCCCATACCCCGTCCGGAGAAAAACTCATAAGCTTTTCATCCTTGCAGACCCTGGCAATAAACCGGGCATAGTTCAAAGCATTTTCATCGGTAAATGCGGTTTCATAATCAAAATCCGCCCTGACTTTGAAAATTTTATTAAATTGGGAATCCGCACTCTGCAAAGCCCTGAACGGTTCATACCCGCCCACCAGCACTACTTTCACCGACAATGGAATGGGTGCGGGCTTTAATGACGGCATACCGTAGTCGGCCTGATCCGGCATATCTTCAATCTGAAGCATGGAATCCTGGAGTGTTCGTTTTAAGCCCTCCCATACCGGCGGGTTCATCAAAAGCGGTTCAATATTTAGGATCAGATATCCTTTATTGGCTTTTAACAGGGCTCCTGCCTGAACCTTGGTAAAATCCGTTTCAAAGGACCCGGCCGCAGGTTTTTTCTCAATTTTCCCAAACAGGTTCTGAAAACTTGGATTGGGTTCGGATATCACCGGAGCGCCTTTTTCCCGCCGCCGGTCCACCAGTACATTCACTTGGTATTTTTTTACTATGTTTCCGGCTATTTCCGATACTTTTTGGCCTTCTGCATCCTCTGGTCCCTGGACCCCCAGGAACGTGGCAATATTATAGATGATATTTTCCTTTACATTTTTCAAATAGGTCTGGATATTTGCGCAATCTTTGAAATAATACCGAACCGGATCAATCTGTTCTGAAATAAGCTGGTCTGTTTTTCGGGCCACAAGTTCTTCTAAAAGGGTTTTCATTTCTTCGCCCAGCTTGTTGATTTCAAAAAGTGCCTCATCCAGTAATTCTTCAATCCTTTCGACCTTTCCTTCTATTTCCTGACGGGCGGTATCATCCAGGCCCTGATAGGCCTCTTCCGACATGGGTGACCCCTGGCTGAGGGGAACGACCTGATAATCCGGATCAGTCTTGAGAATTTTCATCCCTTGCTGGAATGCAAACTGTTCAACTTCTTCTAGAAGTGCTTTCTGGCGAATAGAATACTCTTTATAGATTTTTTTTTGTTCTTCCTGGAACGGGGCTGTTTCAAAAATCTCCGGAATCCTGGTTTTAATCACTTCCACAAACCTGGCCATGCTCTCGCTGAAATATACGGCTGATCCGGCCGGCATCTCAATGGCCACAGGACAGTATTCATTTTCAAAATTATTTACCAGACAAAGATCGTCCGATGTTTCATCGTTCATGGCATGTGCCGCCAAAAGCTCCCGGACAATGGTTGATTTTCCTGTACCGCCAACACCGGTAACAAAAATATGATACCCCGGCCCTTTCATGTTCAATCCGAAATCAATGGCTTCAATGGCTCGTTTTTGTCCTATAATACCGGTCAGGGGAGAAAGCCCGGAGGTATCCTTGAAATTAAACAGATCATAGGGATATTGTTTACAAAGATTTTTTAACGGAATTTTATATTTACCATCCATTTTCTTCATCTTCCCCTCATATCATCCCATGGAAATGATTTCAGACTCTGCATACAATTCGGATTTATCCTGGATATTACACCAATACACGTCGTTTACTTTCTTTGCACAAACCCGGATATGCCTCTGCTCCCTGTCTATTTCACGGGAAAATTTGATTTTTATATTTTTCACAGATTGCCCATCACGTTTTAAAGCGCCATGGTACAGGGTCTCAAGAAAACATAGGTAAACCGTATTGTTGACATGCCCGTTTACATCAAAATCAGAATGCCTCAGACTGATCTCCATTTCCTTTTCAGGTTCGATTCGGCCGCCAAAAGTCCAATCGTCAATTTCCTTGTCAAACCATCTTTCTTCTTCAATTTCATACCGCTCTGAAATTTCCGGCGGCACTTTTGTGATTCGTTTTCGCATAAAATCAAAAAAAAGCCAGACACCCGACCCCCTGGCAACTTCCCCCTGAGAGGATTCGATCAGATATTCCCTGTACCCCTTGTACCCCTTAAACCCCCGGGACCAGGTAACAATTCTGATCTCATCGCCCAGGGTAGGATACCTGAAAAATTCAATTTCAAGACGGGATAAAAACCAGACCAGCCCTTTTTTCAGCAAGACCTCCGGACCTGCACCGATACCTGTTGAATGATGAACAGCAATCTCCTGAAAGAATCTGGCCACAGCCTCGACTCTCAGTTTAAACCGGTAATCAATATCAAACAGCCCGATCCTGTGGGTTTTTTCAATTTTCATCGTTCAATACTTATTGTTTTAGTGGCAGCAGCCGGAATCGCAACCCGAATCAGAACCTGAATCACAGTCGCACCCTGATCCGCAGCCATGGGCATCAGGTTCAAGACCGGTTTCCATAATCGTAATATCGAATTCAAGGGTTTTACCGGATAGAAAATGATTGATGTCCATCCGCACGATATCTTCCCGGATTTCAGCAATACTTGCCGGAACCGGTCTTCCATCCGGGTCCTGGAGTTCAAGCTGAAGGCCTTCGACCAGAGGTATATCTTCGGGGAAATGCATTTTCGGGATATCGACATAAAGTTCTTCATCGCGAAGTCCATATCCTTCTTCAGGTTCAATCACCACTGTTTTTGTGTCACCTTTTTTCATCCCGATCACGGCCTGATCAAACCCTTTGATCAGCATGCCTGAACCCACCGTGAACTTGAGCGGGGATTGCCCTTCCGACGTATCAAACACCTTTCCATTCTGGAGTTTACCCGTATAATCAACCGATATGGTATCCCCGGACTTAATTGCTTTTGTCATTTTATATCCTTTCACAGGGTCTTTCCTGTTTTACTGAACAGGGGTTAAAAAAAATTAAAAAATACCATATACTATCAGACACGGGCTGTCCACCTGAATGATGGCCAATCACTCTTCCATAAACGGATAAGCATAGTTTTCCGGAGGGGAAAAATTTTCTTTTATGGTCCGGGCCGAAACCCATCTTAAGAGATTTAAAAAACTTCCCGCTTTATCATTGGTGCCGCTGGCCCTGGCCCCGCCAAACGGCTGCTTTCCCACGATTGCGCCCGTGGGTTTGTCATTGATATAAAAATTTCCCGCTGAATGGACAAGCCTTGCCGTCATAATTTCAATGGCAGCCCTGTCTTTTGCAAAGACTGCGCCTGTCAGGGCATAGACGGAGGTATTGTCCACCAGGTGAAGGGTCTGGTCAAGGTTCTCATCTTCATAAACATAAAGGGTCAGAACCGGTCCAAAAATCTCATCGGTCATGGATTCATAATGGGGATCATCCGTCACAATCACCGTGGGGTCAATAAAATATCCCCTTGATCTATCTCCTGTGCCGCCGGCGATCACCCTTGCCCGGCTTGACGTCTTTGCCCGTTCAATAAATCCCATTGTCTTTTCAAAGGCATTTTGATCAATTATGGCATTCATGAAATTTTTGAAATCCATCACACTGCCGGCTTTAATTTTTCCAACCTTCTCTATGATATCCGGTTCAATTTCAGGCCATCGGGACCTTGGCACATACATTCTGGAGCAGGCGCTGCATTTTTGCCCCTGATAATCAAAGGCCCCCCTGATGGCTGCCGTAATCACCTGATCCCTGTCAGCGGACGGGTGCATGAAAATATACCCTTTTCCTCCGGTTTCACCTACAATCCTGGGATAGGATCTGTAGATATCGATATTCTCTCCCACCTTTTTCCAAAGCCCCCTGAATACCCCGGTAGAGCCTGTAAAATGAATACCGGCAAGCTCTTTATGGTTAAAAACGATATCTCCCACCACCGATCCTTTGCCCGGAATAAAATTGATGACCCCATCCGGCAGCCCTGCTTCCTTTAAAATGGTCATGATATAATAATTGGACAGAACTGCCGTGGATGAGGGTTTCCAGACAATGGTATTTCCCATGAGGGCCGGGGCGGAACAAAGATTTCCCGCAATAGCGGTAAAATTAAAAGGGCTCAGGGCAAACACAAATCCTTCCAGGGCCCGGTATTCCATCCGGTTAAAAACTCCTTTTTCAGATTCAGGCTGATTTTTATATATCTCCTGCATAAATTTCACATTAAACCTGAAAAAATCAGACAGCTCACAGGTGGCGTCGATCTCTGCCTGATACGGATTTTTGGATTGACCCAGCATGGTTGCGGCATTGAGAAGATAGGTATATTTATGTGATATCAGATCCGCAGCTTTTAAAAAAATGGAAGCCCTTTCCTGCCAGGGCAGGGTTTCCCACCTCTTTTTGGCTTTGAGGGCAGCCTCAATGGCCATGACTGTTTCGTTTGGACCGGCCTTACAGAAAGTTGCCAGACGTTTTCCATGATCATGGGGACAGACCACATCCTGCCGGCTATCTGTATAAATTTCCCTGCCATTGATAATCAAAGGGATCTCGATGATTTCCCTCATCTGACGGGTTAATTCTTTTTCAAGAAGCTGTCGCTCCATACTTCCCTTCCGGTATAATTTCACCGGTTCATTTTCAGCCTTTGGCAAACTGATGACACTGTTGTTCATTTTTCTTCTCCGTTGAGATTAAAGACAATCTCCTGCGATAAGGGCAGATCATCTCCGAAATTAATGGTATTGGTCTGTCTTCGCATATAGACCTTCCAGGCATCGCTGCCGGATTCCCGGCCACTGCCTGTTTCTTTTTCTCCGCCGAATGCGCCGCCGATCTCGGCCCCGCTGGTGCCGGAATTGACATTGGCAATGCCGCAATCCGAACCCTTATGGGAAAGAAATTTTTCCTGGTACTGAATGGACGTCGTGAAAATTGAACTGGAAAGCCCTTGGGGAACATCATTATGCAGTCTTATGGCCTCGTCAAAATCATTATATTCCATTATATAGAGAATCGGGGCAAAGGTTTCCTCCTGAACAATGGGATAATGGTTTTTTGCTTCAATGATGGCCGGGGTGACAAAGCTTCCTTTTTCAAGCCCTTCAACCGTCAGAGGCGTTCCACCATAAACCAGGGTTGCGCCCTGGCTGACAGCGGCTTCAATGGCTTTCATCATGGCTTTTATGGCATCATGGTCAATCAGCGGGCCCATGAGGGTGTCTTCTTTCAGGGGATCTCCGATTCGTATTTGCTTATAGGCATCTGTTAACTGCCGGATGAATTTTTCCTTTACAGATGAATGGATGATGATGCGCCGGGTGGAGGTACACCGCTGACCTGCCGTCCCCACAGCCCCAAACAGGGTTGCCCGCAACGCCATATCAAGGTTGGCGTCTTTGGTGATGATGATGGCGTTATTCCCCCCAAGTTCCAGGAGTGACCTGCCAAACCGGGCGGCAACCGTTGTGGCGACTTTCTTTCCCATACCCGTACTTCCGGTGGCGCTGATCAGGGGAACCCGTTTGTCATGGAGCATGGGGTCACCCACATCTTTCCGGTCCCCGATGACAAGATTGAAGACACCGTCCATATCAAATTTATCCACCACCGGTGCAATAATGTTCTGGATCGCAATGGCGGTCAAAGGCGTTTTTGAGCTGGGCTTATACAAGACTGCATCCCCGCACACAGCCGCAATCAGAGCATTCCATGACCAGACCGCTGCCGGAAAATTAAATGCCGTGATGATCCCGACAATGCCAAGAGGATGCCATTGTTCATACATGCGATGAAAAGGCCGTTCGCTGTGCATGGTCAGCCCGTAGAGCTGACGGCTTAAGCCCACGGAAAAATCGGCAATATCGATCATCTCCCGGACTTCTCCCAGACCTTCAGCCTTTATCTTACCGGTTTCAAGCGTGATCAGGATGCCAAGGGCTTCTTTTTTACGGCGAAGGACATCAGCTATTTCACGGACAATTTCACCTCTTTTCGGTGCCGGCATCATCCTGAAACGTAAAAACGCCGAGGCCGCCCTATCCATGACAGCCTCATAATCCCTCTGCGTTGCCTGAAGGACTGTAGCAAGCGGCTCCCCATTGATGGGAGAATAAGACACAAGAGCATTCCCCTGTGTTTTTATCCACCCTTTGGAACCGCCTGAAGATGCTCCATAATTTATTTTCTCTATTCCCAGCTCCTTAAAAACCGCCTTAATAGTCTTTTGCTCCATGATTGTCCTCTATAAAAACACGGTTAATCATACACTTTATGAATTGTAATATAATATCCTTCCTGTTATTGTAAAATTCATAATATTTATATTCAGCATGAATTATTTTCATCATGGAGTCAGCCATGGATCTTTATCAGCTTAAAATTTTTTTCACTCTTGCCAAAACCAATCATTTTACTAGAGCTGCAGATCTTTTATTTATTACCCAGAGCGCCGTCAGTCATGCTGTAAAAAAACTGGAGACGTCCATCGGGACAAAATTGATCGAAAGAAAGAGCAGGCAGCTCACCCTGACTGAAGCCGGAAAAGCCCTGTACCGGTCCTGTGAAAAAATTTTTTATGAAATTGAAAAAGCCTCCCAGGATATTGCTCTGCTCAATAAAAAAGCGGATTTCAGTATTTTTATCGGCTGCACGGTTGAATTCGGGAACAATATTTTAATCAATCACATCAAAGACTTCATCGACATCAACCCCGGCATCCATTTGGATTTTTTATTTTCCCATCATTTGATTGATCATCTTATCCAGGACGAGGTCGACCTGATCATTGACTGCAAACCCCATACCCATAAAAATATCCAGGCTGTTTATCTTTTTCGGGAACAATATGTGGCTATTGCCTCGCCCCAATTTATTCAAAAAGAAAACATAGTGTGCCTGGACGATCTTGAACGGATCAAAATTCTTTCAATGGATAAAGACCTGGATTGGTGGAAGAATTTTCTGACTGCTATTCCGGATCAAAAAAAAGACTGTCTGAAAAATGTAATGCAGATCAATCATATCCGGGGACTGATCAATGCGGCCATATCTGGTCTTGGAATTGGTTTTGTACCCAAATACACGGTCTTAAGAGAACTGAATGAAAACATCCTCCAGGACCCCTTCCCCAAAATCAGGCCTGCGGCAGACAATTTCAATATCTTTATTAAAAAGGAAAAACTTGATTTTCAAAAAATCCGGCTGCTCATTGATTATCTTACCCGTTTAAAACCTTCGGAGTTCGGGGTGGATTGAGTTCTGAACGACAAATTTCAGTTTATTTTTTAATCTTTGGCTTTTTTTTTGGATATGATATGTTGACCCTGTAATTTTTAAAGTTGAAATCTATACTTTCAGGAGAGCCTTCCATGGCTGTATTTGAATACAGAGCACTGAACAGCAAAGGGAAAAACATATCAGGCATTATTGATGCTGAAAGTATGTCTGCTGCCAAACTAAAATTAAGGCAACAGCAGATCTTTCCATCCTCTCTGAATAAAATAGAATCTCAGCCTGTGGCCGGCAATACAGCGTCCATCTCTTTTCTTTCAGGATTGAGCCTGTTTTCAAAAGTCAGCTCATCCGAACTTGCCATGATCACGCGGCAATTATCAACCCTTCTGTCTGCCGGTTTCCCTCTGGTAAAAGCTGTCTCCACCCTTGTGCCCCAGACAAAATCCAACACCATGAAACGGGTTCTTTCAAAGGTAAAAGACGCCATTGAAGAAGGAAACAGCTTTGCAGCAGCGCTTGCTCTCTATCCCAACGTCTTTTCGCCTATTTTTATCAATATGGTGAATGCAGGGGAGTCTTCCGGAACCCTTGAAATTGTTCTTGAACGTCTGGCAGACTTTACCGAGAACCGGGAAGATTCAAAAAAGAAAATCCAGGCTTCGCTTGCTTATCCAGTCCTGATGGCTGTCATCGGATTTGGGGTGTTGCTCGTTCTTTTAACCTATGTTGTACCGGGTATTGTGGCTATTTTTTCTGATATGAAGCATACACTGCCCTTACCCACCCGCATTCTCATCTCTGTCAGCACTTTTTTCAAATCCTGGTGGTGGGCGGTGGTTCTGGCTCCGGTTCTGTTCATGATTTTAATTCTTCTTGTAAAAAAAACCGAAAAAGGAGGGTTTTTCATTGATGCGCTTTTAATTTCAATGCCTGTTTCCGGCGGACTTTTAAAAAAAATCATAACCGCAAGGTTTACAAGAACTCTGGGTTCTTTGCTGGAGAATGGCGTCCCCATGTTGACGGCTTTGAAAATCACTAAAAGTATTGCCGGAAACAAGGTGATTTACGAAGTAATATCAAAAGCCTGCGATTCCGTTGAACAGGGAGGGGAACTGGGGGAGGTTCTGGTTCAGGGGAAAATCTTTCCCTATCTTGCTTCCCAGATGATCAAAATCGGCGAAACCAGCGGGGAGATGGAAAAAATGCTGGAGAAAACAGCTGATCTGTTTGAAAGAGATGTTCAAACCGCCATCACAGCAGCGACATCACTGATCGAACCTCTGATTATTCTGGTCATGGGGGTGGTGGTCGGCTGCATCATTATGGCTATATGCCTGCCTATATTTGAAATCAACCAGCTGATACAATAGCTAAAAATCAAAATTAAAGGACATGGCAAGGCCTTTGCCTTCCGGATCTATTTTTGGGGCAAAGGTAATATCTCTGTTCAAGACCTTTAATATTCCTGCCTGGTTGTATTTATGAACAGAAGATACAGATCCATAGATGTTGCCCATATAAAAACCGGTTTCCACAAACCCGATGACTCCGGCAAGGGCTTTATTGTCCTTATCATAGGCCTCATAGGCAGCCAGCATAAGCCCTGCATTCAGCAGGAACGTGACCAGTGCATCCTGATATCTTTCACAATAAAGAAAGCCGCCACCCGGAATAATTGAATAAATCCCGGCCGCAATTGGATTTTTCCGGGGAGCCTTTTCAGCCGCAAAAATCAGATCCATGGTTTTTTCAATGTCGTAGGCATTGGCGCCCGAAGGTGATATTTTCGATAGGTATTCTTTGGCAAGACCCAGGGAACCCGGCTTAAATTCCCTTGCCTGGAGAAGATAAAGTTTTGCCAGTTCGGAATAAATCCTGTCTTTTGTTTTTAATTCATCGGTCAGTTTGAGAAAATTTTGCAGAACGATTTCTGCATACCCCATGTTGCCAGCATTCATGAAGGCTTTTGCCTGGTAAAAATAAGCTTCACAGGTATCCTGATTTTCAAAATTTTCCATGATTATGTCATTAAAGGCTTTTGCTGCATCCATGTATTTTTTTTGTTCAAACAGGCACACGGCAATCTTGAATTTCACCCGCCCCAGAAGCTCGCTCTCCTGAAAAAAATGAGCAAATCGTTTGTATTCGATTATGGCTGCATCATAGTCTTTATCTTTGAAAAGGGTATCTGCATATTCAAGCTGCATATCTGAAGTAATGCTTATTTTTTTTTCTTCACTAAGGCAATCCTTTGTTATCAAAAAAAGATAAATACCCGTAAAAAAGAATAAAACCCAACGGTTCATTTTTTTTTCTCAAACCACCAGAAAGTATTGGCGCTGACAGGGTCATAGGTATATTCTTGGCTGCCCACAGCAACGGTGGAAGAGATTTTTGTTTCGTCTCTTCCGCATCGAACAAGTCTGTCACAGGTCATGATCCATCCCGTCACAGGCCCGTGCGTTTCAAACGCTTCGGCAGCGTAAGCTGAACAGGAGGGGTGCATGGGGCATCGGTTACCGTCCACGGGTGATATATAGGTTTGGTAAAACTGGATAAGCGGGTTTTTGGCATGAGCCTGGGAAAGCCCGTGAAACCAGCAAGAAACAATGAATAGGATAATAAAAAAACTATTCCTGAGTGACACGAAGCACCTCATCTATGGATGTAATGCCCTTCAACACCTTTGTCATACCGTCCCGGCGAAGAGTGATCATCCCTGTCCTGAGCGCCGCAGCTTTTATCTGATTTGAATCCGAGGTTTGCAGAATAAGGCTTTTGAGCGAATCATCCATGATCATGATTTCAAAAATGGCCTGCCTGCCGGAATACCCTGTATTAAAACATTTTGGGCATCCTTTGGGTTTATAAACATATTCTCCGATAAATTTTTCACCCGCACCGTTCAGGGCCTTGATATGAGATTCATCAAGCCTGTACTCTTCCTTGCAGTCATTGCAGAGAACCCGGACAAGGCGCTGGGCTACCACTGAATTCACCGAAGAAGAAATCAGGTAGGGTTCCACTCCTAGATCCACCAGACGGGTGACAGCGCCAGCCGAGTCATTGGTATGAAGAGTAGAAAATACAAGATGGCCTGTCAGAGCTGACTGAATTGCAATTTCGGCCGTTTCCAGATCCCTGATTTCCCCAATCAGAACAATATCCGGGTCCTGCCGGACAATGGATCTGAGCCCCTTGGCAAAGGTAACCCCGGTTTTTGCATTAACCTGGATTTGACCGATACCTTTCAAATTATATTCAACCGGGTCCTCAATAGTAATAATGTTTTTATCCGGTGAATTGATTTCTGACAAAGCCGCATAAAGGGTTGTGGTTTTTCCGCTTCCGGTTGGGCCCGTCACGAGAACAATGCCGTTGTTCTGCCTGATAATTTTATGGATGATCTTATAATTATCATCGGAAAGACCAAACTGTGAAAATTCAAGGAAATATCCGGATTTATTCAAAAGCCTCATGACCAGACGCTCTCCATGGGAAGTGGGGACCGTTGAAATACGGATATCGATCTCCTGATCGCCTATTCTGACCTGGGCCCGGCCATCCTGAGGTACTCTTTTTTCTGCGATATTCATCTTGGCCATAACTTTGATCCTGGATATCAAGGATGCCTGGACACCTTTTGGAGGTGTCAGCATTTCGTAAAGAATTCCGTCTATCCGGTATCTGACTTTCAGGACATCCTGAAAGGGTTCAATGTGAATGTCACTGGCCCCTGCCTTGACTGCCTGGGAAATCATATGGTTTACCAGCCGGATGACCGGTGCATCACTGGTATCATCCAAAAGATCTGCGGTCCGTTCAAAATCATCAATAATGGTGAACCCATTGTCTTCCATATCATCAACAAGCTGCTGGGCGCTCTCCCCTGATTGGTCATAGAGGATATTGACAGCAGACTGAATCTGGTTTTTTGGTGCAAGAACAAGAGAATAGGCATCAAGATTCAAAAGCCCTGCAATATCATCTGCAAAACTCAAATCCGATGGGTCATTAAGGGCAATGCAGGTCTCTTCATCTTTCCTTGCAAGAGGAACCATATTGCATTTTTTTAAAAACTGTCTTGAAATTCTGGCTGTCCAGCCGTCTCTTGCAGTTTCAAACGGCAGGGTCGGAACAAAAGGAATATCATAAATAAGACTTAAGGCTTCAAGGAGATCATTCTCCTGTACCAGTTTGGTTTCAAGAAGAGCATCCATCATCCTTAACCTATCTTTCAAACACGCTACCCGAAGCTTTTCCAGATTTTCCTTTGAAAAAGCCGTCTTTTTTTCCAGGAGATTCAGCACCGCATCAATCATTTTTTGCTCTATTTAATCTTCTTTTTTAGGTTCATCGTTGATTTCTTCGCCTTGCTTTTTTTTCAGCTTATTATATAAGAGAACCTCTCCTGTTTTTATGGATTCGATATCTTTAGCTTTTTCATTGTAAATTTTGTCTAATTCCAAAGGGTTCTTTACAACCCTTGGAGTCAGAAAAACATAGAGATTGGTTTTGTCCTCCCCTTTTGATACGCTTTTAAAGGCCCAGCCCAATACCGGGACATCACCGAGGCAAGGGGTTTTATATTCTGTTTTTGTCAGGCTTTCATCAATGAGGCCGCCGATAACAACACTGTTGGCATCTTCCACAATAATGGTAGTTTTTATCTCCCGTTTAAAGGTCGTGGGTCTGTCCGGGCTGGACTGGCTGGCTGAAGAGTCCAGCTTGGTCAGTTCCTGGGCGACATTCAGCCGGACAAGCTTGTCCTTGCTGATCTGTGGTGTAATTTTAAGGGTGATCCCCACATCCTTGTACTCAAAAGAATTATAGGTGGCAGTCCCGGCTTCTGCCGTGGACCGGGTTTGGAAGGGAACATTCTTGCCTACTGTGATGGAAGCTTCTTCGTTTTCCGTGGTCAATATCTGTGGTGTTGAAAGAATATGGACATCCTTGTCATTTTGAAACGCTTGAACAATAGCTTGAATATCAGGAAAACTCACCCCTCCGATATTGAATTTCTTTCCCAGAACACCGACGGAAAACCCTGTGGGCATAGTCGAAAATCCATTGGTACCGGCTGTTGAGGCTCCTGTAAGGTTGGGATATCCGGTTGTGGTATTTGTGCCGCCAAAACCGCCGAAAACGACACGGTTATCATTCCCATAGCCTTGGGATGTTTTCCACTCAGTTCCGATATTCAAACCGCGGGTCGTGTTGACTTCCATGATCAGACATTCGATATACACCATGGCACGAGGGATATCGAGTTTGCCGATAACATCTTCCAGTACTGGGTAATCCTCTTTATCGGCCATAATAATGAGGCTGTTGGTGGCTTTATCGGCCATGATTTTCACTTTTTCAGACAAAATGGGTGCTTTTTTCTGACCTCCCTGACCTCCCTGAACTACCCCGCCCTGATCCTGCTTTTCCGTTGGAATTTCCAGCAATACCTTTACCAGTGCCTCTGCAGATGCATGCTCAAGATAATATACCCGTATCCGCTCATCCCCTTTTGGAACTTCCTGATCCAGTATCCCGATCAATTCTTTAACTTTGTCGGTCTCGGTCTGGCCGGCAAGGAGAACAATAGAATTGGTTCTTTCATCTGCCACAAAACTCACATCCAGTTCCACCCCTTGTTTTGCTTTCACCTCTTTTGCCTTGGCCGTAAAAATCGTAGTAAGGCTTTGAGCCAGTTTTTTTGCATCGGCATGCTTTAAAGGAAGCACAGATATCTGTTTTCCAACACTTTCAACATCTATTTTTTCCACGATTTTTAAAAGCCGGTCGATGCTTGCAAGGGTTGCCGTCACAATAAGCATATTGGTATCTCGATAAGACAGGACAATGCTTCCTTTCGGGACCATGGGTGCAAACAGATTTTTCAATTCTTCTGCCTTGGCATATTCCAGTGGAATGAGCCGGGTTACAACCCGATCATCCATTGTTTCTTTTTTATCCGAGTCCGTTACCAGCCGTGTATCAAGATTGTCTCCTTTTGCATTAGGAGCCGGAACGATTTTGATGACCGAACCAACCTCGACCGCGGAAAAACCGTTTATCTCAAGCACAGATTCAAAAACCCGGTAGGCGTCTTTTACGGATATTTTTGTTGGAGACATAATGGTCACATTCCCCTTGACCCTGTTGTCCACCACAAAATTTTTATTTGTTAATTTGCTCATGAATTTGATGAACACATTAATATCAACATTATTGAAATCAATGGATACAAAAGTGGAGTCCTCAACCAGCGGTTTCGTAGCCGGCGCCGCCGGCTCGGTTGCACCAGCGCCTGAAGCAAATAAAAAAACAGCACAGACAGTGTATAAAAAAACACCTGCCTTAACCCATTTTCTGATGGAACACATTATCATTCCTCTCCTTTATTCCTGTCATCGGAACTTTCTGTTTTTTCCGGTTCCTGTTCCTCAGGAGACTGAGTCCTGATCTCTCCTTTACCTTGTGCCGGATCCGGTAATTTTTCTCCTTTTAGCTCTTCAGGCGCTGCAAGTGCTTGTTTACCGTTTGGAGGCTGTCCTGCTCCACCGGCTTTATAGGATATTTCTTTTGTCTCTCCGCTTCTGATCAGGGTCAGTTTTCCATTGCCGGAATTCTCCATATCCGATATCAAGGAAGAGGCATCTTCAACCGATGAAACCGGGGTTCCGTTGATTGATTTTACAATATCCCCATTCCTGATCCCTGCCTTGTTGAAAACAGACTCCGGTTTGATGGCATAGACCATTACTCCGTCTGGTGACCCCTTTGTAAAAAAAGGCCTGAATTTGATCTTTGTTGTGTTTTCACCAGTATTGCTGTTCTGTGGTAGAGGCGGTTGAAGAAGCACAGGCTTTTGTGGAAGCGGTAAATCATTTTGGTTCTGGCTTATGGATAATTTGGGAACTGATTTATTTACAGGTGTTTTAGCCAGATCGGTGTTTTCAGAATTTGTTTCCATCTCAAGTATCTGATCTTTTCCTTGAAAGCTAAGAATCACTTCTTTTTTCAAAATTTTTTTGATAATTGCATCCTGAACCGAATCTCCTTCCTGATACAAAGCCTGAATCCCTGACTTTTTATCCTCAATGACTGCATATAGATCTGAGCCACCGATTACAGTTCCCCAGAGTATCAAAGAAAGAGTGGTCGGCTCCAGCTTTACCGGCTCTTTCCCTCCGGACGCCTTATCGGAAGCTTGTTTTTTTTCAATTTCAACTTTAAAAAGGTTTCTCTGAGCAATGATATCATGACTCTGCAGGTTAATTTTTCTTGTCTGTTTTTCTGCTGATTTTATGGGTTTTGCAGTGGGCTCCTTGATTTCAGTCACCAAAGCAGTATCATTGAGCATGATTTTGTAGACCATCTCTGCACAGAAAAAAGCGCAAACTGCCAGGAAAAAGAGATTGATCAAAGCAAATATGGTTTTCATATTCCAATTTCCGGATTTTTGAATGTCCCTGTTATGTTAAACCTTATTCCGTCTCTGGCGATGTCTTTGGCTGCTTCTTTCACGACCGTGGTATGGGCAAATTTTGCAAGATAAGGAGAATCCGGCATAATCGAACCCGATAAATCAAGCCTGCTTTCCGCAAAAGGAGACAGAACTTCAAATGTTCCTTTGAGTACGATATGGATGATGGGCCCTTTTGCCACACCCTGATTTATGGTTACAACATTTCCCTGATAGGTGAAATCAAACTGTATATCTGAAAAATCAACCACTGGTATATTCAGGGTATTAAAAAAAGAATTTTTCATCTCTGCGGAAAATTTTCTGGACGATACTGTCCCTTCCCCTTTTATTTTTTTTTCTTCCGCGGGGTGGAATTTTATATCTCCGGACATCTCTCCATTGAGGGTGAGGTCTCCAAGATTTGTGACATAGTTGAAAGCATTCATTTTTATATCCGTTGCAAAAATCTTTGCACTGGAAACCACAAAGGGAGTGATGCTTTTCAGATGGAGATCTGCCTTTATCTTACCCTGATTGAATTGAGATCGGATATCAATGATTTTATCCGCTTTAAACAGGCTCTGGAGTCCAAGAGAAACGAAAAAGGGTTCGGGCTTAATAACCATATCCGATCCAAGATGAAATTGAGTATGTTCAAACTGAAACCGAAAAGGAAGGGCGGGTTTGACATTGCCGATGGACATCCGCAAGGTTGAGTCCGGCTGCATCAAGGTCCGCGTAAAATATGCGGCGGTTTTTTCTCCTGGAAACCGAACAAAAAGACACACGGCAAACGCGGCAAGGAAAAAGAGAAAATAATAAAAAAGAATCTTTTTATCGACCATATTATCCTTTTTCCTTGAGCATTAATGTTTCTGTTTCAATAACGGCATCAAGCATATCATTGTTTTTTCCGGTCTTTGTTATCAGAAGAGCAGTAATGGTGACCGCATTTTCTGATGTTTCAATTTGATATATTAAATCCATCAGTTCTTTAAGATATACTTCCGTAAGCTTGAATTTAACCGTGTCCGCGGAATAAATGCTTTTTTCTATTTTTTTTGAAGAAGGCGTCATATATGCCACTTTGTCTTTTAAACCGCCTTTTTGGGCCTCGACATCTAAAAAGGAAAAAAGAGAAAACCCTTCTTTTCTGTTTAAAATGGCCTTTTTTCGATTATCAAAGTCGGAAGAAACAGATTTGAATTGCTGTTGAAGGGTTATCATCTCTTCCAGAGCCATCTGTTTTTCTTTTAGTATCCGTTCATAATCATCCCTTTTTTCAAAAATCGGCAGGATTCCAAAACGAACACCAAAAAACAGGACCAAAAACAAACCCCCTGAAATCAAAACATATTTTTCCCGATTTGAAAAGTCTCGCATCTCACTCCTACAGGTCGATATTAAATTTAAAATTGACCCTGTCCCCTTTTCTATCAGTTGCCGCGCTGCTGATTTCAACCTTCTTCAATAATTCAGATGGTTCCAAGCCGGTTTTGATCTTATCCACATTATTGAAATTGTCGGTAGAACCGGACAAAACCAGCCGCCCTGCACTCAATAAAAAAGAAGAGATCTCCACATCAATGGCCGGCGCTATTTTCACCGATATTTCGGTCAGGACTGCAACGGCCTTGACCTCTTTGCCGGCGGTCTGATTGTCATCACTGCCTGCATCGGTTTTTTTGAGTATGTCCTTAACATTTGCCTTCATTTGAAGATAGGGATCCTGAATTCGTTTTTGTTCAGGGAAGGTTTTCATAAAAATAGACATGGCCTTTTCATCGATCAAGCTGATTTGCTTATACAGTTTTGAATTATCAAGCCCTGCATTAAAAAGACTGAACCCGATCATACAAAAAAAAAGGACAATGCTTGCAGCGATGGAATAAAAATGAATTTTCAGAAAAGAAGTAGAACTGTATTTCCCCTTACAGAAATTGACCGGATCATTTCCGGCATTATCCGGTGAAACAGCCATCAATAATTTATTGGCATCAATTGTCTGAATTCTCTGATCCTTTTGAGCGGTCGGGTTGAATGAGACCTGAAGGTTTTGAAGGGTGTCTAAAAAACCGCCTATACCCGTCATGTCATGATCCAAACCAATGACCAAGTCAAATGAGCGATCCTCTCCGGTCCTCTGCCTGAAACCGGTAATGGTTTGGCGGAGACCGGCAGAAAGCGCTTCTGCGGACCTAAAAGAACCCGGAAGCGTTCTGACGGCCCAGGGTTTCCGATTGTTTATGAGAACCAGGGTGATCTTTTCTTCTATGATATAAAGAAATGCAGTATCGGTAACATGGGGATGTTCTCTTAAAAATGCAGCAGCTAAAGCACACCCGGCTGTTGAGATCATCTTGGGCCTGATTCCAAAACTGCCGAGTGTTTGAAAATAGGTTTCAATCCGTGCTTCGGAAATAGATGCTGTAAAGATAATGTTTTGGTCACCCTGCCGGTCCAGAAGATGGAAATCGGAAATATAAATTTCATTGCTTATGGGCAGCAGAGGCTCAAGCTCAAAAGGCAGTATCTGCTGTATTTTTTTTTCAGAACGGAAAGGAAGGCTGACGATCCTGAAATGAACAAATGCCGGTGAAACAAGAACGACGGCACTGGAACAGGACTGAAAATCCATCTTTTCAGCCATGCTGTCCATTGCGGCTTTAAAGAGACCGGCTTCCGTGAAACCGGCTGTTTCAGAATGCTCCGGCAGATCTTTGAACAGGATATTACAACGGCTTTTGACCACCTTTTCAGAATCGGTCTCATCAATCACCAAAGCCTTTATGCCTGAGTGATCATGGTCTATGAGAAGATATGAACCTGCCATCAAAAATACCCTTGTATTATCCGTCAAACTTCTTTTTTGACAGTTTATATCCTTTTTATCCCCTATCTTGTCAAGGATGTCTACAAAAACCATATCCTGTTTTATATAAAAACTTCAAATCAAGCAAAATTCATACCGAAAAAAACTCATTTCCTTTCTATTTGAAGGATTCGGCAACCCCATTTTCCAGATATTTCATCCTTTTCTCTCACCAGAAAAACATTAAGGGTTATGGATAAAGAATTTTTTTGAGCCCGGCTTTCAATCTTAAATGTATGACTGGAATACCTGATCATACGATCGATTTTTTCCTGCTCCTTTGCCGGCAAATCAATAATCTTCTTATACCAGCCTTGATCCAGTTCATTGGCATATCCGGTTTTGGTTTGCTTTTTTTCTTTTCTGAAATCAATGAGATCCTTTGCAAGAATTTCCATTCCTTCCGGAAGAAGAGCGGAAAGGATTTCGATACCCGCGGTGTTGATATTAATCAACCCCGGGTAACCGTACCCGCCACCGGGACCTGAATTATTTTCAAGGCCATATACAGTAAAGATGTCCTCCAGACCTTTTTCTTCCATGCCTGCTTCAGGCAAAGGGCTGATTCTTTTTTGCAGCCGGTATTCTGAAAAGCCCTTGACGTTTAAAAGCTCTTCAACATGGTTGAACGGCCCGTTGGCACAGGTATAAGGAGGGTTCAGCCGTTTATAATAATCTGTTTCAGCTCCTGAAAGCCCTGTGACGGCATCGTCATCCTCCGAATCAAGCCAGTCTTTTACAGTATTGACCCTTTCCTCCGGTTTTATGTCTTCCCTTTTTTCATTTTTTTTTTCATTGCTGAAGAAGTGTTCCCAAAGTTTAACCTGATCAGGATTTGCCTCGCTACCGGGAAACTGTTTGATCAGGGCATTCAACTGAATTTTTGACAATTCATCCGTAATTTTGAGTGTCAGTGCCCCTTTTTCAATTCCCATGGCAGTAACGATCTTTGACAGTTGTTCCGGGTCTGCCCATACGTCCTGAACCGAGTCTGTGGTATTATCCGCTGCATCTTCAACCAGAATAAGTTTAGCCATTTCAATTCCGGATATGGCGAGTTGCTCTGCCTGAAACCGGTCTTTTTCAACCAAGGTGGACATGGCTGCGTTTCCTGCGAATTTTGCAAGCCAGAGCCCGGCAGCCAGCAGAACTGCCACAACTGCCAACGTCACAACAATAGCCATTCCTTTCTCATTTTTTATCAATCTGCTCAGAAAGCCTCCTTTCAATGGGAAGCTTGATAAACGCCTCGACAACCTGTTTTTTGTCTCCAACACCAAAAGAGATTTTCAGATCAAGACGCGCCGGGAAAGAATACTTAAACTCGGCAGCTTCTGAATTCCAATTTTTTTGTCGCACGCCTTTTTCATCCATAAAGCCGACTTCAAATCCTGTAATATTGCGACAAAGCAATGGGTCAGCACAAGACACCTTATCTTCAGGAAAAGGCGGGAGGATGTCCGAGCGATAGAGGTCAAAGGTGTGATCGGCATTTTCTTTTATATAATAGGTGACCCTGGAAACCGATTTTTTTTCACCTTTCCGCAGAGTTGCGTGAGCATAAGAAGCAAAGAAAAAACCATCTTCCTTTCCAACGAACCGGTATGGGTCAGGTTCGGAATTGAATTCGGGTTTTTTATACCTGGGGATCTGCTGAATATAAATGGCTTCAAGATCCAGCCGGATTCTTTTTAAAACGGTTCGGATGGCTTCGGTCCGGATTATACTTTCTTTGACGGCTTCGCTTGAAATCATAAAGGCTTTGAAAGATGAAAAAAGCACGGTCATAATAAGTGAAAAAATCAGGACCGCCATGAGGATTTCAATCAGGGTAAACCCCTTGTCGCCTTGTTTGCCGGAATCAGTCAAAGACAACCCTCCAGGTTTCGGTTTTGAATGATGTCTGCCTGGATGAACCCATGATGCCGATGGTGATTTTTTTTAGCTGATGTTTGCTCTCCTTACCGGCAAAGCCAAGCTCTCTATATGGAAAATCCACAATGTCACATGTCCATTTAAATCCCGGATAATTCTCCCCGAAATTTCCCTCAACCTCGGACCATGTCCGGATATCTTTCTCAATTTTGATCAATACCTGTTCGGCCAGTATCGGAGCAAGGGTATTGAACCGTCCGGTTTCAGCAAGGGAGATGCTTTGGGACTGCATTCGGAAAAGGGATATAAAAATTATGGCAATAATGGAAACACTGATCATGACTTCAAGGAGGGTAAATCCTCCGCTGCTGGGAGGTCTTTTAATATTGCTATATGCAATTCTCAAAATGGATATGCTTGTCAAGGAGTTGAACCTCGGAAAGAAAAGGTTCTATTTTCAATGTCATATTTTTTTTATTTTCAATGATATGGATAAGAGCAAAGTCAGAATAATCAGCCTTTTTAAATGAAATTTCATATTCCTGTGAAGAAGTTTCTGAAGGCCCCGGATATTCAACATCCAGAACGGTTATATCTCTGGAAAGCCTTGTGCCGTTCTGCTTTGCAGCTCTCTTTGTTTCACCGGTCATGCTTTCATCCGTGACCCAGACCAAACCAGCGCCGGTATCGAGATGCAATATAAAATCAAGATTTTTTTCAACTGCACGTTTTTTGAGATCATTGATCAGACGAACCATATCTCCTGTTTGGCCTTCGGGATTGGAAAAAAGCGGTATATTTCTAAGAATAGGGAATGAAAATAACAACAGGATAGAGATGATAATGATGACAACCGTCAGTTCCATCAGGGTAAAACCGGAAATATTGTCTGATCTAGTCAAGATCCCAGCTGTTGACATCTTTATTTTTCCCCTCTCCGCCGGGGGCCCCGTCTGCGCCATAGGAAATAAGATCATAATCATCATGAATCCCGGGGCAAAGGTATAAATAATCTTTTCCCCAGGGGTCCTTTGGAACCTTTGCCTTTTCAAGGTATCCTTTTTCTTTCCAGTTCGCCGGAACCGGTTCGGTGGAAGGTTTTTCCACTAGTGCGGCAAGACCTTGCTCTGTTGAAGGATACAATCCATTGTCAAGCTTGTACATCTTTAATGCTGTTTCAATGGCAAGGATATCCACCTTTGCTTTGACCGCTTTTGCATCATCGGTTCTGCCCATGAACCTCGGTGCAATATAGGTTGCAAGGATGCCGAGGATGACCACCACCACCATCAGTTCAAGGAATGAAAAGCCTTCCTCTCCTGACATGCCAAAATGATTTTTAGTCTTATCTTTTTTCATAGTGTCGTTATCCTGAAGTTTATGCTTTGTTAGCATTTTTTTTTGGGCAAGTAAAGAATCGGATGAACTGAATGGCTTTTTCCGATATCTCTGGGGCATTATGGCTGTGACGGCTGAGTTCGATGTTGACCTGACCCTTGTAATCTATTTCATCAAGCGCCTGAAAAATGGTTTCAAAATCCATGTCGCCTTCACCGAAAAACAAATGGTCATGGATGTGTTTTTTCATATCCTCAAGATGGATATTGACGATGTCGGGCCCAAATGCCCGGATGGTCTCCGGGACACTTTTTTCAGTGATAAGCGCATGACCAAGATCAAGAGTGAGCCGGAAAAAATCATGATTCACCCTTTCTTTTAAAAGCCGGTATTGATTCATATTTTCCACAAACATGCCGGGTTCGGGCTCAAAGCCGATATAGATACCCTGTTCAGCCGCGTTTTCAGACACCCTGACACATCCTGATACAAGCCATTCAAAGGCTGCCATATCGTCAACAGAGGTTTGTTTTTTGCCGGACCAGATGGACACGGCGTCTGAACCAAGCTTTGCCGCAATCTCAAGACATTTTTCGATAAAACCGATGCGCGCCTCCCTTTTTTCAGGGTCCGGTGAAATCAGGGTGGGTTCATGCTTTTCCCTTGGGTCCAGCAGAAATCTTGCTCCGGTTTCAATAATGGAAGACAATTGATAGTGATCGAGTTTTTTTTTGATCTCAAAAATTTTCTTTTCCAGGTGTTCATCAAAGGGGTTCAGGGCATGGTGATCTATGGTAAGGGCAATGCTGCCATACCCGAGAGAGCCGATGATATCAACAGCCGACAAAAGGGAATGGTTTGCAAATCCATTGGTATTATAGCCAAGCCTGAACATCTTAAATTCCGGCAATCGATCTCAGAAGCGGCGAAATATCCACCATTTTCATGGTCTTTGCCAAAGAAATACCGGCAATTTTTTTGCCGCTCAGCATCAATACAGCCATACCCTCCCCATTTTTAGGCGGAGCGCCGTGAGAACCCTTGATGAGCTCCGTGGTCTGCGGTACTTTGAAAGTTTGCAAATCCATGAACAGCTCAAGGGGGTCATATCCGGGTTTTCTGTGAATATCGATATGAGATGCAAAATCCGGGGCTTTTTCCGGAATATCCCACCAGTAATAGGCAAACCATTTGTCAGGCTCTGAAATTGCTATAAGTTCCCCTGATCTCTCATGATCGATTTTGAATTCCTTTTTCCCTTCTTCTGCCAGTACCAGGTCAACTCCATCCAGTTTCTGGATAAGGGTTTTTACAGGCTCGATGTCATTTTTATCCCGGACATAGATATGCGCCACCTGGTGATCCACCATGGCAAAGGCCCGGCTCAGTTCAAAATCAAGATATTCCCGGTTCTGAATCTCCCGGACCTCCAGAAAACCGGCCTTGCGCAAAGCCATATTCAAAAGAACGGCTCCGGTTACCGGGGAAAGGGAATATTCTGAAAAAATACAGATGGTTGAATGATCATGGATTCCTTTTTTTTCAAGGGTGAGGGTAAATTCAGCCATCAGCCTGTCAATGACAACAAGATCCTCATCCACTTTCGGATCATCAGGTCCGAATTTCTGGCAGGAATAGTCCAGATGAGGGATATAGGTCACCATAAAATCCGGCTGGTCTGTTTCAACCAGTCGGATCGCAGCTTCCATGATCCATTGGGAGGCATTCGGGGAGGCAAAGGGCCCCCAATAGTCCATGAGGTTGAAGGGCCGTCCGATATCCCGGCTGATGCTTTCATATAACCCGGCCGGTTTGGAATAACACCACTGAACCAGTCCCTCATCCGTGTGCATGGGTTTGGGTGTGATGATGAAATCGGCGTTGCCGTAAAGGGTGTTCTGGCAGAATAAAAGTGCCGTCTTCAGACCCGGGTTTTCACGCTTTATGCATTCCCAGACGGGCTCAGCCTGGACCAGAGACCGGTACTGTTCCCAGAAACCGACCTCAAACCGGTCCCGGTCAAAAAAACCATTGGCGATAATACCGTGTCCGGAGGGATAGGTTCCGGTTGAAAAAGAAGCTTGCCCCGGAAGGGTGAGGCAGGGAAAAACCGGTTCCAGATCAGTTTTTTGACCGATTTCCATGAGCTTTGAAAATCCCGGCATTCTGATAAGCTTGTTTAGCAGCTCAGGCGAAAGGCCCACAATATTAAAACAAAAAACAGAGTGATGCATGCAATCTCCTTTCAAAGGGATTATACGGTTTAAGTGACCCGGAACAGCCGGGCTGATAATACTGCCGGGATAAAAAGCAAAAGGATGACACCGGCGGCGTAAACCGGTGCTGAACCGGCTGCAAGAATGGTATCAAGAACAATGATGGACAATAAAAGAAGCTTCATGATCTTTTGAAAATCCGAGGGGCTGTTGTCTGTTAACAGACTTAAAATACGACTGATTAAAAAAACGACAAACAGGATCATCAAAACCACACCGGTAAAAACAGGGAGAACTTTGATAAGAAAAAGATAATAATATACCAGGGCCGCGCACCCCATGCACAGGGCACAGATTCCAACTGTTTTTACAGCTTTTCCCCCGTCTGCCTCTTTTTTGCTTAAGACGGTGACACCAAAAATATAAAGGGTGGTGATGAGCGGAAGATAGGCCCAGCCTTTAGACGGAAGAATGGACAAGCCCATAAGCAAATTAAAATACCGGCAGGATGCCATGGTCAGGGGCCCCAAAACCGGGTAGCCTTTTAAAAGACCGTCGTAAAGCAGGATGGCGAAGGCCAGTGCAAGGCTGATGCAAAAAGGCCGGAACCCGGCAAAACATGCAGAAAGGATCCCGACAGCCAGCAGCCCAAAGCCGATCGTTTTAGCAGTGGGCCCTGATATTCGCCCGGACGGAATGGGTCTTTGCGGCCTTTCCTTTTTGTCCACCTCAATATCAAAATAGTCATTTAACGCCATGCCCGCAGAGAAAAGACAGGAAGAGGCTATCAGAATATAAACAAAACTGTTGAATCTATCAAAACCTGCGCCGGTGATCAAAAAGGCTGCCAGGATATCTGCATGGGCCGTAAACATTCCCGGCAGCCGGATGAGTTCCAAAAAGGTTAAGAGTTTTTTAACCATGTCAAAGGGCCTTTTTCAAATAGGTCAACGCCTCTGCAGCAGTTTTCCCCGGTTCATCCAGATAGGGATAGAGCTCAACCGTGACAAAACCCTCATACCCGGTATTTTGAATGGCCTGCAACACTTGTTTCATATCAATCCCCCCTTGTCCTGGAAGGATGTGCCGGTGCTCCCGGCTCTTCGGGATATCTTCCAGATGGTAATGCCGGGTATGATCCTTTAGCTTTAAAACCACCTCAGCCGGGTCCTCGCCCACACAGTAAAAATGACCGAGATCCAGATTAAGGCCGAGGTTCGGATGGCTGAAGTTTTTCATAAAAGAGAGGTATTCATCGGAAGTCTGGATGAGGAGATCCGGCTCCGGTTCAATCAGGAGCATGATGCCCTTTTCTTCAGCGCGCGGCAGAACCTCTTTCAACCCATCGGAAAAAATGGATACAGCGGTCTCCCGGTCCATACCGTCGAGAGGACCGCCGGGTTCCGTGGAAATGGTTTTTGCTCCCAGCTTTGCTGCAAGATCAATACAGTCCAGGGTGTACTG
The DNA here is from genome assembly GCA_964635025.1 of uncultured Desulfobacula sp. GTDB lineage: Bacteria > Desulfobacterota > Desulfobacteria > Desulfobacterales > Desulfobacteraceae > Desulfobacula. Next base: position 15,184 of record CAZWMY010000017.1, on the reverse strand, counting down.
GATTCTGATCCGGCGGAAGTCCTCATCTTTTTCTATCCAGGAAGGGTGATGGAAATCCTTGACAGCGCACATCATAAAGGCATTCAGGTTGGATATGGCCAGATGATGCCGTTTTAGTGCCTCCTTTATCCCAAGGATATCCGGATCCGATAACTGGCCGGGAAAGGCATGGGGAGTATCGCACATGATTTCAATGCCGGTATACCCGGCTTTGGATATAGACTCTGCCGCCCCGGAAAAAGAAAATCTCCGGAATGCATTGGTACTGAAAGCAAATTTCATATGTCGCCTTTTACAATTTAGGGGTGATCATGTTCAGAGAGATCAATGTGTAGGCACTGACCAGCACAGGATCATTTTCCCACCACCGGGCGGTTAGATTGATCCATGAGCCGTCCTCTCTCTGATTATTGACAAATTTGACCGCCATTTCTTTTCTCCAGTCAATTTTTTTTCCGTTTTCAAGCGTCAGATAATCCTCACCATACAGGGTGAGACCTTTGGCCATGGTATGATAATAATAGTAAAGACCTTCCTGGCCCACACCCGGATTTTCCTCCAGGGTATAATTTTTCTTGAGCCATCCATAGGCAGCCTGGACCCTGGGGTCATCTTTTTTGAGATCGGCAAAAATAAAGCTCAAGAGACCCGCATAGGTCATGGAGCCATAGGATCGAAGCGCTTTTTTGCCGTTTGGAAGGGTTTCCTCCCCAGCCTTGCTGTCCCCTGGGAAATAGATAAATCCGCCCTTATTTTTCTCATCAGCGCTGGACCAGGCCTGGTCGTTGGAACCAGGAAGGTTCTGACACCTCTGGATGAATTTCAATGCTGCATTCCAGTCCAGGGGCTTGTTCTGCAGATTCTTTAAATCTGTAACAGCCTTAAGCTGGTCGTCAGATTCAAGAAACTCACTGGCTTTCATGGCTTCCAAAGCAATATAGGTATTGGACATGTCTGAATGATCTTTGGTGCCGTACCCGATCCCGCCATCCAAGGGCTGATCTGCCACACCTTTTTCTCCTTCGTCCAGTTGCTCGGTCACGATATACCGCCGGGCCTTGAGAATATAAGGATGATATTGGGTGTCCTGAGCAGCCAGAAGCGCCATGACACAGATGGCTGTATTGTAGTTGGGAAGACCTTCCCTAAAAATAGACCCATTGTCTTTGGCATTGCTGATGATATAGTCCAGGGCTTTTTTAATAAATTCCGGTTTTTCTTTTTGATTTATCTGATCCGGAGAGGTCAGGAAGGCATAGACAACCAGCCCGGTCAGTGCCGGAAATCCAGGGTTTGACCAGGACCCGTCCGGATTCTGGCTTTTTTTCAGATAATCAAACCCCATCTTGTAAGTACGCTGAAGCTCGTTTTTCAGTGAAATAATATCATGGTTTGATTTGAGTGTGATCTTCTGGGCCGCCATGGCTGGAGTATTACTGGAAAAAAGTAGTATCGACAGAAAAATAAATACAAAAATAGAGTTTATAAACGATTTTGATCTGACCAACATAATTTTCTCCTTATGTTTTTAAATAATTTTAGGGATCCTTTGCCAATCTTTAGCTTTTCAGAAGCTGTATTGAACCAGATATCCCGGCAAACAATTAGAAATTGATAGCAATTAATATGCCAGAAATCCTTTATGGTTTAAAATTTAGCTGTTCAAGGTTTTTTATTTTATAAAATCTCCATACCGGTAATTTCTTATGGTTTCTGAATATAACAACAATTTATCAAACGATAAGAGTGAAAATAAATAAATAGTTCTATGGAATTATTTATCTAAATTATGGAAAAAAATTACACAATTTCAAAAAACCATTTATGTTAAACAATATTTAATCTTCTGCCCGACACTTCTATGTATTTTTTTTATGAAGGAAAGCTTGCAATAACACTGTTTTCATAAATAAGCTATCAAATACCAACGATTGTCATTTTTTATACAAAACAATGGCATATTTTGTGCAGAGTATACCAAAGCAAGAGGTTGAATCAAAATTTAGTTTAAAGAAGAATTGAAAAGCAGGCAATTATGTGTTTAGAAACAAAAACAAATAAACAGGAGGAAAGAATGACAAAATTTTTTTCAAAAACAGTATTTTTCTTAGTGATGACTTTTTTCATCACCTTTTCATCAGCATGGGCGACCTATATGGCAGATATTACCTATGACTTCACAGGTGGATCAGGAGCTTATACCTTTATTTTTACGGTCCATAATAATTCAACCGATACAGATACCGGGTTGCTTGATTATTTTCAAATTAATTTTGATGCGGATATCTCCTATGAAAATTATTCAAGCATTACCTGGGGGCTGCATAATGGTTGGTGGATTGATGCTGCTGAACCAGGCGACGCTTTTTCGGGGATCCCTGGTGTTGCTCAGGCAGACGATTCCGTGATTAAATTCCCAATTGGCGGCGGAATAGCACAGGGAGGCACTCTTGGCATGTTTAAAGTCAGTTTTGATTATACAGGAAATATCATTCCAGAACACCAGCTGTTTACCTGGTTAGCCTATTTTGGATCGGATCAGGCAGGCGGAGCCCTTGGTTCCGATGATGGTTTGACTCGTTATGTACCGGGCACAGGGCCTGACCCGATTCCGGAACCGGCCACCATGGTTCTTTTCGGACTTGGACTTCTGGGTGTTGCAGGCATCAGCAGAAAGAAATAAACTGAAAGCATGGAAATAAGGACACGGGTGGATGATTTTTTCGGGGGAAAAATTCAATCGGCCTGTGTCCTGATAACCTGTTTCAGAGAAGAGAAATAGAATTAACAATTAAAATGTAGGGGGAATCATGATGAAAAAAAGTCTGAGACTGATTTTATTAACTGCTCTCCTTGTCACATTTTCCCTTGTAGCCGGCGGCAACGCGTTTGCCACGCTCAAGGTCAATGTGATGCCGAGCGGTACAAATTCACAGGCTAATGTATGGGACAGTAAAGGACCCTATACCTGGCCCGGCAACAGCCTGGAATTGTGGGGCAATGTAAGCTATGACGGTGCACTCCCGTTGACCTATACCTGGAATTTTGGCGCAGGAGAAGGTGCACCCGCCTCAGGTACAGTTACAAACAGGGGCAATATTGCGGTTACACATACCTATGCAAACCAGGGCAGTTTTGTTGCAACCCTGACCGTCACTGATGGAACACAAACTGATACGGATACGGTCTTTATCGATGTCGTACCCCAGACGCTTGCTGTCCGGAAAAACCTGGCCATCCAGAAAGGGTTGAAATATCTTTATCTTAACCGCTCAACAACAACCGTCAACGGATGCCCTGGAAATTCCTGGTCTAATGTTGAAGGTACTGGCGGGACAGGACTAGCGCTGATGGCTTTCATGAATCATGGCCATCTGGAAATCAATGACCCTGATGCTGATATCTATGCAAAAATTGTAGAAGAGGGTTTGAATTATTATTTCTATTATTTTCAAGATCAGCGCACAGCAAGCATGGATAACACCACTTTTACCGATTCCGATATCAACGGCAACGGTAAAAAACATGCTGGCTATACAAATAACATGTATCAAGTAGGTATTTCCGCCATGACTATTGCTGCAACGGCGACTCCCAATGCAGTTGTCCGGAGTTGTGCCAACGCCAGCATTGCAGGACGGACCTATAAATCCGTTCTTGAGGATATAGTGGATTTTATTGCTTATGCCCAACAGGAAGGAACTTCTGGAGCTGCCGGTGGATGGAGATATGGCGCCAATTATGGAAGCAGTGACGGCTCCGTTACTCAATGGCCGGTTCTCGGACTTGGGGAAGCACAGAATCCACCCTGGAATATTTCAGCGCCAGCCTGGGTGAAAACAAGAATGCACATCTGGAGTGCCTATGATCAAAATGCCAATGGCGGATATGGATATACATGGTATGGTGAATGGGTCAATGTGGCCAAAACCGGTGCAGGGATTGCTGGTATCGCCTATGCCGGCCCAGGTGGAGGAGATTTGACCAAGGCTGTCAATTATTTAAACAATAATTGGGGCGCTTCAGGTTATGACTATGGCAACAAAGGTGATCATTATGCCATGTATGCTGTTAAAAAGGGTATGGAATATGCGGGTCTTTCCACCATTGGCACACATGATTGGCAGGCAGAATATGACCAGTGGCTAGTAGACAATCAGCGTGCTACGGGATATTGGGACGGATCGGTAAGAATTCCTACCGGAACACCTTCTACAGCCTTCGGCCTATTGGTTCTGGCTCCGCTGGAAGCCTGCAAGCCCCTTGCCAACGCAGGTTCAGACCAGAATGTCGGTGTAGGCGTGAATGTATCCTTTAATGGATCTGCTTCAACCCATACCTGCCCAGCTACCGGCAGTATCGTGACCTATCAGTGGGATTTTGACTATGACGGCGTTACATTTAATGTTGATGGCACTGGCCCGAATGCTGTCAAATCAGGCGGTTATACCATTACTAACGGTAAAGCAACCCAGAATTATACAGTTGCCCTGAAGGTTACCGACAATGCCGGCAAGACCGGTTTTGACACCTTGGTTGTAACGGTTGCTAATGGGAATACAGCTCCGACTGCCAAACCGGGTGGCCCATACCTCGGGGCAGTCGGTGAGGATATCACCCTTAACGGATCTGCTTCTTTTGATGCAAACTCTGCCGGCGGCAGTAACCCCATTCCCAACCCGGGAACAGCTTCCGGTTATGATGAAATTGTTCGCTATCAATGGGATATTGATGGTGATGGTCTTTATGGCAATGATGATACTCCGCCTGAGCCAGATAGTGATAAGCCCACCGCCACCATCAATTTCGGCGATGATTTTATCGGTACCAAAACAATCCGTCTTAAAGTTACCGATAGTTTCGGCGAGACTGCTGCTCAGAGTACGGTTACTACAACAGTAGCTGTTTCCGACCTTTTCCCTGTCAACTATGTGCTTGTTTCCAATGTATATAACAGGGTCACTCAGAAATGGACAGTTACCTGGAGAATGAATCTGCGAAATGCAGGCAATGCTGCTGCCACTTTAGTAGGTGCTGTAATGACGCCCTCTTCGATCCCACCGGGAACGATAGTAAACGATAACAATATATCATGGGTTGGCTCCATCGATCCTGGCGAAACTCAGCTCAGCAGTGATACGTTCCAGTATACATATTCCCGTGCAGCAGGCGGACCTGACCTGACCAAGATCACCTGGGATATTCAGTTTACCGATGGTTTGGGTACTCAGCATATAGTAAGGAATATTCCTCAATAGGAAGTAAGTATTATTAACTCTTGATATAAAGGCTGCCCTTGATTTTAAAGGGCAGCCTTTTCATTCAGATACTTATGGTCAAACACTTATGGAAATAAAAAAAATCTTCATTCTAATTGTTATTATGAGCTGCCTTATATTGATGCTCAGCCTTTATCTGCTCAACAGCGATACTGATTTGAAAAACCCGGGTTTTGACAACAGCCGGACAGTGGTCCCTGCGGATCGAAATAAAGGGATAAATGGAAGCGATGAAAACCGAAATGACCCCGGCATGACACCTGGAATCGTCGGTCAGGAAAGCAAATCAGAAATTACAGAAGTCCAAAGTCTTGCGGATAGCCCATCAGTAGAAAAAAAGACGGGAAATAATCCCCTTTCCAGTGGTTCCCAGGCAAAAAAAGTTGAAAAGATTGTCAGGCAGTTAAGAGAAGATCAGGACCGGGAAAAAGCCTTTGCAGGTCTTGTTGAAATCAAGGATGAATTAAAAGGTGAGGCTCTCCATACCGCAATGAAAGAGATGTATCAGTTCGGAGACATGGGTGGCAATGATGTATTGATAGACATCTTTTTAAACCTTACCAGCGATATGACTCAACTAGACAGGATGAGGATTCTGTCCTATATTAATCCGGAAAACAAAATAAAGGAAAACCATCTATCCTCTCTTGCTGAGACCTATGAAAGAAACCGCAATGACGAATCATATGGAATTATTCTGATGACGATTTCCAGGGCCGGTGGTGATTTAGGCGCAAAATTGATTATCGATATGATCAATCCCCAAAAAAAAGATGAAACCTATGTTCGGGAAATCAGAGCATTGGGTTTATCTGAATCTCCCGTGGCCAAAGAGTATCTGCACCAAACCCTGAATGAACTTGTCAGGGTTAAAAAAGAAGAACAGAACACGGAGCTGATTGATATGGTACGGAATCTGATTCAACAGAAAAACCCTTAATGAAAAGCACCTCCCGGTTTTTTTTACTGTTCATGGCACTCTCCCTTTTATTTATCCTTTTGTATGAGATGGCCGGACAGGAGTTTGAAACTCTTTTCAACCAGGATAAATGCATTGAATGGTTCACCCGGATAAAGTCAGTAGCGTGGATCATTGGCATCTTGCTCCTGTTATCGGACATCATTACTCCTGTCCCGGCTACCGGGATCATGGCAGCCCTGGGCGCTGTTTACGGCACCTTGCCGGGAACCTTTTTTAGTGTCATAGGCTCTACAGGGGCGGGCCTTATCGGTTATGGCATTGCCAGAGCGCTTGGTGTAAGGGGCAGCAGATGGATTGCCGATGAAACAGAAATTGAAAAATTTAAAACTTTTTTTGACCAGTGGGGAGGATATGCTGTTATCCTCAGCCGGGCTACTCCCATTCTGCCGGAGGTGATTTCCATCCTGGCTGGACTTTCCAGAATGAAATTTTCAAGGTTTTTAGCCGCACTTCTAGCAGGAACCATTCCCACCTCTTTTCTGTTTGCCTGGATGGGATCCTATTCGGGCCTCCCATATGGAACGGGCATTATTTTAGCATTAATTGTTCCGGTTCTTTTATGGCCAGTCTTTATCAAGATGGTCAAAATTTAACATTCTATGATAAAAAATGCTCAAATTATGAATTTTATTTCATAATTTTAGCATTTTTAAATCCCTCCTCCTTATTCCTTTCGGTTGCATTTGTCTTAAAATTTATTTTAATTACAGTATGTTATAAATTTATTGATCTTAATAATATTATATTTACAATATGGCACTTAAATTGCATAATATCATTATAACTCATGTGATCCCCCTTACATGATCTTAAAATGATTCCCCCGGTCATTTAATTCAGACGAGTGAATGCTGCGCTTTGTAGGGCAGCATACTCGATTTTTAAAACAAGACTAATCCGGAGTGGGTATGGGTTCAAAATATGGTGTGATGTTTGTCGGTCTGTGCGGTCACTTGTCAACAACTGCCATGGCAGGCGCCATGGCAGTTTCAAAAAAATTATGCCCACCGTTGGGTATGATTTCGGAAACAGAAAGGTTCAAAGAAATTTCTTTTGCCGGTCTGGCTGATTTTGTCTTTGGCGGATGGGATATCCGATCCTGTTCTGACTCCCGAAAGGCGTTAAAGGATATCGGGTTTGATGATATTGATCAGTTGATTGAAATTTCAAAAAATCTGGAAACCATCCAGTCCCGCACCTTTCCCGGCATTATCCTCAATGCCGGAGAAGCAATATCAAATATTTCTCAGCATGCGCATGTTTTTAAGACAGATCGGATATCTACAGCCATCGATAAAGTCAGGGATGATATCGAAAATTTCAAGCTTGAAAACGGACTTGAGAAAATTGTCGTCATCAATCTTGCCTCCACTGAACCCCAGATTGCCGACCCGGAAGATCTGTCAAGCTATGCCTCCATCGAACGGCTGATTAAGGAAAACCGGATTGAGGGCATCCGGCCAAGCCTTATTTATGCCTATGCAGCCATTACATCCGGTTGCGGCTATATTAATTTCACCCCGTCTGAAGGCGGTTTTTCTCAGGGTCTTGTGGAACTTGCCCGGGAATACCGGGTTCCGGTTATGGGCAGTGACGGCAAAACCGGAGAAACCCTTGTAAAATCAGCCCTTGCACCCATGTTTGCCATGAGAAACCTGGAGGTCTTGAGCTGGGAAGGGTATAATATCCTGGGCAATATGGACGGAAAAATTCTTCAGAATGCTGAAAACGGATCAACCAAAATTAAAAGCAAGGATCGTCTCCTGCCTCACATTCTTGGATACCAACCCCATTCCAGGGTATCCATTGATTATGTGCCTTCTCTTGGAGACCGGAAAACAGCTTGGGATTTCATCCATTTCCAGGGATTTCTCAATACGAAAATGACCTTGCAGTTCACCTGGCAGGGATGTGACTCAGCCCTTGCTTCCCCCCTTGTTCTGGATCTGGCAAGGTTCGGAATTCTGGCACTTGAAAGAGGCGAATCCGGCGTCATGAGCCACATGGCATCCTTTTTCAAGTCTCCCTGGGGTATTGATGAACATTCCCTGGAAAAGCAGTTCAGGCTCCTGGAAGAATACTGCCAAAGGGTTTCGCATTAATACCTGAATTCAAGAACATGGTGTCCCCCATTTATCTTGCATTATGGTGGTAATGTGATTAAAATACCGTCATGGAAACAAAGGCCAAACTAAGCTTTTCGGGATGTCTATGGCAGACCCGGATAACAGAGTCTGGCCATAAGAAGGAGATGATGCATGATTAGAGAAATTATCAAACCGCAAACCCAAACCCACACCATAGAAATCCCCAAAGAATATTTAAACGTGGAAGTTGAAATACTTATTTTTCCGATAGGCTCTACAAAACCACAATCAGATCAAAGAGATCAGCTCATAAGAAAAACATCTGGTATTTTATCCGGCAGAAAAGTTGATCCAATAATCTGGCAAAGAGAAATTAGAAGCGAGTGGGATAAAAAAGAATGAAATATCTACTTGACTCAAACATCATTATTTACCATTTGAATGGAGATAAGACTGCCACTGAATTTATCCGGAAAAATATAAACAGTTGCGCTATATCACAGATTACCTATGTTGAGGTGTTGTCTTTTGATTTTGAAAATGAAGATGAACGCGATGAGGTTAAGGCATTTTTAGAATGTTTAGATATTTTTGACACAAATAAAGCCATCGCTATTCAATGTCTGAAAAACAGAAAGAAACGAAAGATTAAAATTCCGGATAACCTTATTGCATCCACAGCCCAAGCAAATAATTTAACGCTTGTCACTCGGAATTCTGATGATTTCAAAAATTTAGATATAAATATGATTGATATTTTTCAAAATTGCGAAAGCAGATAAAAGATATCAGGTTTGATGATATTGAAAATTTTTTAACTTGAAAACAGCATGGGATTTTATCCATTTCCAGGGGTTTCTCAATACGAAAATGACCTTGCAGTTCACTTGGCAGGGTTGTGATTCCGCATTAGCAGCCCCCCTTCTGTTGAAAGAATATTGCCAAAGGGTTATAAATCAAACTCCCTGATTTTATTTCTCAAGGTGGTCCGGTTCATCCCAAGAAGATCAGAGGCTTTTAACTGGTTCTGGTTACAAAGATCCAGGGCATTTTTAATCAGGTTTTTTTCAACAACCGCAATGACCTGTGAATAGAGGTGGCCTTTTTCCGGAAACAGCACCTCTCTATTCTCAAACCAGAACCTGACCTGATCTGAAACCGAAGTCTCGGAAAAAAGATCTTTTTCTTCAATAAGCAGCGGTTCTGCAAATTCAATATTATGGATACCAATGGTGTCAACTCTGGAAAGAAGCGCTCCTCTTTTGATCACATTTTCAAGTTCCCGGACGTTTCCGGGCCAGTGATGTCCCATGAGAAGATCCAGTGCATTTTTTTCTATCCCTTTTATTTCAAGCCGCATTTCCCGGTTTGCCTTGCGGATGAAATGGGACACAAGCTCGGGGATATCTGCTTTTCTTTCCCTTAAAGGCGGAATTTTAAGCGTAATCAACTGGAGACGGTAATACAAATCGCTTCTGAACCGGCCTGCTTTCATTTCTGCCAGAAGATTTTTATTGGTGGCTGTAATCACTCTTGCCGATCCTACCGGTATGGTCTTAAGACCACCTACCCGGACAATGGTTTTTTCCTGGAGAACCCGCAGGAGCTTTATCTGAAGGGAAAATTTTAAATCCCCGATTTCATCCAGGAAAAGAGTTCCGTCTTTTGCATACTCAAATTTACCTATTTTGAGAGCATCTGCGCCTGTAAAGGCTCCTTTTTCGTGACCGAACAGTTCGGATTCAAGCAGGTTTTCCGGCATGGCGCCGCAGTTGATGGCCACAAAAGGAAAATTTTTCCGGTCGCTCCGGTTATGAATCGCCCTGGCAACAAGCTCTTTTCCCACCCCGCTTTCCCCTTCGATAAGCACGGGAACGTCGTTGGTAGTGAGAAGCCCGATCATTTTATAAATATCAGAAATGGCATCTGTTGACCCGATAATACTGTCTTCATCTGAGTCAACAGATTTACCCGGATCATTCTCAGCCGAGAAAAAATCAGCCTTACCGGGTTTCAGAATCCGTTCAATCATGTCTTCGATCTGATGCAGATCCACAGGCTTGGTCAGGTAATCATAGGCTCCTTTTTTTACGGCGTCGATGGCTGTATCCATAGTTCCAAAAGCGGTCATGATAACCACAACGGAATCTTTATGGTAGATCTTTATTTTTTCAAGAAATGAAATACCGCTTTCTCCCGGAAGCCGGTTATCAAGGAAAACAATGGCTGGTCTGATGTCAAGGACTATGCTCAGGGCATCCGTTGTGTTGGAAGCCAAATGAGGGGTGTGACCCAGATGCCGGATGCATTGACTGAATGCATAGCATATGGATTCTTCATCATCCACTACAAGTATATCTGCCATAAGATACCTGCCTGTCATTTCTGATTGATGGGGATTAAAAGAACAACGGTTGTGCCTTGGCCGGTCGGATGGATGCGAATCTCTCCTTTATGGGCAAGGGCAATTTCCCTGCTGATATGGAGCCCGATGCCGATGCCTTCTTTTTTAGTTGTAAAGAAGGGGGTAAAAATATCATCCATGAGTTTAGGGTCTATCCCTGAGCCACTGTCCGTGATACGATATTCAATCCATTCCTTTTTATGATCCTGCGCTACACAAACCTCAATCACCCCGCCTTGGGGCATGCTTTCCGCTGCATTCATCATCAGATTCCAGAGCACCTGTTTAATCTTGTCCCGGTCCATCGGTATTTTGGGGAGATCCGCCTCTGTCCGGATTTCAAGGCGGATATTGAGGTGATCGAGCTTGGGTCTGATGATCAGGATTACTTCTTCAAGCGGCAATTCGGGCAAAACCGGTGAAAAAGAGTATCTGGCTGATCCGGAAAGGGTCCGCAGATCGGACACCAGCGCATCCACGCGGTTGATTTCCTTGATAAAGGCTGCCGTCATTTCCATGCCTTCACGGTCATGCTCAAACCGCTTCTGAATGATCTGAGCCAGCATCTTCATACTGGACAGGGGGTTTTTAATTTCATGGGCCATGGCAGCCGTAATTTTATTGGCCGATAAAAGCCTTGTGGAACTCACCAGTTCTTTTTCATAGGCTGCTAATTTATCAGACATTTGATTGATGGATAAAGCCAGGGCATTGAGTTCACTGATATCGGAAAGAAGTGCTTTGCCTGTGAAATCTCCGGATGCAATTCTGTCTGTAACATTAAGAAAATCCCGGACTGTAGCTGATATCTTTTTTAAGACCCACCCGGCTGCCATAAAAGCTATTAAAAGGGCGGCAGTACCGGAGAGAACCGTTCTCATGGCGGCCTTGTATTTTGCCGACTGAAGGTCATCCAGAGGGGTCAGAATGGCCATCAGGATATTTTCATCCGTACCTGGAAAAAGGAGTTTCCTTGAAACCAGAAGAAAAGATCTGTTGTTCTGCTCAATTTTCATAATGACCTGGTCCTGATTGTTCTCAGAGTGCAATTCCCCTATCTTGTCCGGGTCCACATATAAAAGGAAATCATGAGTGTCATTCTCATCAAAGGATGCGGCAATGATATTTCCTGAACGGTCAAATATGGCAATCCGGCCTTCAATGACCTTGCCAAGCCGTTTCAGATAGGCAGGGTTCAAGACAAACCGGTATTCATAAAGGATGCCGGATATCCTTACAGCCTCTCTTTCAAGCCTGTTGTCAAGAAGTCCGGATGTATAATAATTGTTCAGGATGATGAAAAGAGGGGAAAAAACCAGGATAAACACCACAGCCGGCAGCATGAGTCTGATACGCAAGCCTCCGGCCAACCTGGTTTTGATCCCTGTTTCCTTTTTCATCGCCTCCAGGCATCCTGCTTGTCTAGCAAAGGCCGATGTTTGAACTTGGGATTCTGCCCCAGGAAAAAACAAGGATTATTATAAAAAATCGTTTCCACGTCCTTTTCCCGGTGCCCCCTTATTTTCATCTCAAAGACGGCATCATGAAGGGTTTTGGGGTCGGAAGGCCCCCAGTCGCCGGAAGCATCGGCCATGATCCGTTCAATACCGAAAATTTCCACTGCATCAATCACCCTGGAAGGAGAATTCTTGGTCATGGGATAAATGGTCATGGATGCCCAGAAGCCGGAATCCAATATCATCCGGATGGTATGTTCTTCGCAATGGTCAAAAGCTATTTTGCCCGGATCAATCCCTTTGTGGCCATTGAGATAATCCACCATCATTTTTGTTCCCTTGTATTTGTCATTCAGATGCGGGGTGTGAATCCACATGAGCTGGTCATGCTGTATTGCCAGTTCCACCTGCTCCTCAAAAACCATCATCTCATTTTTTGTGTTTTTGTTCAGACCGATTTCTCCGATACCCAGAACCGTGGGTTTCCCCAGAAAATCCGGGATAAAGGAAATGACTTCCCTGGCAAGGCCGATATTTTCAGCCTCTTTGGGATTCATGCAAATATAGCAATAATGATCAATATTATACTGGGCGGCACGTGTGGGTTCGAATTCTGAAATATGGGTAAAATAATCATGAAAGGCCTTTGCCGAAGTCCTGTCATACCCTGCCCAGAAGGCGGGTTCACAGCAGGCCACCGTATGCATTCTGGCCATACGTTCATAATCCTGGGTTGTTCTGGCAATCATGTGAATATGGGGTTCAATAATTTTCATTCCGTCACCTTTATCTAATTATTGCTCAATATGCCTTATATCAAGGCTTTTGCGGCATGGCCCGGTCATCCTCAATGGACATGGGCGGTGTCCCGATAATGATGAATACAAGCGGCTCATCCGTATCCGACAAAAGGGAATGCACCATTCCGGCAGGGATGACCGTGGCGGTGCCCGGTCTCACCGGATAGATGTTCTCATCAAGCGTAATGGATCCCTTTCCGGAAAGGAAATAATAAACCTCATCATAGGCTTTGTGATAATGTTTTTCTCCTTTTGTAACACTGACCACATGGATATTGGAGATTCCTTCACCACCGGTCACCATTCTTCTGACATCTCCGTAAGGACAGGCCACAGACACGGTTTCATCCAGATACCGGACAATGGGTGCAATATTGTTTTTCTTCATACGGATAACTTCATTAAAAACTGTTCAGCACGGTTGGTTTTCTCTTTTGCCAGAATTTCACAGAGATTCAAAAGATTTTGAACCCTCTGATCTTTCATCGCTTCCGGGCCTCCGGGTGCTCTTTCAACCCTGTCAAGGATGGCAGCGGTTTCAAGAAGATGGGACCGTGCTTCCAGATAATACATGTTTAAAATTTCACCCGCTTTTTTTGGAGGAGTGATCCCCTCTGTATTTTTATGCTGCATTCTTTTCTCCCTTTATCTCCCGGCATTTTCACAACTGACTCTTTTTTTCACTGCCGGGTCATTTTCCATAAATATTTTGAATTCCACAGGCGTACCAAAAGGCGGCAATATTTCCTTGTTGGCAAAAAAATGCGTATCATCTGCACCGGCAATGCTTCTATGATCAATGATGGCATCCGGGTCATGAAATACGGCAACAATGGAACCCAATATCTGTGCCATGTATTTTCCGTCTAAAAATCTCGACCCTGAGAACACCCAGTCTGATTTTTCCATGGTTTTTTTATCATCAATATTGATAATCAAATCTTCAGGGGCATATTCCAATATTTTATTATCCGCCCCTTTCCAGGATATTTTAATCTTCACAGGATCACCGCAGGGCGGTTCTGGAGCACCTTGAAAACTGATGGGCCTGTCTCCCGGCACAAGACCGAGGAGCAGGAGCGCCACATGGATATGATAGGGCTCGACATCAAGGGCAAGAACGCTTTCATGAAGCTTTCCCCTGAGTCCGCAAGCAAGATATTCGATGAGCCCATCCGACATGTTGATGGTGCCGGGAATGCTGATATATCGCTTATTCTTATATATTTTTACGTTTCCTATCTGATAAATATCGTCACTGAGTTTGATGATCTCAGAAGAAATATGATCAGGAGGGACGACAGCATCGGCGTAACCCGGCCGAACACCCGATAAAATACCGGCCAGTATAATTGCCGCGCAGATAAAAAGCAGTTCACGTTTCATGTTTTGTCCTGTTGGTCATTAAAAAAAATTAGCTGCCCAGTTCATTTTTCAAATTATTTTACTGAACAGCCATCCAAAAAACAAGGAAATTCATGAAGCAACACAGCCGACAGTTAAAACGATATCTTATCCCCTGATTTTGGAATAACGGCATCATGGCCTTTTTCCCGGAGATGCTTGGCAAAAGCCTCACTCTGGGACGCCTCGCCGTGAACAACGGCTATTTTTTTAATTCTCAGATTTGATTTTGTAATAATGCTTTCAAGCTCATGCTTATCGCCATGGGCACTGAACCCGCCTATTTTTTCAACCTTGGCACGCAATGGATAGGATTTTCCCAGGATTTTCAATTCCGGCGCGTCTTGTTTTTCATTTTTTGCCAAAGCCTCCCCAAATTCCTCGATCCGTCTGCCCAGGGTATTTTCCGCCATATACCCAACCAGAAGGATGGTATTTTTCGGATTATGAACCTTATACCTGAGATGATGCAGAATTCTTCCCGCCTCACACATTCCGGATGCGGAAATCACAATATGGGAAGACTCATCCTGGTTCAGCCGCATGGATTCCTCAACGGTTTCCACAAATTTGATCTTGCTGAAATAAAAAGGATTTTCTCCTTTTTTCAAAAACGTCTCATGGGTGTCTGCATCATAGCTTTCCAGGTGTTCGCCAAACACTTTTGTCAGGTTGGAAGCCAAGGGGCTGTCCACAAATACGGGACGTCTTGGGACTTCTTTTTTATCATAAAGCTCATGAATCACATACATCGGTTCCGGCGTCCTGACC